>JBPCXB010000220.1:0-3047 GCA_051008935.1 Gammaproteobacteria bacterium | reverse complement strand
TGCGCTTATTGACCTTTGGAGCGCTCTTAATATTGTTTGCGTCTCGTATCATAAAAAAACATCTAAAAGCTGATAGGCGGCAAATTAAAGCCTGTTTTTTCTGAAAAATGAGTGGTATTTGTTGGGTTTGTGGTTAGGTTGTGGAAAAGTTGTGTTTCGCAGAACATCATTAATATAGATGGGTATCTATATTAATGATGTTTATTATATGGAGTAGATGTTTTTTATAGCTCTGGGCTTTTTGGCCATCGGGACGGTTGGTCTTGAATGCGCAGTTGGTGCGCAGTTTGCCCCATAGATGCATATGCTTAGTGTTTTAGCACTGGGTAGTTACTAAGTATAGTGAAAAACGCACTATTAGTGTGTTTGTGAAGTATAATAGGCCGCATTTCTAGAGGGCTTCAATATAAGCCTCTGTTTTTGTTGATAATTTTTCAATGCGCGCGGGTGAAAAAGGCAGTTCGTGCCTGTGCGCTGCATATCAAAAGGGGTGCGCTGGCAGATTGTTTGCGGCGCTTAATTTTGGCAACTTTTTGCTCAGAGGGCCGTGCCGTTAATCGGATGGCTCAAGGGTTTGAGAAAATCTGAATGTTGCTAAGTGTGTTTAAGTGTTGCGTCAGGGTGTGAAATTTAAGCATGTGAGTGTGACCTGTTCGACACCTGTGTGCTAAATTTACTTTTGTAAGAACATTTTCTTTTTGGAGCTTGGGCACTCGGTCTTATGTTATTCCTCACAGGTCAGTATGCGGTGAAGATGGATAGCAAAGGGCGCATTAGTTTGCCTACGCGCTGGCGCAGCGCTTTGCGTCATCTCTCTAGTTTAGGCAATGACAGCGGCTATGGCATCTATGTTGCCAAAGACCTCGAATATCCGGCTCTCAGAATTTACCCGCATCAGGGCTTTGAGCAGATTGCCATTCGTATGGATTCTTTGCCATTGTATGACACGGATGCGCGTCAAATGCGTATGCGCTTCTTTAACGGCAGTCAGAATGCCAGTATCGATTTGAGCGATGAAAGCAGGCTTTTGGTGCATATCGATCAGATCCGCCGAGACTATGGCCGCATCGATCCGGGCGCAGAGCTTGTTCTGGCGGGTGAGGGGCATTGTGCTACGCTTTGGAACCCAGAAATCTACGAACGGGTATGCAATACGCCTGCTGCTGACCGTGCCGATATCCGGCAAGAGCTCAGCTTAGGCGTGGATATGATGAAAGAGTATGGGCTGTGGCGCACGCACAATCAAGAAACGGCACCAACCGACATCAACCTGTCATGATGGTTGAAGCTCTGGAAGGTCTGGCGGTTCGTCCGTCGGGGTGCTATCTGGATGCCACTTTTGGCGGCGGTGGGCACAGCAAAGGCATTCTGGCACAGCTGGACGCTGAGGGTAGCCTCCGTGGCCTGGATCGGGATGCGGGCATGATCGAGCAGGGGGAACTGCTGGCACAGCAAGATTCCAGGCTGGCTCTCTGCCACGGTTCTTTTTCCCAGATGGCAGACTTGTTTCAGCCCAATAGCTTTGACGGCATCTTGATGGATCTGGGTATCTCTTCCATTCAGCTGGATGATGAACAGCGTGGTTTCAGCTTTCATGCCGAAGCCCCTCTGGATATGCGTATGGACCAAGGCCAACAGGTCACAGCAGAGAACTGGTTGGCTCAGGCTACAGAGACTCAGATGGAGCAGGTTTTCAAGCAGTATGGTAATGAGCGTCACGCGCAGCGTATTGCAGAGGCCATTGCTTCGTCTCGCGATCTGTCGTCGGTGCCTTTGACGGCGGCGGGCCTATCTGCATTGATTGGCCGCGTAAAGCCAGGCCGAGACGGGCGCAAACATCCGGCTACAAGGGTATTTCAGGCTTTGCGTCTGGTGGTCAATAACGAGATAGAAGAATTGCAGAGGGGTCTGGAGTTGAGCGAAGGTCTGCTGAAAGAAGGAGGCCGTCTGGTAGTGATTGCATTCCATTCGCTGGAAGACAGCCTGGTCAGTCGCTTTATTCGCCAATCTTCAATGCTTTTTTCAGCAAGTTCGGTGCAGAAGCCGACTTTTGCAGAGAAAAGATCCAATCCCCGGTCACGCAGCGCCCTGTTGCGTGTAGCCCACAAAAAGATGTCAGGAGAATTGCTATGAGTACGAGTATTAAATTAGTAAGTTATCTACTGTTTGCCTTTGTTGGTGTTATGGCTTCTGCCCGTGCTGCCAATGTCTATCAGATGCATCTCATGCAGGAGGCCTTAGAGGACCTGCGTGCGGAACGGCACCAGTTGGTATTGCAGCAAGACCAGCTGCGCTTTGAAGAATGGGCGTTGATCAATCCGCTGGTGCTGGATCAAGTGGCCAATGATCTGCAACTGGTCGAAAATCGCAAAATCCTGCGGCCGCTATCGTTGGTAAACCCACGGCACCGGCGCACCAGCAATGCAGACTATCTGGATAATCACCAGCAGTAAGTTGGTGTATCCCTCTGTCTATGGCCGCTCAAGAGCATTACACCCTCCTCACCTCTGAGGATTACTGGTGGCGCCGTACAGGGTGGCGTATTTTGCTTGTGGGTGTGTTGATTGTAGCGGCGCATCTGGCAGTTGTAGCTAGGCATTTTCAGCTTGTCTGGGCACCGTCGGCCGAGATACAGACCCGTGCTCAACTTCCAGAATCGGGCGCCTCAAGCGTTGCGTTTGAACAGAAAAAATTCAGAGGTTCGATCTACGATCGCAATGCATTTCCGCTGGCCATCAGCCAACCGACTCGTACTTTGGCCATAGATGTACGCACGTTTGAAGACAAAGACGAGAATTGGCGGCAAATTGCCGCTCTTGTTGATATGGATTGGCAGGCGCTGAAAAAACGCTTTCGTAGTGCAGGTGCGCGCAGATTGGTGTTCATGCAACGGCAGCTGGATCTGCCGGTGGTGGCTCAACTGTCTGCTTTGCAGATGCCCGGCGTCAAGCTGATTGAAGAGCATAAACGCTACTATCCTGTTGGCGAGATTGTGGCACCGGTCATTGGCTTGGCGGGCATCGATGGCCAGGGGCAGGAAGGCATTG
>JBPCXB010000219.1:0-2019 GCA_051008935.1 Gammaproteobacteria bacterium | reverse complement strand
CCACTTTCACCTGACCATCGGGGGCGCTATAAAGCAGAAAGTCGGTCATTTCATCCCGTGTAGTCAACCGCCTTTCTTCTGTGTTTTCAGTGTGGTCCGTGGTTCCACCTGATTGGTGTTTATCCGTGCCCATTCGTGGTTTCTTCCCCATTACAGACTACTCACGTCAAAGCAGGGCAAATAAATAATGTATGTATTGGGCGTTTTGACTGATATCGGACGCAGCCGCACAAATATGGTGGAGACGGCGGGCGTCGATATATTGCGGAAATACATTTCTATAGCAGTATTATTTGAAGGGCACTCTGATAGTAGCCCCCCGATTAGCCCCTTTTGAGTATAAAAGAAGGCTGTTCTCTTCTCAGCATCTCCCAAGGCTGGATACAAGGGATGTCTAATCCGTCGCATACATCGGGGATTTTGACCTGTTTTTGTGATCCTGCAGCGGCAGATTTTGGATTGCCAGTAACCTCTGTGGAGACAATTACTATTTGAGATTCTGCTCTGGCCAAGGCTTCCGCCACTAAAGACGGGTCCGCGTTATCGGCTAACCAGCCATTCTTGGCTCCCTCATTATAGGGTTGTGCTTGCCTCACCCATGTCCCAACTCGACCTAGGTCTGAACTCTGGTACCGTGCCTGTTCAAACAGCACACGGCCCGACCCCTTGACCCACTGCAACAATGCCTGCTGCTGATCCGTATCTTCCTTATTGATTTCCTCTCGGACTTGCTGGATGCTGATGACTAGTCCTCTTGTGTTTTCTACAACCAGCCAATCCCAAAACCCTGAGCAGAAATCTAAGCCATACCACATATTGCTGGGAGTGATGAATGCCCCTGTATCCAAGAGGTACATCTAAAGCTCTGCCCCCACTAGTTTGCCAACCTCCTGTAATGCCTTAGTGTTCTTAACCCGCAATAGGCTAAAGGCCTCTTTGAAAGTAGTGCGTCCCTCTCTGACGCTACTGATAACTGCGCGGCAAAGTAGAGGATTTGCTTCATTAATCTGGCCTCTACGCCGTCCGTGTGGGACAGAGAAGCCTTTTTTCTCCCTTTCAATGCGCTCTTTCTCCTGATCGTAGCGTTGTTGAAATTCCTGCCTGTTTATAGCGTTTAAAGTCTTGAGGCGTATCAAAATGACCAAGGCACTGGCCTTGTATCTTCGCACCAATTCATTCACCTGTGAGGCATCCTGACTCAAAAAATCGTCAGCAGGTACTAAAAACTCTGCGGCAACTGCATTACACCACTGCTCCACATCACTCGTTTCCTCAGTGGGCCTAGGGCTGCCGGAGAGGGCTGTCTCGCCTAGCATTAGGTGAGCAAATTCGTGCGCAAAAGTGAAGGCCTGGGCCCCCTTGCTGTCTGCGCCATTGATACATATCACTGGTGCACGATCATCCGCTAGCGCAAAGCCCCTAAATTCTTCGGGGTCCAGCATGCGATGGTGACTGCCGAGCATAGACATTCGCATGCTCAATACTCCCACCTTTTCAGCGGCTTGTTGCGTCAAGTCCTTCACCCGCTGTTCCCAAGTGCCTTTTGGGGGTATCAAAGGGAGTTGCAAGAGTTTGCGTATAGTTGCTGCCACTCTCTGCGGCTCATCCTCTAGAGAAGCTGAACCGACAAAATCACAGGATGCGTTAGAAGTGCGGTGCAGGTAGTCTTTGTACCACTCTTGGCGCCATTGACAGAGATGGATGACTTCCAGCAAATCTAGGCTGGGCTCAGTAATCTCTCTATTTTCTACGGTTCGCATGTCAGGTAGCGGGACTACTGCTTTAGGCGGAGGCTCATCTCTCAGTAGGTAATCAAAAGGAATGTGGGCAGAGTTAGCAGCGGCTAGTAGCTGCTTTAGAGTGGGAGGTTTTTCTAGCCACCCCGCTACCATCCGCGTCCAGTTTGGGGCATCTTCCTGCTCAGGGTGCTGGCCAGTGCGGTCAAACATCCATTGGATTATCGCAGGCTTGACTTCAATCCTCTCCACAGCCATGATGCAGTTCCCGAATCTGCTGAAC
>JBPCXB010000218.1:0-4029 GCA_051008935.1 Gammaproteobacteria bacterium | reverse complement strand
CCCATAGCAGAGCGAGCAGACATTTTGAATTACCTGCAGGAAGTGATTGCAGACAACCAATTGCAAGAAAAAATCCTGTATCAGCACAAAGGGCTGAGCGCCAGCTGGGACAGCAAGCTGCAAAATTGGCTGGTTCAATGCCAGCATCAAGAAACGGGAGAACAAAAGGTCTTTAGATGCAATTTTCTGTGGATGTGTCAGGGTTACTACGACCATGCCAAGGGCTATACACCAGACTTCGCAGGCATGGACGACTTTCAAGGGTCTATCGTACACCCTCAAACTTGGCCCGACGATCTGGATTACACGGATAAAAAAATAATTGTGATTGGCTCTGGTGCCACTGCGGCCACGCTGATTCCTAATCTGTCTGAAAAAGCCCAGCATGTGACCATGCTGCAACGATCCCCAACCTATTTTTTCACCGGGGAAAACCGCAATGAATTGGCTGATCGCTTGCGCGATCTGGATATTCCACCCGAATGGCTGCACGAAATCCTGCGCCGAGATATCCTCAAGCTGCAACAAGAGGTTCAGACCTTATCCGCGCAACACCCCGAAATGGTCAAACAAGAGTTGCTATCCGTAATCCGTCAGTTTTTGGGCGAAGATGCCGATATTGAGAAACACTTCACGCCTAGCTACCGCCCTTGGCAGCAGCGGCTGGCCTATGTGCCTGACGGTGATTTGTTTAAAGCCATTGCATCAGGTCAGGCATCGGTGGTGACTGATGGCATTGAACGCTTTGTCGAGCAGGGCATCCAGCTGCAATCAGGGAGCATTCTGGAAGCGGACATCATCATTACGGCTACAGGCTTTAACGTTCTGCCTTTGGGTGGAATGCAGTTTTCCGTAGACGGCAAGGCCATTGATCTGCACAATCATGTCACCTATCGCGGCATTCTATTTTCTGACATCCCTAATATGTCTCAAATGTTCGGCTATTTTCGCACCAGCTGGACGATGCGGGTAGATCTGGTTGCAGACTTTATCTGCAACCTGCTCAAGCACATGGACAGCCTAGGTACAGGCTCAGTCACCCCGGTTCTGACGCCAGAAGAGCAGGCTATGGAGCGCCTGCCCTGGGTAGAAGAAGAAGTTTTCAACTCGGGCTATATCAAAAGAAGCATGCATCTTTTTGCGCACCAGCTGGCCCAAGCGCCTTGGAAATTCAACTACGACTACTACACCGAGCGCGATGAGTTACCCGCGGTAGACCTGGATGAAACAGCTCTGGTCTACGCCCCCCGTACACTAAGCAGCAGCCGTTCTGGCACCTGAAACACGTTCAGGCGCTTGGTGCAGACAACTCTGGTAGTACGGTATCTGGCGGCGCTCCTGTGTGCTCCCGATAAAATACTACTTACAACCCAACCTTCTCTGCATAACCTTATATGAACTATTGCTCTGCCTGCGGCGCCCGAGTCGTACGCAAAGTGCCGCCTGGAGACAATCTGGAGCGTTTCTGCTGCCCAGAATGTCATGCCATTCACTACCAGAATCCAAAAATTATTGCCGGCACCCTAACCACTCAAGGCAACGAAGTGCTGTTATGCAAACGGTCTATTGAGCCGCGCAAGGGCTTCTGGACTCTGCCAGCAGGCTTTATGGAGAATTCAGAAACTCTGGATGAAGCAGCACGGCGCGAGACGCTGGAAGAGACAGGGGCGCGCATCCGCACTCATCAAATTTATTCACTATTCAGCCTGCCGCACATCAATCAGGTCTATATATTTCTCAAAGCTGACCTGATCGAATGCGACTTTACTCCCAAAGCAGAGAGCGAAGAGGTACGCCTGTATCGCCCAGAGGATATCCCTTGGGATGCCCTTGCATTTCCAACAGTGCAGCGCACACTCAAGTATTTTGTACAGGATCTGGCCGCTGGAAACATGCCCGCTGATACCCGTGTTGAATCCGTACTCTGGAGCCGCAACCAATCACCTTCGGTGCGCTTTATCAAAGGATTTAATGCAGATCGCAACAGCTTTGCTGATGAACTTTAGAACGCAGCTGCGCTTATTGCCGACGGGCTCGGAAAAACTGCTGCATTAAAGCGGTACTGTCATCCGCTAACACCCCCTCCTGCCACTTAATGCGATGGTTGTGCCAAGGCTGGTCCAACAGGGAGGCACAGCTGACCACTGCCCCGGTGCGCGGCTCTCTGGCAGCAAAAACCAGCTCGCTGATGCGCGCATGGATCAGCGCGCCTACACACATAGTACAGGGCTCCAGAGTAACAAACACGCGCGTATCAGGCAAACGGTAGTTGTTAAGTCGGGTAGCGGCACGCCTAAGCGCCACAACCTCCGCATGAGCAGTCGGATCAGATGCGCTGATCGTGCTGTTATAACCCTCGCCAACAATCTCACCTTGATGAACGACCAAAGCCCCTACCGGCACTTCCCCTTCGCTGGCAGCCTGAGTAGCCAGATCCAGAGCGCGTTGCATCCAGAATCGATCATTCAAAACCGACTGGCCCAGAAACGCTAAAAAACCGCATTCTGGCAGTTTTTAAGTTTGTGTGCCAAATCACGATAACGGCGGGCCGCATGGCCAGTTGTGAGCAGGCTTTTGGCGCGATGCAGAATACTCAGGATGCTGAGCCTGTAAGTGACCAGATTGATATTGCGCTCGCCAGATGTACGCAACAGGCGCTTACGCTTGGCAATTTCGCAATATGCCAGTCCGGCTCTACTGGCGTCGGTCTGTACTGAGCCACCCGCATAATAGGCATCGGCTACGTAGAGCATGGCCCAAAAATTCCCCTGATTGGCTTTACGTCTCATATAACGCAGACGCTGCGCTGGCCTATCTTCGGTTTTTCGAAAGAAAACGCTCATCTCAGTATCAGAAATTTTCTGCAATAAGGCCTGCCGAAATCCAGATCGCAATTTCCGCTCTTTCTTGCGCAATTTTGCCAGAGCTTTCTGTTCTTTTCGATCCAACAGCCCCAGATCAACATCAAAGCCATTGATCTGTGGCAAATTAGCTGCAGCTGCTTGGGCTTGAGGCAATACGAACAGCAATGCCCCTGCCAGCACCCAATAGGCACAGTGTTTGAATAAAATGCGCATACTGCACTTGAGCGCCTCTCGAACCATACTCATAGCTGGATCTAAGCCAATCAATTGAAGCCTCCTATTCATTGCATGTTCCTAAATATTCAAACTCACTGTATTAGCTTATTCAAGGTAGCGATGGAATGCAACAAAACACACCAAATATAGTCAGCTTTGGGCCGATTATGCCAGTTAGACCTACAGCTTTGATTTTGGGTTCTGCTCCAAGCGACGCCTCGCTCAGAAACAAAGAATACTACGGCAATAAACATAACGCTTTCTGGCCTATTATCTGCCAAATCTTTTCTACCTTTTCTACTGCCAATGCTACTTCTGTGGCAGCTAGCAGCTGCTATCAGCAGCGCATCCAACTGTTAATAAGATGCCGTATTGCCCTCTGGGATATGTTGGCCAGTTGCGAACGTGCCGGCAGCCTCGATTCCAGCATCAACCGCGCAAGCGAGAAACCCAATCCGATTGCTGCTTTGCTGGATGACCAGCCCTCAATCCGACTGGTCTGCTGCAATGGCGGCAAGGCCATGGCGCTATTCAAGCGCCACGCACAATCTGTGATCAAACGCAGTCCCAGCAGCTATAACCTGCTGCAACTGCCTTCCACCAGTCCGGCGTATGCTTCTTTGAATCAGCAGGGTAAATACCGCAAATGGCGCGATGCACTCGCACCTTTGCTGAACACGCCGTCAGTCGACCCTGCATCGATTAATGGCTAACGTCTGCGGCGCCAGCCGGGGAAAAACGCATTCACTTCTTTCTGATACTGCGTCATAGCGTCGGGTCTCGAACGCTTCATGCCTCTTTCAAGCATCGCTACCCCCGACACTTTCAGCAACAAGAAAGTCATCAGCGCACTGGCAAGTATGCCAAGCCAATAGCCATTGGCCAAAGCAAAGAGCCCAAAGCTCCACCAAATACAGGCATCTCCAAAATAATTCGGGTGACGGGTCAA
>JBPCXB010000217.1:0-1876 GCA_051008935.1 Gammaproteobacteria bacterium | reverse complement strand
GTATAGAACAACCCGGGGTTAGGAATGCCTGAAGTACCGATGGCAGGGGTGTTTGTGCCTGTGCCGCCGGTCGCTGGTCCGCTGACGGCCCAGTCGCGTTCTACAGTTGGTAATTCGCTGCGTTCGTACAGCCCGAATGAGACCATTAGATTAGAGCCTGGGCTGTATTCGTTACCCCAGATCAATCCCAACTGGGTGTCGCCGTCGCTACCGTCAATCATGTTCAGGTTGGCCGAAAGTTCAAACCCATCGAATTTGCTGCGGGTAATGACGTTTGCAACACCAGCCACTGCGTCTGAACCATAGGTCGCAGCTGCACCCTCTTTTAGCACTTCCAGTCGTTGCAGTGCGATAGCAGGGATAGCGTTTAGGTTAGAGAAGTTGGCAAAGCCATAACCAACATAGGGCAATCTTCGGCCGTTTAGCAACAGCAGTGTTCGCTCATTGCCCAAACCGCGAATATTTACGGAAGCCACACCTTCGGCTCCATTGGCCTGAAACTGGTTGGTCTCACCTAAATTACCATTGGCAATCCCTAGATTACGCACAATGTCGATAACGCTGGGGGTTCCCTGAACTTCTAGTTCAGAGCGGTCTATCACAGTTACTGAGTTGGCACCATCTATGGGAGTGCCTCGAATCAGTGTTCCTGTAACGACTAATTCTTCAATGCCTTCTTCCAGATCAGACATGGAGTCTGCCTGCTGCGAGTTGGCGGATTGGGCCTGCACAGCGGCACTGAATACCATTGCGCCAGCTACGAAAGTACAGGTTACAGACAGCCGAATTGCTATCCATAGTTTTTGAAAATTGTCTGTCAACTGAGTGATGATAGTCATGGTTAGGATCCTCTCTTTACTGGCTTAGGGATGGGCGAAGCTTTTAGCAATATTGCTGCGAGCAACTCCCACAAAGGCAGCGAATTTTTAACAGCTTTTCGACCGGATGTCAATAGCAGAAGTGTCTGCTCAGTTATGCGAAACAGGCGTGTTGGAAAGAGGGCTTAAAGCCTGATTCTAAAGGTCTTGTTCAGTTGTTTGGCTATGCCTGCAGCTGCGCTAGTTGCAAGGCAATTATCGTGTTGAATCTGTTTTGTTTTTGATAAAAACGAACGATTAATTTTTGACAGGAGATTTCGATAATACGCTCTGGATTAATTGCCAGAGTTGCCGTTTTAATTCTGGAGATGGTGCGATTTTTTCAAGAGAGTGAGGGAAATATAGAACCTGTGCGCCTGTCGATTGCAACTTTTCTGATTGGCAGCTTTTTGCAAGCTGGGAGCCTAAAACTAGTAACAACTTGTGCGCAACTTTTGACTGATCTGGCTTTTTTTCTGTTTTCTGCGGAGATGCCCCTTTTTTGTTAGTGGGTGTTTGGGCAATTAAACCCTGAAGGTATTGGCTGATGGCATCTTGCAATGAGTGGGTGTTGCTAGAGTGGTTGCCGGACAGCGTCATACTTGAAGCCGCCGCCTGAGACCTCTCGGTAAGAGATTCTGGAGGATTTTGGCAGTGCCTGATTGCCATTGCGATGCTCTTGAGCATCAGCTGTAGATTGCGTTTGTTTTTTGCGTGCTGCTTAGGGCCTTCTGCTACAACCAGACAGCCTGCGCTGCGCAAGGTCAGCAGATGGCATTGTGACGGAGGCTGCTTGCTTGTTACCTGTGTCGGGGGTTGCTGTGGACGTGTCGGCGGTGATGCGGGCACTAGCGTATCAGAAGGAGGTGCAAGGCCTTTAGTTTTGGGTGAATCTGTATGGTGTTGTTTGGGCGGATGCTCCTCTTCGTTAGCAAAGGGGCGGAGAATCCAGAGTTGGATGCCCATATCAGCCAGATAATCTGAGGTCTGTTTGCGCTGATTCATATGCAGCGTACTGC
>JBPCXB010000216.1:0-6698 GCA_051008935.1 Gammaproteobacteria bacterium | reverse complement strand
ACGGATAAACACCAATCAGGTGGAACCACGGACCACACTGAAAACACAGAAGAAAGGCGGTTGACTACACGGGATGAAATGACCGACTTTCTGCTTTATAGCGCCCCCGATGGTCAGGTGAAAGTGGAGTGCATTCTGTACGATGAGACGATCTGGTTGACTCAAGAGCGCATTGCCGAGCTTTTTGGCGTGCAGCGCCCAGCAATCACCAAGCATCTGGATAACATATTTTCTGAGGGAGAGTGACAGCGCGAGGCAACTATTTCCATTTTGGAAACAGTTCAGAAGGAAGGGTCTCGTCAGGTCAAACAGAAGGTGAAATTCTACAATCTGGACGCCATCATATCCGTAGGCTGCCGGGTCAGCTCCTCCAGTGAAAAACATCTTCGAGTCCGGGGAATTGGAGGAGGAAGTGGTTAGTTCCATTTTGGAACATACCACTCAGCACGGTGCTATTGAGGAGAGCACCCTGACCCGTGCGGTTAAATATTACAATCTGTATGCCATCATATCCGTAGGCTACCGAGTCAGCTCCTCCCGGGTATACAACCGGCGCCAGCCCTATAAACTCAATTTGCGTAGATTGCATCCTTCTGGCTATCTGCCCTATTTTTGATAGACTGGATTATGAGGCGTCGATCAAAGTTACTGTTTGACAAACCCGCTCTGCAGTCGCAAAATGCGCGCCGACAGAATGCATAGGGCCGGAAGGTTTAGCTGATGAATAGCGCCAGAGCAGGCAGGCAGAACGGGCAATACACGCCACTTCAGGTCGCGAACTTTCTGATTGCGAAAGAGCCAGGCATCAGCCACTTGAAGCTGCAGAAGGCTGTGTATTGCGCCTACGGCTGGTGGCTTCTTCAGGATGCCGACCAGCGCCTGACCCATGAAACGCCCCAAGCCTGGCAACATGGCCCGGTATTCCCCAGCCTGTATACCGCGTTGAAACATCAGGAACGCGTACAAGAATCGCCTTTTTTCGCTACCCCTGTCAAAGATATGCAAGGGCACATGCCCCGTCTGGTATCTGACAGCAGCAGCCAGGGCGACTTTTTGACTGGCATATCCAAAAGATACTGGCCCTATAGCGGCATTGATCTGGTTGCTGTGACACATCGGGACGGTTCGCCGTGGCATCTGATCGCCAAGCAGCATGGTTTTGACTTACGGTCCCACGTAGATATTCCCGACCCTCTGATTGAAGCCGAGTTCAGGTACCTGCAAAGCGATGCTGCATCGTAAGCACAGAGCAAGAGATACTCAACCAGTACAGCTTAAGCCAGTCGCTCTGGCGGGTTTCCATAACCAAAAGAAGCGACACCATATTGGGATAGCTGTGAGGTCTGCCTCAGCTGCTCAGTGAAATCTCTTTGAGGTTCGCCCCTGATCCCTGTCTGACGAGTCAGCAGTAGGGCTAAAACAACGACAGACTAAACATGTAGTACTTAAGGAGTAGAGCGATCGGACGCAGGTTCGATTCCCGCCACCTCCACCAACACTTGGTACGGCTGCGTTCGATATCGGTCAAAGCGCCCAATATATACACTATTTAATTTGACCTGCTCTACTGCTGCTCGCTATAATCCGGGTTGAAAAGGGGATGAGCCCCCGTCTAAAGCAATAGTCCCGCTACCTGACATGCAAACTATCAGAAGCCAGACGATTACACAGCCTAGCTTGGAATTGTTGGAGACAGCACATCCGCGCCGATGGCGATAAGAGCGGCGAGTCCAAATTGAAGCAGATTCTGGTGACTGGAGCTGAAGGCTTAATAGGCTCTGCAGTGATAAACCGACTGCGACTGGCTGGTGTACACACACGTTTATTGGACATCAAGAGCAACTGCAAAGAGTATTGTGGAGATATAGCAGATGCCGATTTTGTCCAAGAGGCCGTCAGCGGCTGTGACGGCGTTATACATGCTGCCGCTCTTTCGCGCGTATGCTGGGGTGAACTGCAGCCTGAGCTATGTCAGCAAACTAATGTTCGGGGAGTGCGTAACGTAGTAGCTGCCATAGAAAGGCTCAAGTCCAAGCCCTGGCTGATATTCCTTAGCAGCCGAGAGGTCTACGGTATTCCTGCCAAATTGCCAGTGGCTGAATGCCACCTGCTGCGTCCAGTGAATGTGTATGGCAGGAGCAAGGTTGCCGGCGAAGCCTTGGTGCAGGAAGCCAAAGCAAAGGGTGTTCAAGCCTATACGGTCCGACTCTCTAATGTCTATGGCTCAACCGCAGATCATGCTGACCGAGTTATCCCAGCATTTATAGGTGCTGCGCTGTCGGGAGAAGCACTGAGGCTTGATGGACACTGCTCTTTTGACTTCACACACAAGGATGATGTGGCAGCAGCAATCCTCATCATTGCAGATCTGGCGAGCCGAGGCGTTTCTCTCCCACCGATTCACCTAGTCAGCGGTGTGAGTACCACATTGCACCAGCTTGCAAGAATGATTATTGATAGAGTCAGTTCGCCATCCCTTATGCGGAATGCTGCGCCTCGAACATATGATGTGCCGCATTTTCAAGGCTCACCCGAACTGGCAAAAAAGTTACTTGGCTGGCATGCCTCAACACCTTTGATTGACGGTTTGCGCCAGTTAGTTACAGAATACCGAACACTGAGGCAAGCATGAAATTACTGAAAGTCATTCACGGATACCCGCCTCAATACAACGCTGGCTCCGAAGTCTATAGCCAGGCGGTCGCCCAACAAATGGCAAAAAAACACCAAGTACAGGTATTTACCCGAGAAGAAGATACCTTTAGGCCGGACTTCGCCTACAGAACGGCAACGGATGAAGACGACCAGCGCATTCGCCTGCACCTGGTCAACAACCCCCGTCTGAAGGACCGCTATCGCGATGCAAGTATTGATAGGCTATTCGCCCAAATCATGGATGAAACAAAGCCCGACCTCGTTCATATCGGACACTTGAACCACCTGTCTACATCAATCCTGCAAGAAGTTGCCATGCGCAATGTCCCCCTTGTGTTTACCCTGCACGATTACTGGCTGATGTGTCCGCGCGGGCAGTTCATTCAAAGATTCCCAACCGACCACGAACAGGTCTGGGGGCTGTGTGGCGGACAGGAAGACCGCAAATGCGCCACTCATTGCTACGCCTGCTACTTCGGCGGCGGAGCACAGCAAAGGAAAAGCGATATTGCATATTGGACAGACTGGGTGGGGCAGCGCATGCAGCATGTTCATGCTATGGCAGAGCTTGTTGACCTGTTTATTGCCCCTTCAAACTACCTGCTAAAACGCTTTCATACTGACTTCTCCCTGCCCCTTTCCAAACTTACCTATCTTGACTACGGCTTCAACCACAAGATACTCAAAGGCAAGCGGAGAGCCGCCAATAGCACCTTTACCTTTGGTTACATCGGCACGCATATTCCAGCAAAAGGGATTCACGATCTGCTGCGGGCATTCAATCTGGTCAAAGGCGATGCCAGACTTGTGATCTGGGGGCGGCCGCGCGGACTGGATACAACCGCCCTCAAGAACCTCGTAGACACAGAGCTCTCCGAGCGCGCTAAAAAGCGAGTGCAGTGGCGAACAGAATATAGAAATCAAGATATTGTGGGGGAGGTTTTCAGTCATTGTGATGCCATCGTGACGCCATCAATCTGGGTGGAGAACTCCCCCCTAGTCATCCACGAGGCGCAACAGGCCAGAGTGCCGGTTATTACAGCTGACACTGGCGGCATGGCGGAGTACGTACATCATGAGGTTAACGGGCTACTATTCAGGCACCGCGATGTCCACTCGCTGGCCAAGCAGATGCAGCGTCTTGCAGACGATCCAAGCTTGGCAGAGCAGCTCGGCAAGGTGGGCTATCTGTATTCTGCTTCGGGAGATGTGCCTGAAATATCCGAGCATTGCAGACAGTTGGAAGATCTCTATGCTCAAACGATAAAAAAACGGCACAGAACAAGTGTCAAGAAACGCAAGGGGCCTTGGAGAATCACCTTTGACACCAACCCCGACACCTGCAACCTCAGTTGCATCATGTGTGAGGGCTTTTCACCTTACAGCGAGGTTCCGAAGAAGCGCAAAGCGGAAAGGCGCCCCGGGCGCATCATGCCATTTGAAATGATTGAGAGGGTTGTATCTAAAGCCGCTGAACACGGGCTCAGAGAAATCATCCCCTCCACAATGGGCGAGCCTCTGCTATACCGAGACTTTCATCGCATCTTGGACCTGTGCAGGAAATACGATATCAAGCTGAATCTTACGACCAACGGCACCTTTCCCCGCCAAGGCGCGACAGCATGGGCGGAAAAGATTGTTCCTGTCACATCCGATGTCAAGATTTCGTGGAACGGAGCGAACAAAAAGACGCACGAAATCATCATGGTTGACAGTACATGGGAAGAAGTACTAGGCAATGTGCGCAGGTTTATTGCCGTGCGGGACGAGTATGCCTCCGGCGGTAGCAATCGTTGTCGCGTGACTTTTCAGATGACCTTTCTGCAAACGAATGTCACCGAGCTTGCAGGGATTGTGAAACTTGCAGCCAAGCTGGGAGTAGATCGCGTCAAAGGTCATCATTTGTGGGCACACTTCAAAGAAATCAAGAACCTGTCGATGCGGCGGAGCAAAGAAAGTATCAGGCAATGGAACGAAGCCGTGGAAGAAGCTCAAACAGCTACACAGAAATACAGGTTGCCCAATGGGAAATCTGTCTTGCTGGACAACATATTCACTCTATCTCCCTCTGCTGTGGATGAGTTGGTTCCAGATGGCAAATGCCCCTTCTTGGGTCAGGAAGCGTGGATTAGCGCAGAAGGACGCTTTAATCCTTGTTGTGCCCCCGATGAGCAACGGCGCAGCCTAGGTCAGTTCGGCAACCTAAACGAAACAGCGGACTTTATGAGCATCTGGAATAGTGCTGAGTACCGACAACTGATGCACACTTATCAAAACCGCACCCTGTGTCAGCAATGCAACATGCGCCAACCCGTCAAAACCTAAGCCAATGTGGGAACAACTGACAGTTGCACCGTCACAGACGCACCATATCCACGCTGATAGCAAACAGCCAGCTTACAGTGCGCGCTTTGCTTCGGTGCTAAAATTCCGTGCCCCCGGCTTGGCGGCAGTGAGGCGCGACGGATTGGCATGGCATATTCACCCCGACGGGCAAGAAGCCTATGCATCAAGATTTCTGAAGACCTTCAATTTTTACGAATGCTTGGCGGCAGTGGAGGCCGAAAACGGATGGCACCACATTACCACTTCAGGCCAGGCCCAGTACTCCGAGAGATTTGAATGGTGTGGCAACTTTCAGACAGGGCTCTGCACAGTCCGCACCCTAGAAGGTACATACTTCCACATCGACAGGGCTGGCAATAGACCCTATCCGTCAAGTTGGCAATACGCTGGCGATTACCGAGACGGCATAGCCGCCGTGCAGAGAGCCGATGGGCTACTGACTCATATTGACCGTAGCGGAAAACCAATTCACGACCTAGGGTACCTAGACCTCGATGTATTTCACAAAGGCTATGCCCGTGCCAGAGACCAGGACGGATGGGTGCATATCCGCCAAGACGGTCTCCCTGCATACCAGCAACGCTATGCTGCCATTGAACCCTTCTACAATGGACATGCGCGCATTGAACGCTTTGACGGTGCATTAGAAGTCATCGATGAAAAGGGTAGCACACAACGGCTGCTGCGTTCTCCTTTGTGGCCCGCCTCAAAATAAACAACAGCTAGGTTATGAAGCCGCAATGCATTCCCAAAACACTGTTGGCTAACCTAACAAAAATCCCAACAGATTGTCCGGTCATCTTGATGCTGCGCCATTCGGTGCGCCCAGACCCTCTGCCGCCCGGCGAGGCTGGCAATCAAATAAGTATCACAGAAGTAGGCAAGCAGCTCGCCTGCAATTTGGGCATGGTCATGGGTGAGAGACTGGCCGCCCTGCACGTAAGCCCGCTACTCCGCTGCATCCAGACAGCTGAGGCGATCAAAACAGGTGCGCAAGCCAAGGCGCTGATGATTGCAAAAGACAAGCTACTTGGCGATCCTGGCATCTATGTCACTGATGCAAAGGCAGCTGGCCCGTATTGGACTAGTGATAAGTACCACAGCACGATGCGCTATCTTGCAGACGGCAAAGCCCTACCCTCGCCGGCAGGAGCAACTCCAGCCTCCGACAGACCGGAAGGCGTAACCCATGAGCCATACAGACAGGCACATCGGCTGGTACAGCACATGCTCCACAGTACAAATACCAAGCGTGGAGTCCACTGCTTCATCTCACATGACTCCCTCATTGCGATCACAATAAATCAGATACTTGGCAGAGAGTACGACAGGCGTGAGGTTCCACATTACCTTGAAGGCTTCTTTTTGTGGGAAACACAGACAAATGGAGCGCAAACTGCATCTCTTCTGTACCGCGGGCTCAGTAGCCATGGTCTGCGATTACTAGAAGCAGACGACGTGTTAGACCATTGAGAGCAGGCACTCTAGCTTGATATTAACAGCGCCAGTCCCTCTCCGTGCTACGTTTGGAGGCTGTCGGTAGAATGGAACAGTGATTACTAACGATTGGGTTCAGCAGATTCGGGAACTGCATCATGGCTGTGGAGAGGATTGAAGTCAAGCCTGCGATAATCCAATGGATGTTTGACCGCACTGGCCAGCACCCTGAGCAGGAAGATGCCCCAAACTGGACGCGG
>JBPCXB010000215.1:0-1201 GCA_051008935.1 Gammaproteobacteria bacterium | reverse complement strand
GGCCGTTGCGTACAGTCCATGCTTGCGGGTCGCCCCGTACTAGATAACCTCTTGACGCCCCAAAGGCGCAATGTGAACCATAGGCTGGCAGGTATTGCTCAGGGCTTTGTTGAAAGGTATCGGCATTTTCTTGGCTGGCAAATAGCCAACGTTGGCCGGCATAGTCCACGGCATGGTTGCTGCTACCTCTGCGGGCGCGTTGGTCTTGAAAGTAGGCGACCAGATCGTATCCATCTACGCCGAGTCCGCTTTGGTAGGCAAACCAACGGTGCTGCGTGTCTGTGCTGCTGGCAACGCCAGTTAGTGTGAACAGGGCCAGTATCAGTGCGGTTTGCTGGTTGATGCGGTGGAAGTTCATGTTCATTTCTCTTTCTCTAAAGGCACTCCTCGACATGCTGCGCGTAGTCGCAGTATCGGAGTGCATGGAATTGTAGAGGGGTTTATGTTTAAGGCAGCCTAGAGTTTAGCTTGTGATTTTTTCTCAATAGTTACTAGTGAAGTGCAGTTGTGCTTGTGTTGCCATCTGGCATCACAGCAGTTCCATACTTTTCTGGATGCTGCGACTTCGCGCAGCATGACGCGGGGGGAAGCGGACTGTTACTCTTTTTCTAAAAGCGCTCTTCGTCAGGCTCAGGGCGCGGAGGGAAATTGCTAAGTACTGATACTATTTTGATCTACAGGCTACAAGTGAAGTGCAGCTGTGCTTGGGCTACCAGCCGTTTCTGCTCTTGTTGCAGCAGGCGCACGCTCACAGTCCAGGCCCGCCGGCTGCGATGCAGGGTGGTCAAGGTCAACTTTACGGGTTCGGGTTTGCCGGAGCGCAGGTAGTCGATGGCGAAATTGGCGAGCACGGGGTAGCCCATGCTATGCGCTAATTCCAGAGCGGATTGAATCAGAAAGGCTGCGGTGGCACCGCCATGTAGGGCGGGGAAAGTGCGTGAACCGATCAGGTGCTCTCCGTAAGCTGCATGTGTCTGCCAGTGTTGGCTGTCGGTATCTGGCCCTATGGGCTGCACGGTTTGTAGCTGCAACCACTGGCCGAAATGCTGGGCCTGAGGGTTGTAGATGTCGCCTGCTGGTTGCCACTCTGTTTGCTGTTCTATCTGAGGCTGCTTGGTGTCACTTGCTGAAGTTTCCGGCTCCATCATAGATGGCACAGTACCCGGAAGCGCACCGGCAATAAAGCTCAAGCCGCCCTGCA
>JBPCXB010000214.1:0-100060 GCA_051008935.1 Gammaproteobacteria bacterium | reverse complement strand
GCGAGATATAGGGCATGCCGACACTGACTAGCGCTTGACCGAATAGCGGAATGTAGGTCAGAGATTCTTTAATGAGATAGCGCCTTTGTGGTAGATACGTTCCCAGCAGGCCATGTGTAATAATAGGGTCGGCCCAGCTGATATGGTTGCCTATTAACAGGCAATTTTTCTTTTCAGGTGCCTGCTTGAGGGCTTCCAACCCTCGTGTCTCCAATGTACAGGCGGAAATATTTATCGAGAACAGGAAGCCTTTACTAGCTAGTAGAGCTATCCAGTTGTTGTATCGCGCTATCAATCTGCGGATTCTAAGGGGAGAGATTTGAAATACTAAAGCAGCTGGAATCAGGAACAAAGGTAATCCAAAGCATACCAGCGCTAAGAACAAGCAGGCAAGAATGGCGCGCAGATAATTGAACGCAGCGTAAAAGAATTTGCAGACAGGCATTGCGATACAACAGTTTAAGGAAGATACAATTCTGCTTTAAGCGGCTTTTTTACGGCTTCAAACAGGAAGGGCTGGGCTAGATGATTGGGGTGGATACGGTCAAATTGGAGGTATTTAGCATCAGTGCCGATTTCGGTGTGTGCAAAAGACACAAATAGGGACTGGGTGTTCTCGGCTACTTCACGGTACATCTTTTCAAATCGTTTGATATACCTCTGGCCGTAATTGGGTGGCAGAGTGACACCGATTAGTAAAGTCATAGCTCCTTGGCGTTGTGAACTGCGAATAATACGGTTCAGGTTATCAGCTATCAGGTGAATGGGTGTGGCTCGAAGGGCGTCATTTCCACCGAGTTCTACAACCACATATTCGGGTTGATAATTTTCTAATAGCCGATGGATTTTTCTGAGCGCATCGGTGGTCGTGTCGCCCGATACGCTAGCGTTAATGACTGTCCAGTCATAAGGTTCAAAGTAGTCAGACAGCAGATCGACCCAGCTTTTTTGAGAAGAGCTGAGTCCATAGCCAGCGCCAATGCTGTCACCAACCACCAGTAGCCGTTGCTCTTTTGCCTGCGCTGGTACCACAGCAGTGGCACCTAGAATCAATATAATAGTAAAAAGTTGTTGTGGGGCGGTCACATGGGGCTCCAATTGTTGTTTGTAGTTAGGTAGAAAGTCAGTTTGAGTTTGTTACCAACAGATCGCGCGAGTATTCCGTTACAGGCAACAGCGATAACCAAAGCTCTTACGAATCCCGGGGGCGAATCTTTGTGTATATTATCAGGCATTGACCTGACAGTGCACCCAGCAGAAGTAGTAGCTATTACCGGTGCGTCAGGTTCAGGAAAAACCACTTTACTAGCCGCATTAGCAGGGCTAGCTCCTGTTGATGCCGGAGAAATTTGGCTGTGCGGTCAGCCGTTACACCAGTTTTCTGAAGAGCAACGAGCAGCGAGTCGTTTGGGCCAAGTAGGCTTTGTCTTTCAGGATTTCCAATTAATTTCAGATTTGACTGCTTTAGAAAATGTTCAACTGCCGTTGGAGTTGATGCAGGCAGGCCGCGCAACAGCGCGCGCTATTGAATCTCTGGAGCAAGTCGGTCTAGAAAGCAGATTACACCACTATCCGGCACAGTTATCTGGGGGTGAACGCCAACGGGTCGCGCTTGCTCGAGCTTTTTGTATTAAACCGCGTCTGCTCTTTGCAGACGAGCCTACCGGTAATCTGGATGAGGTTACCAGTCAATCGGTGATGGATATCCTTCTCCAACCTTCTCAAGATATGGCAGTAGTGTTAGTTACCCATGATCCATTACTAGCTGATAGATGCAATCGTCAGTATAGGTTGTCAGAAGGACTGCTTCGATAATTTTTTTGATCTAATATCTGCGCCATGCCTTTGCCACTGTCCTTGCGCTTAGCAGTGCGTGAATCCTTTTCCTCTTCGCTCGGGATGGTCGGTGCCACGCTGTTGCTTGGCATTGCCGTTGCATCCAGTGTTTATGCTGTATCCGCACGTATGGAAACTGCAGCTCTGGGTCAGGCCCGTTCATTTTTAGCAGCCGATTTGACTTATGTAGGTGCAGAACGCCCCCCGCAGCATTGGATCAGCCTTGCTGAACAGCATGGTTTACAGCACGCATTAGTTGCTGAATTTATGACCATGCTCTATATTGATGACGAAGCTTCTATACTGGTCGCTGCTAAGGCCGTTAACGCGGACTATCCTTTGCGGGGGAGCCTCAGTTCGACGGCGCAATGGCACGATCAGAATCAGCAGCTTATGGGCGATGGCGACGCACGCCCGCAACAGGGAGAAATTTGGCTGGAACAAAGCTTGATGCGCAACCTGAAGTTACAACCTGGAACTTCTTTGGGCCTAGCAGACGTTGATTTGTTGATGACGCGTGTGATTGTACAAGAGCCTGATCGGGCCGGGAGTATGGGTGCCTTTATCCCCAGAGTGATGTTCGCGATGCAGGATGTAGAAGCAACAGGAGCCATACGACCTGGCAGCAGAGTCCGATGGCAGTTGATGCTGGCAGGAGACCCAGAATCCCTAAAGGTATTTCAAAGTCAGATTGTAGAAAAAGAGAAAGCTGGCTATTCGGTGGTTTCAATTCACAGCAGAGAAGGCGCCAGTGGTGATGCTTTGCGAAATATGCTGGTAGTGATCGAATTTTCTGGTTTTATGGTTCTGATACTGGCTTTAATTGCGGGTATTCTAGCTGGTAAGCGCTATTTTGATGCTCAGCAAACCCGTATTGCCTTTATTAAAACTCTGGGTATCTCGCGCCTCAGGTTATTGGCCTTATATGCAGCGATATTGCTGTGGCTATCTGCTTTTGTTATTGCCATAGGCCTTTCAATCGGTTGGACGGTACAAAATTTGTTTGGAAGTTATGTGGGATCTGAATTTGGTATCCAGACCGAAGTACCGAGCGTGCATATCTATCTCTATGCGGTTGTAGCCAGCTTGGGCGGGGCTGCAGCCTTTTTACTGCCCGCGCTTTTTGGAGCCATCTCGACACCGCCTATGCACCTCTTGCGGCAAAGTCATCGCGCCGCTGGGATCTATCGGCTCATGATTATTCCAGTTGCATGCATGATGCTTCTTGCGTTTTTGGTGACTGATCTGCAAGTAGGGGCCCTGCTACTTGCGATTTTGATGGGCCTTTTGGGTCTGGCGTTTCTATTGGCTCAATTGCTTGCCCATTGCTCCCGCTTACCTGTTGGTCGTTTTCTAGCGATGTTAGCCCTAGCTCAGGCCAGTTGGCGCAGGCGCAAAGCCAGCAACATGTTGCAGTTTTTTGCCCTCAGCATGTTGGTGTTGCCGGCTGTTACCCTGTACGGTTTTAGAGAGGTGTTTTTTGATAGCTGGCAACAGTTGCAGGATGAGCAGGTCCCCAATTATTTCCTCACGAACCTGTCTGCAGATGAACGGGAGCCGTTACACACCGCGCTCGTTGGCATCGGTGCAACGGTGGAAGCATTTCAGCCTCTGATTCGGGCTAGATGGTCAGGAGTTGTAAAAAAAGACGGAACGGCTATCAGCTTGAATACCCGGAGCAGTGCAAACATCAGCTGGTCCGAGTCGTTGCCCAAAGGCAATCAATTGCATGCAGGCGAATGGTGGGGACACAGCAATCAGCCTGAGGTGTCTTTGGAAGTGGATTATGCTCACGACCTGGGTGTAGAACTGGGTGATGATTTGATTTTGCAATTGCCAGAGCGACAAGTCACCCTTAAGGTTACCAGTTTGCGTGAAGTGAATTGGCTTAGCTTAACCCCAAATTTTCGAGCGTTAGTACAGCCTGAGTTTTTTGATCAGGAGCCGGCAGGATGGATGACCAGCTTATATATACCCGAAGAGTCTGAAGCCGCACTTGAGCGTATCAAACGGCATTATCCGGTGGTGAACTTTTTTTCAGGCAAGGCGCTCCTGCATGAAGCGCAGGTGCTATCGTCTCGCTTATTGACGGTAGTCAATGTGTTGCTGGCTTTTCTGGCTGTAGCTGCCAGCTTCGTACTGTGGGTAACCTTAGAAACAGATTTGAATGAGCGCCGTCGGTTGTCGAGTTTGATGCGGGTTTTTGGAGCACCATCGTCGCTATTAGTCGGTGCTTTGATGCTGGAACTGAACCTGGTGGGTTGGGTCAGCGGCCTGACTGCGAGTTTCGCAGCTTTTATGGTGTTGCAGTTTAGCGGTCTGGAAGGGGTTCAGATTGGCTTTAGCTGGGTACTGTGGGTGTTGCCATCTCTGTTAGTGCCGCTGGCGCTGACTGTGCTAGCTGTACCAGTTTTCCTACGGACGCTGCATACTCCTCCAGATCAAGTCTTGCGCCGCCACGCGGATTTTTAGAACCCGCTAAGAGTTGCATACCTGCGGTTGTGCCAAAGGTAGTCACCAAGCATTTGCTCAGCGATACGGGCGCGCTTAAGATAAAAACCTAGGTCTAGCTCATCGGTGACACCAATGCCGCCATGCATCTGAATGGCTTCTTTGCTGGTCTGATGGAAAGCAAGACCAGCTTGAGCTTTTGCCAGACTGGCCAATCGAGCAAAATCATCAGGCTTGTCCCGATGGCTGGCTAAGGCTGCAATGACGGAAGATCGGGCAATCTCAATCTGACAATAGAGGTTGGCTGCTCGATGCTGCAATGCTTGGAACGAGCCTATGGCACTGCCAAATTGCTTGCGTTGGCGCAGATATTCTAGAGTTTGTTCAAAAATATATTGGCATCCCCCGAGCATTTCAGCAGCCAAACAGCTGCGGCCAATATCCAAAGCAGGTTGCAACAGGTCGTAGCCTTTATTCAGTTCTCCCAGCAAGTGGTCTGTAGTTAATGTAATGTCCAGTTTTAAATCGGCAGTATTGCGGCTGTCAGCCGCACTTAGCTGCATCACCTCTAAGCCATCCGTGTCTGCAGGGACCGCAAATATCGACAGCCCTTCGGTCAGATCTTTGCTGATTTCCGCCGTTCGGGCAACTATTAAATACAAATGAGCACCAATACCATCAGCTACAAAACGTTTGGTGCCTGTGAGGGTGAAGCCCTGTGCGGTCGGTTTGGCGCGGCAGTTGATTTGGGTCGGGTCGTGCCATCCTTGCTCGTCCAGTGCTAATGCAGTCAGTAGTTTGCCTTGGCAGAGCTTTTGCAAGTCATCGGCGCGCGCCGCTGCCGTCAGCATGCTGGCCCCTATAGCAGCAGTACTGATCAGAGGTGAGGGTGACAGATTGCGCCCAGCTTCTTCGGCAATGACGCCGAGCGCAGCCAGATCGAAGCCCGCCCCTCCTAGGTTGTCTGGAACAATAATTCCAGCCCAGCCCAGTTCGGCCATCTGTTGCCAATATTCGGGTTTATAGCCCAAAAGGTTTTTGGTGTCGCGTATTTCCCTTAAGTGCGAAATAGGCATTTTTTCGTCAAAAAAATTGCGAGCCGTATCGCGAAGGTAGGATTCTTCTTCTGAAGCAACTAATCTCATAACTTAATTTAGGTCCATGTAATTGGATAACAATAGTTCAGCTAGACGGCAGGTTGAGTACACGTTTAGCGATGACATTCAATTGAACTTCGGAAGTACCGCCTTCAATGGAATTCGCTTTGCTACGTAACCATTCTTTGGTGACGTTGCGCTCCTGGTCGGTAAAACCGGTCGATGGGTCCCAACCTAGAGCTTGTTGGCCCATGCACTCAAGCATCAATTCGTATCGGTCTTTGTTTAACTCAGTGCCGAAGTACTTAAATAAAGACGAAAGGTGGTTGGCTTTTCCGCCTTCTTGCTGTGCTCTTTGTAGCGTCAACATAAAGGCATGGCCGTTCATTTTGTGGGTAGAAACTTTGTTCCTCAGGATCGGATCTGCGATTTCAGGGCTGTTGCTACCCGGTAAGACTCCGCCGCGGTAGTTGCGGGCGATTTCTTCAAGAGCCGTACTCTTTCCTCCTGATGCAGTTCCCATTCCAGAAATCATATTACGCTCGTGCTGGAGAAGTTTCTTAGCAATTTCCCATCCATGGTTCAGGTTTCCTACTAAGTTCTCTTTGGGTACTTTTACATTGTCGAAAAAAGTTTCGCAAAAAGGTGAGGCACCACTGATCAGCGTAATAGGTTTGGTGGAGATGCCGGTCGTTTTCATGTCGATCAGCAAAAAGCTGATTCCTTCGTGTTTGGGCTCTTGTGGTCCGGTTCTGACCAAGCAGAATATCCAATCCGCTTTATCTGCATAGGAGGTCCATACTTTTTGGCCGTTGACTAGGTAGTGATCGCCTCGGTCTTCGGCTCGTGTGCTCAAACTGGCTAGGTCGGAACCCGATCCGGGCTCAGAGTAACCCTGACACCAGCGGATTTTGCCTTGGACGATATGAGGAAGATGGGCGGTTTTCTGTTGTTCGTTAGCGTACTCCAAGAGCACGGGGCCAAGCATCCAAATACCAAAGCTCTGGAGAGCTGGGCGCGCTCTAATTCGAGCAAGTTCGCTCTGAAGGCAAAGATTTTGCTCCTGGGTCAGACCGCCGCCGCCATATTCGGAAGGCCATCGGGGTGTTGTCCAGCCTTTTCCAGCCATTTTTTCCAGCCAGATACGGGCATCTTCACTGTGAAATGTGGCATTGCGCCCTCCCCAGACTTCTTCGTTAGGGCCAAGAGGGGTGCGCATGCTAGCAGGGCAATGCGCTTCGAGCCATTGACGAGTCGCTTGCTGAAAGGATGTGATGGATTCAGTCATAGGGTCTTAAACGCAATAGTTCTAGTGGTGGAGCTGGATGTAGCTTATGGTATATTTCTGATAATCTGGTGTTCTTGTAAGCGGGTTGCGGGCACTGTTTTGGATTAGGGTATGATTTGCCGCAACTGTATAATATTCAGATAAAGATAGCGGCGGTTGTTCTGAAGATGTGCCAGAACATATCCAGTATTATAAAGAATCCGATATTCAGTATATTGCTGGAAGCAGTGCGCATTGCTAGCATGTCAGATTCTATGGTGGTGAAGCTTCGGCCTAGCTATTGGAAGCTGAACGGCATTTTTGCTTTATTAGTGGCTGGTTGTTTAGCACCGGTCCTGCTGCTGGCAGAAATCCCGCAGGATTCTGAAAGTAATGCTTCGACTCAGTCATCTGCTCCGGTCTACAGCATGCAGATTCAGGATGAGATCGGGCAAACCTCTATCAAGCGCCTAAGTCAGGCACTTAAAGAAACAGTTGCTGGCGGGGGTCAGCTTCTGTTGATCCATCTCGATACGCCGGGGGGACTCTATGATGCGACGCGCACTATGGTGCAAACAATTCTTGCATCCCCTATCCCTGTGGCTATTTATGTGGCGCCTGAAGGCGCACGAGCAGCCAGCGCTGGCACTTATCTTCTCTATGCCTCGCACATAGCCGCCATGGCTCCAGTAGCTACAGTAGGAGCTGCTACGCCAGTTCGCCTGAGTGTCGATCAAGATACTGTCGAACCTGTCGATCAAGATGCTGCCGAACCTGATGATCCAGAGCAGGAAAGTGACCAGCCGGGCAAAAATGCAGAGGAGGATTCTAAACCTACTCCTGCTAATGATGCGATGACAAACAAGATAGTCAATGATGCGCGCTCATTTCTGAAAAGCTTGGCTGAGTTGCGCAACCGTAATGCGGAATGGGCTGACAAAGCGATATTGACAGGAGATTCCATAACAAGTGAGCAGGCTTTGTCGCTCGGAGTGATTGAGTATATTGCGCCCTCAGAAAGGGACTTGCTGCGTCAAATTAGTGGCCAGAGTATTCAACTTCAGGACCAGGTTGTTGTTTTAGATACAGCCGATGCGCCGATCGTGGCTCTAGATATCAGTGCTTTTGATTATCTTACTTCTAGGATCACAAATCCCTCGGTAGCGGGCTTACTATTGCTGGTCGCAGGAGCGCTGATCTGGTTTGAATTTTCCATTGGATTGGGCGGCATTGGCTTGTTTATAGGGTTGGTTGCGTTATTTCTAGGTAGTTATGGGCTCGGGATATTATCCATCGAGGTCATTGAGTTTGAATTCTTGCTGCTGTTGGGTTTTTTGGTTTTCCTATTTTTGGTAGCAGACATCCTCTTGGGGTTCTCTGGATTCATAGTGTCCGGTGGTG
The DNA here is from genome assembly GCA_051008935.1 of Gammaproteobacteria bacterium. Lineage (GTDB taxonomy): Bacteria > Pseudomonadota > Gammaproteobacteria > JBPCXB01 > JBPCXB01 > JBPCXB01. The sequence goes on along the minus strand of JBPCXB010000214.1, from coordinate 92,008 downwards.
CACTACTCAGCTTGGCAATCGTGCAGATATGGAGCGAACTGCAAGCGAGTGGTGGGCAGTCGGTGTCGTTGGGATGGATTGCTGTGGTAGCAGTTCTGGTCGTGTCTTTTGTGGTATGGCTGGTATTTCAAATACAAAACCTCGAAGAGTCGTTCAGTGGACAGGAAAGCATGGTAAAAAAACAAGTAGAAGTCCTTGAAGATTTCAAGGACAGCGGCTGGGTTTTGTTTGATGGCGAGCGCTGGCGTGGCCAAATTGAAGGGCAGGTGTATAAAGGTCAGAAGCTTGTGATCAAAAAACGAGATCGGATGCAGCTGACTTTGCGGCATCCATAGAAGCTGTTGATAGAAAAGCAGCGAACCAAACCTGAGGGATTGTTATGCGTGTCATGAGCGGTTGTTGAAATGAGACAGTATGCACGCCGTCCTAAAAAAGTTTTGGGCGTTATCTTGTTGTTAGTAGCTATGGCATCGGCTGGTGTAGCCGCCATGACGACTCGCTTCTCTTCTCAATTAGCCTATCGCGAACGTCAGGTAGAGGTTGATGCCTTGTATAACCTGGTTATTGCCTTCAAGCAGGTTCTGGCATACAAATACAACCTGATCCAAGGGATCATTGCATCTGAACAAGTTGCCAGCAGGGGCGTAAATGAAGAACTGTTCGAACAGTTGACCGGTCAGGATTTCGACACTGCTACTGATGAACAACTAACCTTCTTTTTATACACGGGTCTTGGGGCGGTCAACGAAGCATTAAACCCAATTGACACGACTTTGCCGGAACGCTTGGCCGATGAGAGCTATTGGAACTGGGAGGCTGGAGATGTTGCAGCTCTAGAAGAGAGCCTAACATTGAGGGAAGCCAGTGCCTATACTGTTGTAGTTCAACAAGTGCTGGAGGGGATTTTGCCCTCGGATTTGGGTTTTGGAGCTCAGTTTCTACCCTGTAATTCTGAAGATGGAGGAGGAGCAGAAATACTATCCAGGATCTGTTGGGATGGAACTGTCGATGCGGACGACCCGGATACCTCAGAACATGAAGATTCGTTTCTGCATTTTTGGGTAGATGTGGGCGATGGCGTTACCCTGATGGCACTGATCAATCGTTTGCGTATTTCTGATCTGTCGGATCGCAGCTCGTTCTGTCCTGTGCGTAGGCAAGATCTGTTTGATCAGATAGATGATGTTCAGATTTCACTGACTCGTGCCAATGATCCGGAGCAGATCTTTACTTTGCGCTGTGATGAAGGCATTGACCAGACAGGTCTCAGAGGCACGGTTAGCAATCCAATTAATGTGCGCGAACTACCGACGGGGTTGGTCATGGGTGAAGAGACGGTGCTACTCGTTCGACATTCAATGGCAGCCCTAGTGACAGAACTAGATTTAGAGGGGGTGACCGTTGTCGTGCCGCCTTCTCGCGCGCTGTGGCAATTCAATGAAATCAGCGCATTGACCCTGATTGTCAATCAGCTACGCTACACCTATGACGACCATGACCTGCGGGGTGAGGGGAGCGGATGGTCGGATATAACCAATGAAATGCGCCCTCTTTTGGCTCCTGTGAAGCTGGGTAATACAACCGTTTGGAGGTATGAACCGACTGTACGAGTGAGCCGTTTTCTAGAGAAGTTAGATGATGCCAGTATCGGTTGGATACAAAATGACTACGATCGCTGCTACAGGCATCTATATCAGAAACTGGTTCATTCCGGTTCGAGTTTTGATTCGGCGGTCCGTGCTGTTGAAAGTCAGTCGCATTTAGTTTTGCCGAATCAGTGTGTTATACAGGCTGGTTACTATCACGCAGATGAATATCTGACCAAATTGGGTACCCATGTAGGCCATGAAACGACTTTTGGATTTGAAGGCAGTCATGACGCCGGCCGCCGCTATTCGCCGCATTTGACTTTTGGCAATAGCTTGCTATTCAGAGATATCTACGGTACATCGTCAGCGCCTGTAGCCAGAGGGAGCATCATCAGCAAATGGATGTTTGTGCGCCATTTGATGGGGGAAGTACATCTAGTGCCCGGAGTGGGTGCTATTCCTTGGGGCGATGATTTAGCTACAGAATCAGGCGACGTTAGCAAACGTAATGTGACAGATTTGCGGCCGTGGCCAGGCTTCAGGTCGAAAACCTGCGAACAGCACCTCACTGTTACCCAGTTGGATTATGTGCCTGCAGGTGAAGATACAGAATATTGCGCTTTTTTGACTATCAGCCCAGGTACTGTGGTGTTCAGTGAAACTCTGGTCGGTAGTGATGGTTTGATTCGTACGTCTCAGGCCATACCTGAAGACGGGGAGTTCTGGCAACGCCATGGTGTGGATAAAGGTTCTTTGGCTGCTATCAGGCCCTATCGTTATCGGAAGATCTCTGCAGATACAGAGGCAAGTCATACTGAAGTGGGTTTTCTGGCACAGGAGGTCGCCTCTTTTTATCCTGATCTGGTTCGATCGGATTCGGGTGGATATCTGGCGATGAGTTATTATGGTTTGCTGCCCATTCTCTATGCACATTTGCGATCTCTGGAGCGTGCTCATGATAGCGATGTTTTTGCACTGAATCAAAGGCTAAAGCAGGTGCAATCTTTGGTTGAAGAAAATGATCAAAGTGGTCCACAGCATGTGCAATAGTCGGGTTACTAAATCGTGAACGGAAAGACTATCAACCCACGGTTGTCCGGGTTTACACTGATTGAGTTTTTGATCTCAACTCTGTTGCTCTCGCTGTTTTTGGTGTTCTACCTTCAATGGAGCAATCTTGAAGTTGTGAACTTGAGAAAGAGCGCATTGGCAGCTCAAATAGAGTTGATCCGTCAAGCCAGCATTGATTACGCGCGCGATATCGGCACTATCAATGATAGCGCTGAGGTGATGCAGTGGCCCGCCGATGCTACTTTAGTTGCAGGTGTTACGGGGCAAGGTAGCCTTGGGTGTTTTGGCAACCAAAATCAATGCGCCTTGTCGCTGTTGTTAGAGGGTGGGTATTTGACGACAGCTTTACCCGACATTTATCCTGGAAGCAGCTGGGTCCTGATCGAGGTACAGGAGCCAGATGCACTCAGACAGCAGGCATGGCTGATGATTCGCTATGAAGCTCCGGTGGCACTGGGTTACGGTGAGGAACTTGCAGAGATTCAAAATGGCTTGCGGTATTGGGGACACTACTTACAGCAACCTTGTTATTCTGATTCTGACGATACCTGCGATACACTAGAGATCTACTTGTCTCCAGATAGTCGTTATGTGTTGGCGGAAAACCAGACGCAACAGGTCAATATGAATGTGCTTGATTATCTTGAGGCTGCTCTTTCAGATGAGATTATCGAATTAGTTTCAGACGGCACAGCTTACCCCATTCCAGAGGGTATTCCTGTCTATAACACTGATCATGTCATATACTCTGAAAGGGCCTGTATCCATCAAACTGATTACCTAGGTAGTTTTTCCTGTGATAATGTAGGGCTGGGCGGTTTTTTCTTCAATATGGATGAACTCAGCATCTACAGATGGAACACGGTCGTGGTAGGGGGTGAAATGAGTGCGCGTCCGGCATCCACTACGGTTGCTGGGATTTCCTCGCCAGCTGATATTGCCGAAAATTTGAGCGCACAAGGGGCGATAGACCCGGATTTTGCTCCTGTTCCTGGAGTCTCTGGGTTTGCTGATCTGCAAGCTCATTATCTGCGGGCTGAAGCTTTGGGCGGCACTGCTTTGTCAGCTGCGGGGTATGCTTTAGCCAACAATGCCAGCCTGCCACCTTGGCAGTTGGATAGCTGGAATGAGAATGAGCTAATTGACCTGACCCAGATATATGTGTTTAGTGGATTCAATACGACATTTTCTACATCCTTGACCTTGCCTCTCAACAACCAACAGACTGCCGCTTGGACTGATGATCGCTTTCCTATATGGCAGTTTTGGGAGAAAAGATCGGGCTTATATACGCGCCACCTAGAAGTGGGTACTGCATGGAGTGAACCACTGCAAGGAGGCGCCTTCAACTCTTTACCGATTGGGACTGCGTTCCCGCTTTATCGGGCTACGGCACTTGGTGGTAGTAGAGGCTCAGTCGACTACGATACGGTTACTTCTGATGGCTTGCTAGGTACTCGTAATATTGGCGGCTCTTATCGATACTTTGATGATATGCTCTCTGGCACGTGGAGCAAAAATACCGCTGGCAGTGCTCCCCCACAGCAATTCATGTTGGATCAAAACGGTACGATCCTTTCTGGAGGTTCGTATTATCAAATAGAGTTGCCACCTTATATGGTGCAACCAGAGTATACCGTTCTCCACGATAGCACTAACGGATGGAGTGGGCAAATTGAATCAGTAGCACGGTTCAGACCTATTACAGCACTTAATATTGGCTATGCAGGCTTCAACAAAGCAGTTGTTGGTAGCGATGGCCTCTATGCTTCCAATTTGCAGCTAGGGGACAGCACTTCAGCTTTTAATGATCGATCAGGGCGTAATGAAGGATTAGCCAGCTATTTCAGCGAGTTTCGTTTCAATGATGTGCGTATCGTGGCATCGGAGGGTAGTAGCTTTTCGGATTGTGCTGCAGCACGAGCGGAATCCACGGGTCTATTTGACCGTTCCCGTTTGGACCAGCGGCAAGAGTGTAACGTACAGATGGATTTTCAGCATTTACCGGGAGCGGATGGATTTGCTCCGCCTCTGCTCGCTTACCAAGCCTTTGAGGATGTAGGATTGCTCAATACTTTGGCGCGGCGTTCTGATGCTCGGCTCAAGCAGGGCATTAAACCTTTATCAATGCATCAAGCAGCTTTGGGCGGTATCCGTGCTTACAGTTATACGCGTAAGGTATTGTCTGAAGGCTTAGCAGATGCACCATCTACACCCTCTCGGGAATTGGGCTTTTTGGCTCAGGAAGTTAACGCTTTTTACCCGGATATCGTTGAAGAAGCGGAAAATGGCTACCTTGCAGTTGAATATGAAGCAATGGTCCCCGTTCTTTGGGGGCAAGCGAGCCGCGTGCGAGAACAGGAGCAGAATCACAAAAAGCGGCTTCAGGCTAAGCTTGACCGATTAGAGGAGGCCCTGCTGGATCCGTAAGAGGAAAATAGGCTGTCGGCAGTTGCCTCTGCCTTCTCTATAATAGACAGTTATTCGGAGTTGAAAGAAAGCGCAGCGGAATAAAGCTGCATTTTGATACATATCAGGAGCAAACGCATGGAATTTTCTCAGCTACTTCCTTTGGTACTTGCTTTAGGTGCAGTTGCCCTATTAGTTTCTTCAATCCGGATTTTGACAGAATACGAGCGAGCAGTCGTCTTTACACTAGGCCGGTTAACGGGCACTCGGGGACCAGGATTGATTTTTGTCATCCCTGGTATTCAGGAATATGTGCGGGTCGATATTCGTACCCGAACTTCTGATATCCCGCAGCAGGATGTGATTACTAAAGACAATATTTCGGTTCGAGTCAACGCGGTACTGTATTATCGTATTTTGGATCCTGCGCGAGCTATTGTCAGCGTGGCAAACTTCGCCGTTGCTACAGAGCAGTTGGGGCAGACAACGCTGAGGTCGGTTCTGGGGCAGCATGAACTGGACGATGTGCTGTCAGGGCGTGATACGCTCAGCAACAGGATCCAGAGTATTTTGGATAAAGAGACGGACGCATGGGGTATCAAAGTCTCAAACGTTGAGTTGAAGCACGTTGATCTGGATGAGACGATGATCCGTGCCATGGCCCGTCAGGCTGAAGCAGAGAGAGCGCGCCGCGCTAAGGTTATACATGCTGAAGGTGAGCGCGAGGCTTCCACCAGATTGGTTGAAGCGGCTACAATGTTAGGCAAGGAGTCGACGGCCATTCAGTTACGGTACCTGCAAACGCTGACGGAAATTACTAAAGAAGGCACCCATACGTTGGTGTTCCCACTGCCAGTCAACGGGCTGGGGAGTGTGATGGATGCCATCCTCAAGCCTAAATCTAAACCCTGAGGCATGAGCAAGAAGGTCTGAGCGCGGTGTCAGTATCGCGCGCCGGTGAGAGCTGGATGCCTATTTTATGTGACGGATTTTGGCTGTTGCTGCAATGACTGGTCGCCAGATATTTAAGAACGCAGGCCTTTTGGGCAGGCCGGATATTCAATGGACTAGCTCGGTTGCTGCCAATCTGAACCGAGTGCTTGAAAGCCATTGCGACAACGTTTGGGCATCACCTGAAATAGCGAAATATATACCAGTTGCCCACGCCTGTGGTACGGATGAGGTGATAGAAAACTGTGATCTGGCCATCGTATTGGGAGGAGATGGTAGCTTGCTTTCAGTTGCTTGGGATCTGGCACAGAGGCAAATCCCAGTGGCAGGCATTAACTTTGGCCGTCTGGGATTTGTAGCAGGGATTTCTATTCAGCATATTGAGAAGGATTTACCGGCTGTGCTCTCAGGTCATGGGGTTCGGGATGAACGCTTATTGCTGCGTAGCTATATTGATTCCGGCCAAATTCGCCCAGGCGCTGAACAGGGTCAGAGCGCGCTCAATGAAGTGTTAATCCATATGCCGAATATTGCGCATCTGGGTGAATTTTTGGTGTCTGTTGACGGCGATTTATTGTACCGAATCCGGGCAGACGGCATGATCGTTGCGACTCCTACCGGCTCAACAGCCTATTCGCTTTCTGCGGGCGGTCCTATCTTGGCTCCAGGCCTTGAGGGTATTTCTATCGTACCCATGTTGGCGCATGGGCCAGGTTCTGGATCGATTGTTTTGCCTGCAGAATCAAAAATCACTGTGCAAACCAGTTCGCAAGCGCATTTGACATTAGATGGCAGACACATCAGCACGGTACCAGCAAAGGCAGTGGTGGCTATTGAGCAAGAACAGCGGAGGCTTAGCCTACTTCAGCCGCACAGCCAGGATTTCTTTTCCAGAGTACGTGATAAATTGGGTTGGGGTTTGAGTACAGCCACACCCCCATCTGCTCCTCATTGAGCAGCTGTGAGATATGTGAGGCAATATGAAGGTTAGCAGAAGTTTTCTTGAGGCTGTTGGGGATACGCCTTTGATTTATCTCAAAGGTCCATCTGAACAGACTTGCTGTGAGATTTACGGCAAAGCGGAGTTTGCGAACCCGGGGGGTTCTATCAAAGATAGAGCGGCTGTCTATATGATTCGAGATGCGCAAGAAAAAGGCTTGTTGCAGCCGGGCGGTATATTGGTTGAAGGAACCGCCGGAAATACTGGTATAGGCTTGACGCTGGCCGCCAACTCACTGGGATATGCCAGCCTGATTGTTATGCCCGAAACCCAGACCGATGAAAAAAAGAACACACTGCGCGCCCTAGGAGCTGATTTGCGCTTAGTGCCAGCAGTACCTTATAAGGATGACAACAACTACGTCAAATATGCCGGTCGGTTGGCAGCCGAATACAACAGAACGCATGCACAGGGTGCCGTATGGGCCAACCAATTTGATAACTTGGCCAACAAAAGAGCGCACTATGAGACCACAGGTCCTGAAATATGGCAGCAGATGGAAGGCCAGCTTGATGGATTTTGTTGTGCGGTAGGTACAGGCGGCTCCATTTCTGGAATCAGCGCCTTTCTGCGTTCTCAAAAGCCTGATATCAAGATTGCCTTGGCGGATCCACCCGGTGCTGCGTTACATAACTATTATTGTTGCGGCGAACTCAAGGCAGAGGGGAGTTCGCTGACGGAAGGGATTGGGCAGGGTAGGATAACTGCCAATTTAGAAGGTTTTGCGCCGGATTATTCTTACAGCATTCCGGATCAAGAAACTCTAGATGTCATGTTTGCTATGTGTCGAGACGAAGGATTGTATTTGGGCGGCAGTTCTGCGATCAACATTGCAGGTACTATACGCATGGCCCGCGAGATGGGAGCTAACCACCGTTTGGTGACTTTGCTGTGCGATCAGGGTGACCGCTACCTCAGCAAACTCTATAACCGCACTTTTCTTGAAGAAAGCGGTTTTTCGGTTCCGGATTGGCTTTAAAGTGCGATATCCAGCGACTGGGCTACAGGTTCATGAAGACAATAAAGAGCGCAAGACCCGGCTCAGCGATTACCGCCCCTCTGATTGGTTGATCGAGCGTGTCGATTTAGACATCCGCATCTTTGATGACGCCGCCCCAGCCCGAGTGCAGGTGCAAAGCGTACTTCATGTGTGCCGTAACCCTGAGATCGCTCATCGTTCGGGCCAGATCTGTCTGACCGGATATAGACTGCAATTGGAGCACTTGTCTGTAGATGACCGATCGATAGATTGGCAGTCAGCGGAGGCATCTGCAACCATTCGGCCGGCACTGAATGGTCTGGATCAAGAGCTGGTGCTCGAGCTACCGATAGACAGTGACCGCTTCAAGATTGTCACACTAAGCAGTTTTGAGCCCGAACAGAATACGGATCTGATGGGGTTGTATCAATCTTCGGGGCTGTTTTGCACCCAGTGCGAAGCAGAAGGATTCCGGCGCATTACTTGGTATTTAGATCGCCCCGATATCTTGGCGCGTTTTCGTACCCGCATTGAAGCCGATCGGCAACGTTTGCCCGTATTGTTGAGCAATGGCAATCCAGTGAGCCGGGGGGAGCTGGATCAAGGGCGGCACTATGTGCTCTGGGATGATCCGCATCCTAAACCTTGCTATTTGTTTGCATTGGTTGCTGGCCAGTTGGATGCTATGAACCGGGTATTCCAAACTGCTAGCGGTCGCGAAGTCGAGCTCAAACTCTATGCTCCTGCTGACAAGTTGGACCGCGTGGCTTTTTCTTTGGAGGTGTTGATTGAAGCCATGCGTTGGGACGAACAGCAATACGGGCGTGAATATGATCTGGATGTATTCCAGATTGTTGCTGTCGATGCTTTTAACTTTGGCGCTATGGAGAATAAAGGGCTCAACATATTCAATACACAGGCGCTGTATGCTCAACCGCATCTGGCTACAGATGCGGGTTATCGGGCTATAAGATCGATTGTCGCCCACGAGTATTTTCATAATTGGTCCGGCAACCGCGTGACACTGCGTGATTGGTTTCAGTTGAGCCTGAAAGAGGGGTTTACTGTGTTCAGAGATCAGCAGTTTAGTGCGGATTTTGAAGGCGAGGAGGCCGAACGTATCCGTCAGGTGCAGGTGCTTAAGCAGCGCCAGTTTGCTGAAGATGCATCCCCTCTGGCCCACCCAGTTCGGGCCAGTGAATATCAGCAAATCAATAATTTTTATACAGTGACCGTTTATGAAAAAGGCGCTGAATTGGTACGTATGCTGCGAGAATTGCTAGGCGTAGATTTGTTTAGAGCAGGCAGCGATCTGTATTTTGCCCAATACGACGGCCAGGCAGTTCGTGTGGAGGATCTGCTCGCAGCCATGAGTCAGGTCAGTGGGCGCAATCTGGATTCATTTATGTTGTGGTATCAACAGGCGGGCACACCGAGGTTGAAGGCTTCTGGCGTTTGGAACGAAGACCGTCGCGAATATCGGCTGCGGCTGGAACAGTGCTATGCTTCTCCTTTCGAACATCACAATCCTGTTCCGATCCCAGTCGTTACAGCTTTGTTGGACTCCAGAGGCTCCCCGATTCAGACAGCTGTAGGTGCTAATAGCAGCTCTCAGATGCAGACAGAGTTCTTGCTCGAATTGGATACATCAAGTCGCGAATGGCTGTTCGCCCCGGTTGAAGAACCCGTTACGCCATCCTTGCTAAGGCGGTTATCTGCCCCTGTGATACTGGAGGCTCAAGAATCTCAGCCATTGGATGCGCAAACCAGCTTGTTGCGGCTGGCTCGCGATACCACAGATTCAACTGTTTGCTGGCAGACTAGCCAACAAATATATACAGACAGCATTGCTCAGGTTGCCGCAAACCCACAGGCCTCTTTAGAAGCCGTGCAAGATTTGTGGGGCGGATTCTTGCAGCAGCGCATGGCGCTGGATATGAAGGTGCTGTTACTGAGTCTGCCATCGGTGCAAACAGCTTTTCTAGAGCCGCCTGCTGACCCCGAGCAGTTTGTCCTGTGCCGCCACCGTCTTTATATGCATCTCACCCATCAAAATCAGCAACAGATGCATGACCTTTGGGAGAGCCATCAGCCGCAAGAGCATTACCGTCCAGACCCTTCGGCCATGGGTCGGCGTGCTCTGGCCAATTTTTTGCTCCACAAGCTGACGGTTTGCAACCAGCTGTCGCCCAGCGACCATTTAGGCTGGTTGAATCGGTGCCGAAAGCAGGTTTTGAGCAGTGATAACCTCACGGATCGGTTGGCAGCCTTGCAAGCTTTGCTTGATAGTCCCACGCAAGCTGCGCAGGATTGCGCCGATGAACTTTTAGCAGCACTGGAACAGCAATGGCATCTGGAGCCTTTGTTGATGGATCAATGGTTTGCAGTTCAAGCGCGCCCTGAAAGAGCGGATATGCTGTCGACGGTGCAAAAACTGTGCGAGCATTCGGCATTTTTGTCTTCGAATCCCAATAGAGTGCGCGCTCTTTTAGGTACTTTTGCCAACAACGCAGTCGCCTTGCATCGGCCAGATGGTGCGGGCTATCATTTTCTGGCTGATTGGGTCATTAAACTGGATGGCAGCAATCCTATGGTTGCGTCACGCCTGTTGACTGCCTTTGGGAATTGCCAAAAATTACTGCCTTCGTTGCAAGCTCAAGCACATATAGCCCTGCAGAAAATACGAGCACAGAAGCAATTATCGACCGATGTCGGTGAGCAATTGGCTCGACTGCTGGCAGTTTATGAAACGGGCTAGTATTCCATTCCATAGCTCTAACATGCTAAGATTCCTTGAAATTCGTGCTATCTGCCTGCAAGAACAGAGTTGGAATTGTGATTAAATCTGCCGTCTTCCCAGTTGCCGGGTTAGGTACTCGTTTCTTACCAGTCACCAAGTCGGTGGCAAAAGAACTGATGCCTATCCTTTCGAAGCCCATCATACAGTACGCCGTTTCTGAGTGCTTGGAGATAGGCGTAGAGCGGTTGATTTTGGTTACAAGCCGGCTGAAGGTGCCGCTCATTGATTATCTAGAATACGATCGGAATCTGGAACGTACGCTGGAGCAGATGGGTAAATACGAACAGTTGGAAGCGGTACGTAATATTTTGCCAGCTGACTTCCCTTTGGTGAGTGTGCGGCAGCAACAACCCAGGGGGCTTGGAGATGCTGTTTTGTGCGCACGCCCTGTTATCGGCGATGAGCCTTTTGTATTAATTTTGCCGGATGATTTGTTGGTCTCCGATTCTAAAGAGGCTACTAGCCCACTGAAACAAATGCTCAATCTGTATCAGCGCAACGAGCAGTCTGTGGTAGCTGTTGAGCATGTCAGCCCCAGCGATATCAGCAGTTATGGAGTTGTAGATCCGCTGACTGTGCCTGAAGACCCCAAGGCGCCTTTTTCAGTTCGGGGGCTCGTCGAAAAGCCTGATCCATCTCAAGCTCCGTCTCAGTGGGGCATTGTAGGGCGCTATATTCTATCCCCTGATATTTTCCAGCACCTGGAGCAGGAATCCCGCTTCCTGAAAGGGTTAGATAACCCGCCAGAGCTGCAATTGACGAGTGCTCTGGATAAGCTAGCCCCTGATGTGACTGCCTTGCCTCTGAATTGCCATCGCTATGATTGTGGTAGTCAAAGTGGTTTTCTCAAGGCAAATTTAGCGGTGGCGGCTCAGGACCCTGAATTGAAAGAAGAGCTGCGGCAGTTTGTACAACAGCATCTAGGGCTATCCACCTGAACTGTAGGGCAGCAGATTGTTGGCGCTACTTCGCTCCATAGGCGCCAGATGGTTCGAATATTGTTCGAATCTGGGGCTTGGTCTGCTACGCTGTTTGCCGCCCGAAACTTCGCACCGGCTGACCCTGACAATACTCCATGCTCTGTACCGTTTGAAGCTTCTGCCCCTTTGCATGCATGTGTTACGCCTAGCGCATAAAAAGGCTGAGGGCAAATTGTTATCCGGGCCAGTGCAGGTGATGGGACTGCAATTTCCAAATCGCATAGGGTTAGCTGCCGGCCTGGATAAAAATGCAGATTATCTTCAAGCGCTCTCACACTTGGGCCTTGGTTTTATTGAAATTGGTACGGTGCTGCTTCGCCCATGGTCCGGAAATTCACGCCCCAGACTGTGGCGCATGCCAAAAGAGCAGGCGCTGATCAACCGATTGGGGCTGCCGTCAAAAGGCGTGGAGCATGTTTGCAAGCGGCTGCAGGCCTGTGTTTCACCCAGTGAGCGCGACTGGATTCTGGGTATCAATATTGGCAAGCATCCGCTCAGTTCCTGGGCAGATGCTGAAGCCGAATACTGCCAGATGATGTCTGCATTATGGGAATATGGTGATTATTTCACGATCAACCTTTCTTGTCCCAATTTGCAAGATCGGTTTGATCCGATGGCAAAGAGTTTTTTAGAACCTCTGCTGGCCACCCTGCTGCGTACCAAGCAAGAGCTGGAAACCCGCTCGGGTACTCCCAAAGCCTTGTGTTTGAAACTCTCTCCTGATATGAGCCACGGGCAACGTGAAGAGTTGGTGCAGGTTTTGCAGCAGTTCCCTGTAGATGGAGTGATACTTACCAATACCACCATGCAGCATGACATGCATCGAGACGGCGGTCTGAGTGGCGTGCCTCTAGCTTTGCATGCTCGAGACAGCCTGAGTTACTTTGATAGCCATCTGCCAGATTGCATTGTACGTATCGCCTGTGGGGGCATTCACAATTCTCAGGAAGCTCTACAGAGGCGCCAAGCAGGCGCTGATCTGGTACAGGTGTATACCGGTTTGGTCTATGGGGGGCTTGCTGTTATGGCGCAGATGTTGGAGACCTTGCAAGAATGAAGGTGTTATTCTGCCGTATAAATTCTGAGCAGATCGCATTCCAGAGAGCGTAACAGCGAAGAGCTGGTAGATCCGAAGAAGATTTTGCTCAGGTTGCTGCTCTGGCTACCGACAATGACTAGTTCGCATCCCAGCGCATTGATATGTTCAGTCAGAGTGGGTTCTATGCGACCGATGAGTAGGTGAGCCCGTGCTGGATTGATGCCGGATTCAGTTGCAAGGTGGCTCAATTGCTGTTCGGTTTGCTGGATCATTTGGTTTTGTACGGAAGAAAAGTCGCCTACGGGCGCATCTGTGTAGGCCACTGTAGCAGGCTCGATAACATGCGCCAGATGCAGCTCGCTGCCGAATTTCTGGCTGAATCGCAGACCTTGGGCAATCAGTGCCAATGTCTGTTCAGACAGGTCAACAGCTAGGAGTATTTTTTTGTACATGCCAGTATCCTCCAGTCAGGTTCTTCAGGAACCTATTTTCAGCAGAAAATCGCAAAGTTTACGCATTTGGAGCAATTGTTTGCCGATAGATGGGTCTTCGATACGTTCACGCCAGATGATAAACGCCTGGTTTTGGTGGCGGCCGAAGGCATCTATACCTATTGTTAATGCACTGAGTAATGTGTTCAATTGCCCAATTTGCTGATCGGGCATGTCTGCTGGATTGCCGCTTTCCAACCACCCATCCAGACGCCAAGAAGGAGTGGTATTTGACTCGGATTTGGAGCGGCTGCGAGCATGTAGCTGATTGACAGATACAAAGCTCCAATTCTGATTCCTGCTGGCAGCGGATAAATCAGACTCTGAAGTAATAAAATAAGCTACCTGTTCTTGGATCAGGGGGAACTGGGTGCTGTTGCGAGCTTGTATTCTGAATCCCAGCGCCAGAGCTTGTTGTCTCAAGTGAGCGAGCTTTCGTGTACTTCGTGAAGGAAGTATGGGTAAGATCGTTCCAATGAGAAATAAGACAGCCAACAGAATAACAAATAATTTCATGGATTTAGTCTATGGAATTCAGATGGGTAGAAAGCCTGCGATTCGATTCAGAAACGCTTTTTATGAGCAGTAGCTGATAGAGTCACGGGTTGTTGTTGTAATATAAATTGAAATCTGGAGAAGCGATGTATGTCTATTCTCCAGAGAACAATTGTACTGCTGCGATTTCAGTGAAATTTTGATGTCTAAATACTTAGTAATTGTTGAGTCCCCGGCTAAATCAAAGACCATAGAAAGCTATCTTGGTACTGATTACGATGTGAAATCGAGCTTGGGGCACATTCGCGATCTACCGTCCAAAGGCACGCTAGGTAGTGGCATGGGTGTAGACCCTGAAGATGGCTGGAAGGCGGAATACGCGCTGTCAGATCGGCACAAAAAAACCATTGCTGAACTCAAACGTTCTGCTAAAAAGGCCGAAGAGATTTTTTTGGCTACAGACCCAGACCGTGAAGGCGAGGCCATAGCCTGGCATTTGGCCGAAGTATTAGGTAACAGCGGCAAGAAAAGCCTGCCCAAAGTGTTTCGCCGCGTGGTGTTTAATGAAATTACCCGAAAAGCGATTCAGGCTAGCTTTGCGAGCCCTAAAGAGCTGGATTTAAATTTGGTAGAGGCGCAGCGTTCTCGAAGATTTCTAGATCGAGTCGTGGGCTACAAGATCTCTCCATTGCTATGGAAGAGGAACCTCAGAGGAGCGTCGGCGGGCCGTGTGCAATCTGTTGCGTTGCGGTTGCTGGTCGAGAGAGAGCGCGCCATCCGAGCCTTTGTGCCCGAAGAATACTGGTTGGTAGATGCCCTGATGGAAGTGGCGGGGCAGGAGATTCTGTTCAGCTTGGTGCGCATGGATGGGAAGGCATTCAAGTCACATGGCAAAGAAGAGACCGAAAAACACTTACAGCAGCTGCGTGAACTGCTGGAAGTGGCTGTGATCAGTGCCCGAGACGATCGCCCATTGTCGCCGAGGCCGGGAGCTCCTTTCATTACATCCAGCCTGCAACGTACCGCCAGCAGCCAAATGAGTTACGGCATTAAACGCACGATGCAGTTGGCGCAGAAGCTCTATGAAGCAGGCTTGATAACCTATATGCGTACAGACTCCACCCATATTAGCGAAGAAGCTCTGGATACGGTTCGTGGCATGATTCCAGATCGGTTTCCGTCCAAAGGACAAGACAGCTATTTGCCTTCAGAGGCCCGAGTGTATTCCAGCCGTGCGGGTGCGCAGGAGAGCCACGAGGCCATTCGTCCCACCGACCCCGCCAGAGCAGCAGATCAGCTTTCTAAAGATATAGACCCCGCGGCCAAACGGTTGTACGATATTATTTATCGACGTTTTGTCGCCAGTCAGATGTCGAATTCTCGTTTGCTCAGAACTAAGCTCAAGATTCAGGTGCAAGGGGCTGATCATGAATATGAGCTTGACGTGCAGGGAAGAGTGACACTCTTTGATGGATTTTTGCGTGTTTGGCGGGAAGGGTTACAGGAAGATGTCGCTTTGCCGGAAATCCCGATTGGCACGGAAGTGCGCCTTAAGAAACTGATCAGCACCCAAAAATTCACTAGTCCTCCTCGCAGATACACAGAATCTGCACTGGTGCGAGAGCTGGAAAAAAGAGGGATTGGTCGGCCCTCAACCTATGCTGATATCGTCTCCACGCTCCAGAAACGGGGTTACACGCGTCTGGAAAATAAGCATTTCATTGTTGAGAGGCTGGGTGAAGTCGTGTGTCTGAAGCTGGAAGGCAGCTTTCCTGAATTGATGAATTATGACTTTACGGCTGGAATGGAGCAGTCTTTAGACCGGGTTGCCGCGGGTGAGCTGTCGTGGCACAAATTACTGGACGAGTTCTACGCCGGCTTCAGGGAACGTCTGCAGCAGGCCAATGATGCCGAGACAGGGATGGCACCTATGTTAGGTGTGGATACGGACGTGAAGTGCCCGGAATGTGGACGCAATATGGCACTTCGATTGAGCAGTGGCGGGCTGTTTTTGGGTTGCACTGGCTATCAAAAGGCCCAGTCCAAAAGCAAGCCTGTAGAAACCTGTACCAAGACATTAAACCTGCATCCTGTGCAATACAGTGCCCCCGATGGTGCTAAGGGCATAGAGGCCATGCAATTACCGCGCAACTGTGAGAAGTGCGGTGAGCCGGCATTGGTCACACAGGTAGATGAATCGCGGCAGCTGTGGATCTGTGGGCGTAGTCCACTCTGCGATTGGACCGATATTGAACAGGGTAATTTTGCCAATATGGGAGTCATACCGAAGCCCAACACGGCGATCCACATCAGTAACCTGTCTTGCGACAAGCATCCAGAAGATTACTTTATCCTGCGGTCTGGGCGAAATGGCTTATTTCTTGCGGGTAGCGGCTTTCCGAAGCGTAGAGAAGCCAGGAGTATTAAGGTCAGCGAGTTGGCTCTGGTCAATGCTGACGATCTCGATGGAGAGCATCAGTATCTTTTTACTGCCCCGTTGCAGGACTCCCAAGGCCGCGCTACAGAAATTGCTTTTTCTAAGAAAACAGGCCAGCATTATGTACGGACTGCGGGGGTCAAGCGCAATGAAGGCCAATGGACGGCTTATTTTGAAGAAGGAAATGCAAGCTGGAAAGGAGTAGAATCAAAACCGTCCGCAGCTAGCAAGAAGGCCGCTGGTGCTAAGAAGAGTGCTGCTGGAACTAAAAAGGCTGCCACTGGTGCTAAGAAGAGCGCTGCTGGAGCTAAAAAGAAGAGTGCGTCGGTAGCGAAGAAAAAAACAGACCTATCGGCCTGAACGTAAACGGGATCAGCTATCAGGTTTTTTGATTGACTAGTGGACACAGTTCCTTGACAAATCGCTGCTTGAGTCGTTGCCGCGATCTGCTGACTGTTGCCAAGCAACTATCGAGCCAGGGCGCTGAGACGCAAGAGCAGTTCTGGATTGCTGCATGGTTGCCTCTGTTGAATCAGGCACTGTGCGCTTGGGTAGCTGAGATGATGGAAGCTTCAGCTATTCAGAGTCAAAAATGGGTGCTTCAGACCCATATTATCGACCTACTAGACCAGTTACCCCAGAACACGGCCCCTGAAATTGAGGAACTTCGTCAACTGCGCAACCGTCCGGGCAGCTTTCTTAATGGCATGCATCAGGCGCAGATGGACAGTGTGCAGACTGTGTCGGCTATGCCGCCTCAGGTGGGCAACATTCTTTCGCGTCAGATCACCTTCAGGCTCGCAGATTGTGAGCAGTGGCTGGCGGATTTGACAGAACTTATCAATAGGGGGCGTTCGACCCTTATGGAATATTGAAAGCTGGTTTTTTTGGATGAATACACCCATTGAAGCGCGGTTGACCTTGGGTATTTCATCGCGTGTGCTGTTTCAACTGAGTGATAGCCACAGGGTATTCATGGAGCAGGGGCTGGAATCGTATCGTCAATACCAGATTGCACGCGAAAAAGACGTGCTAGAGCCAGGTGTCGGCTTTGATTTGGTGCACAAATTGCTGAAAATTAATGAACTCAGTGATAACCGCGCGCGTATCGAGGTCGTACTCATCTCGCGTAATAGTCCGGATACAGGTCTCAGGGTTTTGGATTCGGCCAAGGCGCTCGGGCTGAATATCAGTCGTGCCATTTTTTGTGGTGGGCGCAATGCGTATCGTTACGCGCAGCCTTTGGGGGTGCATCTTTTTTTATCGGCCAATGTCTTGGATGTGAACGGTGCGCTCAGAGAAGGTGTCCCTAGTGCGGTATTATTGCCATCCAACCGCTCTGAAGATTCGCAGGTCAAAGCTCCAGGCCCATGCAGTGAAGTCCGGGTCGCTTTTGACGGCGATGCTGTATTGTTTCATGCGGGGTCTGAACATATTTTTCGTGACGGCGGGCTGGAGGCTTTTATTGCTAATGAAGAGCAATATACGGATCAACCCATGCAGTACGGCCCCTTTTTCCCATTTGCCAAAGCACTGCAAACCTTACAGGCTATCTTTCCCCCGGATCAATGCCCGATTCGCACTGCGCTTGTTACAGCGCGTTCGATGCCAACGCACAAAAGAGCGGTACTGACCCTGAGGCGGTGGAATATTCGCTTGGATGAAGCGATGTTCCTTGGCAGCGATGAGAAAGCGGCGTTCTTGCAAGCTTTTGGTGCCGATATTTTCTTCGATGACAAACTAGAGAATTGCAGACAAGCCGCGGAGTTGACCACAGCCGCTCACGTCCCTGAGGTCTCTACTGGCCATACGGGTGATGCCCCCTCCCTCCTATGACGATAGTCATAAAAAAATAACCATGACGACAGTCAAGAAAAAAGTCAGAACGACAGTCCTGTTGGATTTATGCAGCTATGCCGGGTCTTGAACAGCTGCGCACCTTGTTGTTGTTGGCTCGCAACGATTTCAGCGTGACGGAAACGGCGCGTGCGTTGGGAACTTCTCAGCCTAGTATCAGCCGTCGATTACAAAATATAGAAGAAGAATTGGGTGTTGCCCTGTTGCAACGCAGGGGCAAACAAATACAGGGCTTTACGCATATAGGCCAACAGATTGCCGCTCATGCGTTTCTGGTCGTTCAGCACTTGGAAGAGATGGTGCAGCTGGCCTCTGGAGCAGATACTGACAATGCCGGGGAACTTAACATTGCCACGACTCATACTCAGGCACGCTATGCACTCCCTTTTGTCGTTGCAGATTTTGTGCAACGCTACCCAAAAGTTAGATTGCAAATTCATCAGGCCAGCCCTGAACAGATGGGTACTATGATCCGCAACGGATCCGTCGATTTTGCCATTGCAACCGATGCATTTGAGAATTTTGAGGATCTAGTTGTGCTGCCGTGCTACCGCTGGCGGCGGTGTTTGGTGGTGCCACAGAGTCATGCATTGGCACGACAATCTCAGGGCTCTGGCCAGCTGGACAGCCTGCAATTGTTGGCGCAAGAGCGGATTATCACCTACAGCTTCGGTCTTTGGGGTGAACAGGGCCTCTATAGCCTTTTCAGGCGTCATGATTTCCGGCCTCAGATTGCCATTACCGCTACCGATGCAGAAGTCATAAAGAGTTATGTGCGTTCCGAATTGGGGCTTGGATTGGTTGCGCGTATGGCAGTGTCAGCAGAGCAGGATCAGGATCTGTGTCCAGTAGGGTTGGATGATTTTTTACCGCACCAGACTACAGGTATTGTCTTGTCTAAAGAGAAGTATTTGCGGCCGGCGGTTACTTGCTTTATCCACATGTTTGCCCAGCACCTAACTGCAGAATTGGTGCAACAGGCGCAAAGGTGCAGCAGCCATCGCAAAGTGCGCGAATTGTTTGCAGACCTGGCCATGGAGGTGCGTTAATACTCATGCCTTTTGGGTTTGCGCTATAGCGTTTTACACACCCTTGGGTGCCTGTTCGCTAAAATTCCAGTATCAAGAATATCCAGAATCTAGAACAGAGAGGTACCTATGAGCCAATCTGCCTGTGCACGTTTCAGGGCTGCACTCCAAAACCACAAGCCTCTTCAGATTGTAGGAACAATCAATGCCTACTGCGCGTTGATGGCTGAAAGAGCAGGCTTTCAAGCCTTTTATTTGTCGGGCGCAGGAGTTGCTAACGCTTCTTTTGGTTTACCGGACCTGGGTATCACCAATTTGAACGATGTAGCTGAGGATGCCCGTCGTATCACTAATGCTACAGAAGTGCCTTTGTTGGTGGATATTGATACCGGCTTTGGGGGGGGCTTCAATATAGGTCGCTGTATTCAGACCATGCAGCGGAGCGGCGTGGCAGCAGTGCACCTTGAAGATCAAGAAGGGCAGAAAAGATGCGGGCACAGGCCAGGCAAATCAGTCGTTCCGGTTCAGGAAATGGAAGACCGTTTGAAGTTTGCCTTAGACGCCCGTGAAGGAGACGGGCTTTTTATTATGGCCCGCACGGATGCCGCGGCAGTAGAAGGATTGGATGCCGCTCTTGAGCGTACGGCTTGTTATGCCCGCACGGGCGTAGATGGTATCTTTGCTGAGGCAGTGCGCAATATCGAAGAATACCGGTTGTTTGTGGAAGCCAGTGGCGGCTTGCCTATATTGGCCAATATTACCGAATTTGGCCAGACCCCTCTATGGACGCTTAAAGAACTCGCTGCAGCTGGGGTGGCGATGGCGCTCTACCCTTTATCGGCATTTCGCGCCATGAACCGCGCTGCTGAGAATCTGTACCGTAGTTTGAGACAGGATGGTACGCAGACTGCTCAATTGGACCGGATGCAGACGCGCGATGAACTGTATGACATATTAGGCTATATGGATTGGGAGCAGCAGCTGGATCGTATCCAGAAGCGTTAGTGGCACAAGCCGCTGCTATAGTTACCGGCAGAGATTGTAGATTTAAAGAGGTGTTATGATGGTGGAAGCGATCTCAGCGGGACTGACGCTAGGCATTATTATCCTGCTTTATTTTTTGCCAACCATCATTTCATCCGCAAAAAAACACCCACACAATAATGCTATTTCGCTGGTTAATCTATTTTTAGGCTGGACGCTAGTCGGATGGATTGTCTGTTTGGCGTGGGCTTATCTAGAAACGAAGCCGGTCCCTTTAGTCGATAAGAGATCATTGCCAACAGTTGGCGCTGTGGCTGATGAAGGCGCTGCGGCTGAAGATTGGATAAACTTTTTAAGCTTCATAAAGCTGGGATTCTCAGCGAATCAGAGTTTGAAACGCAGAAACAAAAGCTTTTGGCGCCAGATTAAAATGAGTGCATCGTTCGGATGCAGAAGCAATCAGCGCCCAAGCAAATAGCGAGCAATTAGAGAGCAACAGCTAGAGGGAGAAAATGGTAGATAAAAAATTGTCGGGCGCAGGCCTTCGGGGTCACGTTGCTGGGAATACCAGTATTTGTACTGTCAACACAGGAGGAACGGGGTTATCCTACCGTGGATACAGTATTGAAGATTTGTCTTCTCAAGCTTCCTTTGAAGAAGTCGCCTGGTTGCTGCTGAAAGAAGAGTTGCCCAGCGAGTCGGAGTTGGCGCAATTCAAATCCGAACTGGCCAGTCAGCGGGAATTGCCGCGCCCCTTGCTTGAAGTGTTAGAGCGTATCCCTCAAGACGCACACCCAATGGATGTGATGAGGACAGGTTGTTCGGTGCTAGGTAACCTAGAGTCTGAAGCGGATTTCTCACAACAGTGGGATGTGACTACCCGTCTTCTGGCGACCATGCCGGCTATGGTCATCTATTGGTATCGCTTCACGCATGAAGGCACCCGCATCAGCACGATGACGGATGCTGCAAGCAGTGCGGGGCATTTCCTTGAATTACTGCATGGCAAAACAGCACCCGCCCACCATGAAAGCTGTTTGAATTGCTCGCTGATTCTGTACGCTGAGCATGAATTCAATGCTTCGACATTTACCGCCCGCATCTGCGCCTCGACTCTATCCGATATGCACTCTTGTATTACTGGCGCTATTGGCTCATTGCGCGGGCCTTTGCATGGTGGGGCTAATGAGGCCGCCATGGATATGATGCGTCAGTGGCACACGGTGGAAGAGGCACAAGCCGGTCTTAAAGCGATGCTTGCTCGCAAAGAGAAAGTGATGGGTTTCGGGCATGCAATCTACCGCAAATCAGACCCCCGAAATGCGCTGATCAAATCATGGGCAGAGCGCTTGGCTGCTGAGGTAGGTGACACAGAGTTGATCGGTATTGCTCAGGCTATCGAACAGATCATGTGGGATGAAAAAGCACTCTTTGCCAATGCTGATTTCTTTCATGCGCCAGCTTATCACTATATGGGTATCCCCGTTCCTTTGTTTACACCCATTTTCGCTTGGGCGCGCACGTCCGGCTGGGCTGCTCATGTCATTGAACAGCGCACAGATAACAGGATCATAAGACCGAGCGCAGAGTATCAAGGGCCCGAAGCGCGCAGTTGGAAGCCTATGGGCGCCCGTTAAACAAAGTGTAAAGTACAAAGTGTTGAACAGCCCTAGCTAGACTCTTTGCGCATCAGGTTGGCAACCGCACCAATGCGTTCGCCCGGGCTGTTGTCGTATTCTCACCCCGATTCGCTCCGCATGTGCGGAATTTTATGGAGTATGTGCTGTGTCAAATACCGTTGCTGATAGTAATGTAAGACCGGAACCAGACCCTGAGCTGGTGCGCATCGCAGATTACGTCTGTGATTGGGACCAGCCATCCGATCTGGCGCTGGAGACAGCCCGATATTGCTTGATGGATACCCTAGGATGTGGCATGCTTGCATTGCAATACCCCCATTGCGTACGCCATTTGGGCCCTATTGTTGCCGGTACGCAAGTACCCAGAGGGGCTCGTGTGCCTGGCACAGCGTTTGAACTGGATCCGATTCGGGCTACTTGGAATTGGGGAGCGATGGTCCGTTGGCTGGATTACAACGATACTTGGCTGGCAGCTGAATGGGGGCATCCTTCTGATAATTTGGGTGCGATTCTGCCAGTTGCGGACTTTCTTAGCCGAAACGCCGCCAAAGAAGGGCGTGCACCTGTGATGATGCGGGATGTGTTGTTGGCTATGATCCAGGCGCACGAAATACAGGGTGTTTTTGCACTTGAAAACAGCTTTAATCGCTGTGGGTTGGACCATGTGTTGCTGGTAAAGCTGGCTTCAGCCGGGGTAGTCACACGTATGTTGGGAGGGAGCAAAGAGCAGGTCATAGACGCACTGTCTCAGGTCTGGGTTGACGGCCAGAGTTTGCGCACCTATCGCCATGCACCCAATACCGGCTCCAGAAAATCTTGGGCGGCGGGCGATGCGGCAGCGCGTGCTGTACAACTGGCTTTCCTGACCTTGGCAGGCGAATCAGGGTACCCGGGCGCAATCAGCACCCCGGTGTGGGGCTTTGAAGCAGTCAATTTCGGTGGCAACAAGCTGCAACTCAATCGGGACTTTGCGGATTATGTGATGGAAAACGTGCTGTTTAAAGTTGCGTATCCAGCCGAGTTTCATGCGCAGACTGCAGTGGAAGCAGCTATTAAATTGCACCCTGAGGTGTCGAACCGATTGGAGCAGATTGAGCGTATTGAAATCCAGACACACGAGGCGGCCCTTCGGATTATCAGCAAAACAGGCCCTTTACACAACCCAGCTGATCGGGATCATTGCCTGCAATATATGACGGCAGTGGCGATGATGACGGGAGGATTACAGGCGGATCATTATGAAGATGCTTTTGCAACAAACCCTGCGATTGATGCTCTGCGCAACTCTATGCAGGTCGTCGAACAGCCGGCCTTTAGCCGCGATTATCTGGACCCAGACAAACGTTCCATTGCAAACCAGATTCAGGTCTTTTTTAAAGACGGGTCCAGCTCAGATTCTGTGCGTGTGGAATATCCGTTAGGGCACAAGAGGCGCCGCTCAGAGGGGATCCCTTTGCTGATGGATAAATTCAGACGGAATATGCGCACCCGCTTCAGTGCAGAGCAGAGCGACGGCATTGAGAGTATCTGCTGCGACCCTGACAAACTCGATGCCATGGCTGCAGATGCCTTTACCGACCTTCTGTGCACCCCCTTATCCGAGTCTTGAACTATGAAGGATAGGCCTGAAATAGAAGCCGTTTTTTGGGATTTTGGTGGGGTGATTACTTCTAGCCCCTTCGAACGCTTCAACCAACTGGAAATACAGTTAGAGCTGCCTAAAGATTTCATCCGTACAGTCAATGCCCACAATCCAGACAGCAATGCTTGGGCGCGCCTCGAGCGCAATGAAATCGAGGTTGAGGAATTTGATCGGCAATTCCGTGAAGAAAGCCGAGGAATGGGGCATGAAGTGCCAGGTGATCGCGTCATTGCAGCCCTTTCGGGCACATTGAGACCCATGATGGTCGAAGCTCTCAAGCGTATCAAAGGCCGTTTAGTGTTGGGCTGTTTGACCAACAATATGCTCACGACCAGTGACGGCGAATGGGTGGATAATACCCCTGAAGATGTTCGGATGGTGATGGAGATTTTCGATTTCGTACAATCTTCCAGTCTGGAGGGGGTCCGCAAGCCGGAGCCTCTGTTTTATGAAAAGGCTTTGGCACGTTCCGGCATAAAAAGTCCTTCCAAAGTGGTTTTTTTGGATGATTTGGGTATCAATCTCAAGCCTGCTAGGGCCATGGGTATGCATACTATTAAAGTATCGGACCCCGTAGTAGCCCTGCGTGAGTTGCAGAGCCTGATTGACCTGCCACTGATTCAGAGTGATTCCGACAGCAGTCGGGGATAAACCAGAGAAAGGTTATGTCTGGAAACGTATTTGGCCACCTGTTCCGTCTTGCTACTTTTGGCGAGAGCCACGGCGCTGCTTTGGGTGCTGTTGTCACTGGCTGCCCGCCTGGATTGGAGTTGTCGGCAGATTTGATCCAACACGATCTAGACCGCCGTCGGCCGGGCCAATCCGCCTACACTACCTTGAGATCGGAGCCCGATCAGGTAGAGATTTTGTCTGGGGTGTTTGAAGGTCAGACCACAGGTACGCCCATCGGGCTGCTAATCCGCAATAAAGATATGCGCAGCCAGGACTACAGCGCACTGCAGGATGTATTTCGCCCGGGGCATGCGGATTACACCTATTTGATGAAATACGGCTTGCGCGATCATAGAGGTGGCGGCCGGGCATCGGCTCGAGAAACGGCTATGCGTGTTGCGGCAGGGGCTATTGCACGTCATTGGTTGGCTAACAACTGCCAAACTACCATTCGCGCTTGCGTGTCGAGTTGTGGGCCGGTGCGTTTAGCGGAAGATTTTCGTTTCACTGCCGATGCGTGGGATGCCGTCGGTCAAAACCCGTTCTTTTTTCCCGATCCATCCAGGTTGCCGGAACTCGAGGCCCTGCTTGACAAGGTGCGAGCAGACGGTGATTCCGTAGGCGCACAGATCTTGCTGGAATGCCGTTCCGTTCCTGCTGGTTTGGGTGAGCCTGTTTTCGACAAACTGGATGCAGCCCTCGCAGGGGCGATGATGTCTATCAATGCCGTCAAGGCAGTAGAGATTGGCGAAGGTACCGAAGCGGCTTTTGCCTACGGGTCGGATTTTCGCGACCAAATGACCGCAGAGGGTTTTTTATCGAACCATGCTGGGGGGATTTTGGGTGGCATCTCGACAGGTCAGCCGATTTGGATGCGTATTTCGTTTAAGCCAACGTCCAGTATTGCTCGGCCCGGGCGCACCGTCGACCGCGCAGGCAATGAGCGCGAGATCAACGTAGGAGGCCGCCACGATCCCTGTGTTGCTTTGCGGGCTGTGCCGATAGTGGAGGCTATGGCTGCTCTTGTGCTGGCCGATTGCCATCTCAGGCACCGCGGGCAGAACATGGACGTATCCGCAATGAGCCCGTTGGGGCAGGATTCGTCTAAAAGCTCCTAGTAGTACAGTAGCACTCGTGGCTTCAAACCACCTGCTGTCAGCGGGGCAGGCAGCTGATGAAGTGCAAAGCTGCGTCCCGAGCATTGACCTTTACTAGCGGGGCAGGTGGCTGATGAAGCGCAAAGCCGCATCCCGCGCACTGACCTTTATTAGCGGGGCAGGCAGCTGATGAAGCGCAAAGCCGCATCCCGCACAGACCCTTGTGGTGGGAAAGTAATTGCCCGTGAGCTGGGAAACAGCGCTCCGAGCCCCCTGTCATTGATAAAATAACGCGCTTGCGATGCATCCGCTTTTTGGGCGCCCAATCCGGGGGCCAATAGCCACATGCTGTTGTCGTGTTCACGTATGTAGCACGCTTCTTCGACTCGATTGGCGCCTACCACCAGGCCGACGGCTGGGCAGTGCAAACGGCGGTTATAAGCGGCGGCTAGCTTCCAGGTGTATCGCCAAGCGGGCTCGGCACCATCCTGCGAAGCGACTGCAGCATTCTGTAACTGCTCGGAACCGGAATTGCTGGTTCGGCTGCAGATAAACATACCACTTCCGGATGCGTTACAGACTTCTACAAAAGGATCGAGCCCTTCAGCTCCCAACCACGGGGTGGTGGTGATGGCATCTGCACGTTTTGCAGCGCCCTGTAGCCAAGCTTGGGCGTAGGCTCGAGCCGTTGGTCCGATGTCCGTGCGTTTAACATCGGCGATGACGGCAATATTGTTTCGGCGCAACTCGGCAGTAATTCGCTCCAGAGCACGGAATCCCTGACTGCCCCAGAGCTCAAACCAGGCTTGCTGTATCTTGACGATGTCGAAGAGGCCGTCTAGTTGATGCAGGATGTCAATGGCCCAATCGTACAGAATTTGTTCGGGATTTGCGTCTGGCAGCTTGAGGGCATCAATCCGGTCGGCATGTGGATCCAGCCCCAGCACCGCTGGGTGTCCTTGACGAGCGACGCATTTTGCTAGATAGTCGGGCCAATTGAGCAGCGTATTCTGTGGTTGTGAGGAATCAGCGCTTTGCGCATCAGAGTGCTGTAGATTGTCAGTGGCAGTGGGGGGCATGGATGATACTCCGATTGCGTTTCAGGCGGCGGCTGCTGGTGTTGCGACTGGTGTTGCGACTGGTGTTGCTTAGGGGCACAGACCTTACAGACCTGGCCAGTTCGGCCCCTGTGCATAAAGGATAGCAGATGAGCCTTCATGGGCTTCAGCGATTATCCGCACTTTGAAAGGTAAAATTTTTGCAGCATCAAGGTTTGAATGATAGTCGTTTATGCACACCAAGGCATGTGCAGCTTGAAGTCATCCCCATTCTGCCGCATTCTGTATCACTTTCAAGTTTGTAGGATCTGCTATCTGTTATGGCCCGTACTCTCTACGACAAACTCTACGACGACCACTTTATAGCATCCAGACCGGATGGGTTGGATTTGCTCTATATCGACCTGCATCTGGTGCACGAAGTCACCTCGCCTCAAGCGTTTGCTACCCTCAAACAAGCCTCGCGCCCACTCTGGAGGCCTGCATCAGTGGTAGCGACTATGGATCATGTCACACCTACTGATCCGGAAGATCCGGCCAGTCGTTCGGGAAGCATCGAAGATATCGTGGATCCAGTAGCCAATTTGCAGCTTCGAACCCTGCGTGATAACTGCACCAGTAACGAACTGAGGCTCTACGATTTTGACTCCTCTCGGCAGGGTATCGTGCATGTAATAGGCCCAGAACAGGGTTTTACCCAGCCGGGTATGACCGTTGTTTGCGGTGATTCGCACACTTCCACCCACGGCGCGCTAGGCACTTTGGCTACAGGCATTGGCACCAGCGAGGTTGCTCATGTGCTGGCTAGTCAATGTCTGCTGACCCGCCGCCAAAAGAATATGCGCGTGTGCCTGACGGGCTGTTTGCCTCCAGGGGTGTTTTCTAAAGATATCATCCTGTACGTCATTGGTCAGATCGGTATTAATGGCGGGAGTGGCTATGCCATTGAATTTACTGGCGAAGCCATCGAAAAATTATCGATCGAAGCCCGTATGACCCTGTGTAATATGTCGATTGAGGCAGGTAGCCGTAATGGATTGGTAGGGGTTGATGCCACCACTATCGACTATGTAGCTTCTCGGCCTTTTGCGCCGAAAGGTCGCGAATTAGCTCAAGCAGAGCGGCATTGGCAGCATTTTGCGACCGATGACGGGGCTGTTTTTGATCGCAGCATTGAGCTGGATGTGAATCAGTTATCCCCGCAGATTACTTGGGGAACCTCGCCCGATATGGTGGTAGATGTCGACGGCCATCTGCCGGCGCTTTCGGCGGTTGCAGATCCAGTGCGGCGCGACTCTATGGCCAAAGCCTATGAATATATGGGCTTAGAGCCTGGCGCGCCGGTCGATTGCATCGAACTGGATCAAATTTTTATTGGATCTTGCACGAATTCGCGCATCGAGGATTTGCGGCAGGTTGCGCAGATTGTTGCCGGTCAGAAGGTTTCGCGGCGCATTAAACGTGCGATGATTGTTCCAGGGTCAAAGCCAGTGCAGATGCAGGCAGAGCAGGAAGGTTTGGCTGATATCTTCGTGGATGCTGGTTTTGAATGGCGCCGCCCTGGATGTTCGATGTGTTTGGCTATGAATCCAGATCGTCTGGAGGCCAACGAGCGCTGTGCATCCACGTCTAATCGGAATTTTGAAGGGCGTCAAGGGCGAGGCGGAAGGACCCATCTGGTCAGCCCAGCTAGTGCAGCGATGGCTGCTTTGTCAGGGCGTTTTGCAGATGTGCGCGCGCATTTAAAGGACAGCATATGAGCGTTTTTCGAGAACATCAGGCACTGGTTGTGCCTTTGGATCGGGCCAATGTCGATACGGACCAGATTATTCCCAAGCAATTTTTGCGTTCAGTGTACCGAGATGGTTATGGTGAAAATTTGTTTGATTCTTGGCGTTATCTGGATGAAGGCGAGCCTGTACTTGATAGCAACCAGCGCCCTAATCGGCAGATCAACCCAGATTTTGTGCTCAACCATCCCGGTTTTGCGAGTGCAGAGATACTTCTGGCGCGTCGCAATTTCGGGTGCGGCTCCAGCCGTGAGCACGCTGTCTGGGCACTCGCTGAATATGGGTTCCGAGTAGTCATTGCTCCCAGCTTTGCTGATATCTTTTACAACAACGCGTGTAAAAATCAGGTATTGCCCGTGGTATTGCCTGAAGCAGAGATCGATCGATTATTTCAATTGGCTTTAGGCCCGTTGGCAGACCCGCCACGCTCAGGTTTGATCTTGCATGTTGATTTGGAGAAGCAAGTGGTGTCAACCGCTTCTGGAGATTGGAGCTGTGCATTTGCAATAGAGGAAGGGAATAAAAACCTTCTGGCCAACGGTTTGGACGAAATTGGTTTGACGTTACAGATGAGCGATCAGATTCGTGCCTATGAGCAAGCCGCCAGACTGCGGACTCCTTGGCTGTTTGCTACAGCTCCGGGCCATTCAGCCGACAAGGAGTAACTGGCATGGCACGTTTATTAATCCTGCCTGGAGACGGCATTGGTCCTGAGGTGACAACTCAGGCGATAACAGTGCTGGACTGGCTGAAGGATCGTACAGGCCTAGATATTCAAACAGACCACGGCTTGTTAGGTGGTGCTGCCGTTGATGCTACTGGGCAGCCAGCCCCTCAGGAAACTTTAGAAGCCGCTATTGCTGCCGATGCTGTTCTGTTGGGAGCGGTGGGCGGCCCTGCTTGGGATCAACTGGAGCCCGAGCTTCGGCCAGAGGCAGGGCTTTTGAAGTTACGCCAGTACATGGGGGTCTACGCCAACATTCGTCCCGCCTTGTTGTATCCGCCACTGGCCGCCTCTTCAAGCTTGAGAGAGGAGTTGGTGTCAGGGCTCGATATTGTCATTGTGCGTGAGTTGATAGGAGGCATTTACTTCGGTAAGCCTAGAGGCACGGAATCAGGGCCGCCGCGTAGAGCCTTTGATACTATGGTGTACGATGAAGTTGAGATCCGACGTGTCGCTGATGTGGCTTTTGAAGCAGCCAGAGGCAGAAACGGGCGGCTGACCTCTGTGGATAAGGCCAATGTGCTTGCTAGCAGTAGGTTATGGCGTGCTGTTGTCAATGAACGGAGTGCTGATTATCCAGATGTACAGTTGGAGCATCTGTACGTCGACAATGCGGCCATGCAGCTTGCGATGCGGCCCAAGCAATTTGATGTGCTGTTGACTGGTAATTTATTTGGAGATATCCTGTCTGATTTAGCGGGTGCTTTGACTGGCTCTATAGGGATGCTCCCATCTGCCTCAATAAAGGGCACAGGACAGGGCGTCTATGAGCCCTGCCATGGCTCTGCTCCTGATATCGCAGGCGCTGATCAGGCAAACCCCCTCGCTGCTATCCTGTCTCTGGCCATGTTGTTGCGTTATTCTTTAAAGCAACAGGGTCTGGCAGGCTGGCTCGAAGCAACTGTTGCGCAAGCGTTGCAAGAGGGTCTGCGAACAGCTGATTTATTACCCCAACACGCAGACAATGCCTTAAGCACGGAGCAGGCTGGGCAGGCGGTGTTGCGTACCATGGAGCAGCGCTCCGACTCCTTACCGCCGATTGAAAAACACTAAGCAGGAAATATAAATGGACATTGCCGTTTTAGGAGCTACAGGCGAGGTAGGACGTACTATTTTGCAATTGCTGGAAGAGCGAGAATTCCCAGTCGATAGGCTCTATCCTTTGGCGAGTTCGCGTTCAGCAGGCGGGACACTGGCATTTAAATCTGCTGAAATTGAAGTTTTAGATGCTGAGAAATTTGATTTTTCCAAAGTAGAGCTGGCTTTTTTTAGTGCAGGGGGAGAGGTATCGGCGCGCTATGTTCCAGCGGCGCTAGAGCAATCGGTTACGGTGATTGACAATACCTCTCATTACCGGATGCAACCAGAGGTGCCCTTGGTAGTTCCTGAAGTCAATGGCGATCTGTTAGATCAATGTGCATTGCCTCAGGTCATATCCTGTCCCAACTGCTCCACAATTCAGATGGTCGTTGCTCTGTCTCCCCTTGCCAAAGCCTTTGGCCTGAGCAAGGTCGAAGTGGTGACCTTTCAGGCAGTGTCTGGTGCCGGCCAATCGGCCATGACCGAGTTATCCACGCAAACTGCCAGTCTGATGTCGGGGCAGGAAGCCGAAGCGGAGGTGTTCAGTAGTCCTATTGCTTTCAATGTGTTACCCGCAATAGGCTCTTTTGACCAGAATCGCTACACTCAAGAAGAGAATAAAATGATTCTTGAAACACGCAAAATACTGCAGTTGCCGAATCTTTCTGTCAATCCCACCTGCGTCAGGGTACCAGTGTTCTACGGTCATTCGGAAGCAGTGTGCGTTGCATTGGAGCAGGCAGTAACTCTCGAGCAATTCAGAACAGCGCTGGTGAAAGCAGAAGGGCTTGAATTGATGGATGATCCCAGATATTTCATCTATCCGACCCCCATGGAGCATGCCGCAGGCCAGGATGTCGTTTTAGTGGGTCGCATACGCCCTGCGAATTACAGCCCGGACAGCTTGTCAGGAACAGCTTTGAAGACGCAACCCTCTTCGGCTTACAATATGTGGGTAGTCGCAGATAATGTACGCAAAGGTGCTGCGCTAAATTCCATTCAGATTGCTGAAAGATTGCTGCCACGTTTTATTGCCTAACAATGTGCAATCTTGCGTAACAAGGGAAGTAAGAAAAAGGGAAATCAAAAGAAGTAGGTCGATTAAAAGATACCAAGCTGTTGTTGTCAATTGCGCAGAGTCGATGAGCCGTGCAAACTGTAATAAAATATGGGCTGTGAATGTTCCTTGGCTACCGGCGTGAAGTATCGGGATGAAGTATCGGGATGAAGTATCGGGATGAAGTATGATTCGTTATAGTACTATTGTCATGGTTGCCACAGCCTGCGTGTTTGGTGCCTCACTGTCTAAAGCTGTAGAGCTGGGACCGCTTGAGATTTCAAGCGCTTTCGGAGAACCTCTGGAAGCTCAAATTGAACTGCTGGACAGTGCGCGATTGTCCAAGCGCAACTTGGCCATTCGCTTCTACGACTACCGGGTTGGAGACAAGTTGCTGCGGCCCTCACAGGTGCTCGTATTGGCACGTCTGAAATATGAAATTATTCAGCCAGAATCCGGCGGAGCGCGTCGCAACAAGAACTGGTATATCCGTTTGTATACCACAGAAGTTCTGGAAGAAGCTCGGCTTGCATTTAGGATTCGGGCTCGAGTCGGTCGGAATGAATTTACAGCCAGACGCTATTTGTTTGTGCTGCCCGACACCTTGGTGGCAGGATCTGACGGCGCTCGTGTTGATCGTAGACGCAGTCAAAGGTTGCTGGCTGCTCGGAGACAGCAGAACTGGGAACTTGCACTGGCCTCGCCCAAAAACAACAGCTTTGTCAGTTCTAGCGACTACAACGCTTTATGGACGGTAGCCCAACAGCTGAAATCAGGTTATGGCATCAGCGCTTTTCAGGCAATGCTAGCTATCTTTGATATCAATCGCCATGCGTTTGCACTAGACGGCACCGGCAACAAAAACATCAACCTGCTACAGGCTACTAAAGAATTGCGGATGCCAACAGTGGACGAAATGCGATCCTATGACCGTACCAGTTCTATTGTTGAAGTAGCCAGACAGAACTATTATTCTGATACAGGGCCTTTAGACGTGCGCGCTTTGCGTCAGATCCTGCGTCTGGAACCCGTTGCAGTTGCTCCAGTGGTGGCACCAAGGGTATCTCCTGAGCCTAAGGAAGCCCCGGTGATTCGTCGCCCTGAGCCAGAGCCTGCTCCTGTTATTAAACGGGATCCCAGTCGCACAGTGGAAGCAGAATTGCCACCGCCGTCTGAAGCTCCTTTTGTGCAACGCCAGCCGGATTCACTGCCCCAAGGTGGTGCTGTCACAAGCCCTGCTGAAGCATTGGGCCGGAGAGACTCTGATCTAGAAGGAGCAAGCGGTACCAGTTGGCTGTTCTATTTGCTGATTGTGTTGGCCATAGCTGTGTTAGGTGCGGCTGGCTATCTAGGCTATAACTTCTTCATGGCTCGGCGTCAAGAGGGTTCAGGTTCTGCTAGACCTCCAGCAGCAGCGCCCACTCCCCCTGCGGCAGGAGCCCGATCCGAACAAGAAGTTGACAACCAGTTAGCGCTATTGCGCGCCCATGTTGAAATGAAAGACAGCACGCGGGCCGGCTCTTTGCATGAACGCATTCAGTCGAACCCCAATGCAACTGGCGGTCAGAAGCAACAGGCACGCGATCTAGTGGCTCGTTTGGAACAATCTGATTCCGGCGATAGCTGATTCCAGCTGACTGTCTTGAGTCGATGGGCCTTTGGGGTTGAATACTTAGGAAGGGCAGCTCAGGGCTGGCAAAGTCAAGGGACCAAACGGGGGCCAGATAGTTCTGGCTACCCGTCAGGCGTTGCGGATTGCCTGTGCGATGCCCTGATGAAAATGACTGGATGTGAGCAAGTGCCCGTCTGTGCTGGCCGTACCGATTCTGGAGTGCATGCGCTCAACCAAGTGATGCACTGGGATCTGCCTGCTCATTTAACGCACTCTGCGAGAGCTTGGATTTTTGGTTTGAATGCGCATCTTCGGGATATCAGGTTGACTTGGGCTAGGCGAGTGCCCGGGCATTTTCATGCACGTTTTACTGCTCTGGACCGGACTTACGCCTATTTGATTCTGAATGTGGATTGTGTGCCTGTCTTTCATGCCGGACGAGTAGCTTGGGAGAGAAGGCCGTTGGATGTGGACAGTATGCAGCAGGCCGCCAATTTTCTTTTAGGGACTCATGATTTTTCGGCGTTCCAGGCAGCAGGGTGCTCAGCTGCTACCAGTTACCGCACGCTCAAAACAATCCAAATCGAACAACGCGGTTCGCTTATTCGCATTACCCTGTGTGCCAATGC
Source organism: Gammaproteobacteria bacterium (assembly GCA_051008935.1). GTDB lineage: Bacteria > Pseudomonadota > Gammaproteobacteria > JBPCXB01 > JBPCXB01 > JBPCXB01. Next base: position 58,897 of record JBPCXB010000214.1, on the reverse strand, counting down.
GTTTTTGCAGCGCATGGTCCGCATTATCACCGGTTGCCTGTGGCAGGTTGGCCTGGGTAAATGGCAAGCAGACAAAATCCGCAGCATTCTGCATTCTAAAGACAGAAAGCAGGCGGCAGCGACAGCAGCAGCTGAAGGGCTGTATTTCCTGGGGCCTCGCTACCCCATGGAATTTGGTCTGCCTCCTTCTCCAGATGGACATATCTTGCTGGCGTAGTGAATTTGATGGATACAGATGCAGCGGCCGTTCGGGTCAAAATTTGTGGTATCACTAGACCGGACGATGCATATTTGGCTGCCCAATTGGGGGCCGATGCAGTGGGGATGGTATTCGTGCCTTCCAGCCCACGATGCGTTAGAGACTTTGGTCTGTGCCGAGAGATTCTGTCTGCATTGCCGCCTTTTGTACAGGCTGTGGGTTTGTTCTTTAATCAATCAGCGCAAGAGGTAGAGCCAGTGCTGGAGTGCAGCGATCAGTTGATGTTGCAGTTTCAAGGCGATGAATCACCGGCGTATTGCAACGGTTTTGGCCGTCCTTACATCAAAGGAATTCGTATGGCACCGGATCCTCAGCCTGTACAGATGATCCAAGCACACTGCGAATCTGCTGCAGCTATGCTATTAGACTCCTATGAAAAAGGACGTTCAGGGGGAACAGGTAATACCTTTGATTGGTCGAGAGTAGCAGCTTTGAGCCCGCACTTCCTGTCGGCAGGCTTGTCGCAGGAGTACAAAGATTCCGAGACGCCGCGCCCTATCCCCTGGCTGATGGCAGGTGGCTTGAATGCCAGCAATTTAGAAGCTGCTTTAAGGCTTAAACCCTGGGGGATCGATCTGGCTTCAGGCGTCGAATCTGCGCCGGGCATTAAAGATGTGGAAAAAATGAAGGTTTTTTTTGAACGGTTATCTCGGGCACACTAAGAGGATCATGGAGGTCGGCCAATGGCAGAACTTGCGCAACTAGATCGGAACGGCTGGGGTGGCACCTATGTGCCTGAAACATTGATTGCCCCTCTTGCACATCTGACGGAAGCTTGGCAACTGGCGTGGGGCGACGAGCAATTTCAGCAAGAATTGCACACTGCATTGAAAGATTTTGTGGGACGTCCGACGTCGCTGTGCCAGTCAGCATACACACCCAAAGGCAGTGCGCGCATTTTGCTGAAGAGAGAGGACCTGTGCCATACGGGAGCACACAAGATCAACAATACTATGGGCCAGGCGTTACTGGCTAGGCGCATGGGTAAAACAGCTCTCATTGCTGAAACAGGAGCCGGTCAGCATGGAGTGGCAACGGCATCTGTAGCTGCCAGACTGGGTATGACCTGTCGGGTATATATGGGCGAGACAGACATGGAGCGGCAGCAGTTGAATGTCTTTCGCATGCGGCTTTTAGGAGCTGAAGTCAGAGCTGTGGCAACCGGTACCGCCCGATTGAAAGATGCGATGAGCGAAGCCATGCGAGACTGGGTCAGCTCTTTTCAGGATAGCCACTACGTCATAGGTAGCGCAGCTGGACCTGCCCCTTATCCCGAAATGGTTGCCAAATTTCAGTCTGTTTTAGGCGAAGAGGCTCGTTCGCAATGTTTGGATCAATTTGGCCGTTTGCCAGATGTGTTGGTTGCCTGTGTAGGTGGTGGATCTAATGCCATTGGGCTGTTTCGACCCTTCCTTCAGGATCAGAAGGTGCAGATGTATGGAGTTGAGGCAGGGGGGCGCAGCATCGATGAAGTAGGGGCACATGCCGCTACGCTCAACCGTGGCAGACCGGGGATTTTGCATGGCTTCCGCAGCTATCTGTTGCAGGATGATCAAGGGCAGGTACAAGACACACATTCAATCTCAGCCGGTCTGGATTATCCGGGAGTAGGCCCAGAACATGCCTGGTTGCAGGACACCGGTCGCGTCCAGTATGTCAGTGTTTCTGACCAGCAGGCGTTGCAGGCTTGTGAACAGTTGAATCGGATGGATGGTATTTTGCCTGCTCTTGAAAGCGCGCACGCTCTTGCTTGGGCATACAAACTGCAACAGGAACTGTCTGAAAATCAATTGATTCTGGTCAATTTATCGGGCAGAGGAGACAAAGACGTTCCGGCCTTGATGCAGAATGATTTGCTTAGCAAGCGATTTTCTGAATAGTAGAGACCGAGGATCAATCCGCATGGCAGTGCACAAGTTGAAGCGTATTTCTGAGACGTTCAGCGATCTTGCAGAGCGCAATAACAAGGCACTGGTTGTCTATGTAGTAGCGGGTGACCCGGATTTTGAAGCATCGCTGCGTGTTCTACACAGCTGCTGCGAAGCAGGCGCCGATATCTTGGAATTGGGGATTCCGTTTTCAGACCCTATGTCTGAGGGTGTGACCATTCAACAGGGGCACGAAAGAGCTTTGCAGGGGGGCATGACACAAGACCGGCTTTTTGATCTGGTGCAGGCTTTCCGTGCCGATAATACCCACACGCCTATCGTGTTGATGGGCTATATCAATACGCTTTTGAGTCCGGGGATCGCTCAATTTTCGCGCCGGGCAGCTGAAGTGGGTGTAGACGGGCTTTTGATTGTAGATTTACCCGTAGAGCAAATAGCACAGCTGGACCCTGCAAGAGAGGCCGGTCTGGATACTGTCTTGCTGGCATCTCCCACCACCGATGCTACTCGGTTTCGCCAGATAGCGGCAGCGGGTTCCGGTTATCTCTATTATGTGTCCTATGCAGGTGTGACCGGAGATGGGCAGTTGGATATTTCAGCGGTCCAAAGCAAAATGCGCAAGTTTGATCTGGATATTGATATCCCGCTTGCCATTGGCTTTGGTATTAAGACAGCTGAACAGGCGGCGGCTTTATCGCCATTGGCTGATGCGATAGTCGTAGGCTCGGCAGCTGTTAATTTTTGTGGGCAACAGCCGGTCGATTATGCGCGGCTGAAAGCCTTCATAGCATCTATCAAAGCAGCTTTATGCTGAATAGTCGGCGCAGCCTATCTCAGGTATGGGATGCACAATAGCTAAAATGATGATAATGTGGTCATCCTGTTATCGAGCTGACCCTCCTAGCATGAGAAATAGGTACTGAATTGAACTGGCTAAAACGCATCATACCCTCTATTGGTCAAAGTTGGCAGGATCATTCATCGACGACGAGCAACGTCCCCGAGGGCTTATGGAAGCTCTGTCCGGAATGCGGCAGCACGCTTTATGGCCCAGAACTTGAACTGGCCCAGAAGGTATGCAGTAAATGCAATTTTCATTTCCGGCTGAGCGCACGCGAAAGATTGAACACTATTCTGGATGAAGGCACGATGCAGGAGTTGGCCGAAGGCGTTAAAGCCAAAGACCGCCTCAAATTCAGGGATACTAAGCGCTATAAAGATCGGATTACCACGGCCGAAAATGCTACCGGTGAAGATGAAGCGCTGATTTGTGTGCGCGGGAAGATACATCAAATTCCAGCTGTAGTCTGCGTGTTCGAATTCAAATTTCTGGGCGGTTCGATGGGTGCGGCTGTTGGTGAAAAATTTGTTCGAGCCGCTCAATATGCAGGTGAAAACGGCTTTCCTTTTGTATGCTTCTCGACTAGTGGTGGGGCTCGTATGCAGGAATCGATGTTCTCTTTATTGCAGATGGCACGTACTGCAGCAGTCATTGAATGGCTTCGGGATAAAGGCATGCCTTACATTTCGGTGTTGATTGATCCGGTTTATGGGGGCGTCTCAGCCAGTTTGGCCATGCTAGGAGACATCATTATTGCCGAACCCGGAGCCAGCGTAGGCTTTACGGGTCCGCGCGTTATTGAACAAACTATGAGGGTTCGATTGCCTGCAGGCTTCCAAAAGAGTGAATTCCTCTTGAAGCACGGTGCTATAGATATGATTGTGCCGCGTTCAGAAATGAAGGTAAAGCTGGCTGGCTTACTTGGAAAATTCATAGATGCAGGTCGCTGAAAGATCGCTCGCAGACTGGTTGCAGAGTCTACTGGCGCTACAACCAGATAAAGTAGAACTGGGTTTGGAGCGTATCGAGCGCGTATGGCACAGGTTGGGTGCGCCGAAACCAGGCCGTTTAAAGGCTTTAGTTGCTGGTACCAATGGTAAAGGAAGCTGTATCGAGACGATGCGGGTGCTGGGCCAGAATGCGGGCTTGCGCGTTGGCAGCTATACTTCCCCCCACTTGTCTAGATTCAACGAACGGATCCAGATTCCTGAAGGTCCAGCAGAGGACCGATTGATCTGTGATGCCTTTGCACAGGTCAAAGCAGCTCAGCAGGATGCTAGACTGAGCTGGTTTGAATTTACGACCCTGGGTGCGTTGTGTTTGCTCGACGCACAGGACCTGGATTTGGCCCTGCTGGAAATTGGTTTGGGAGGTCGGTTGGATGCTGTTAATGTTGTGCCGGCAGATATTTCCGTTCTGACTAATGTAGCTTTGGACCATTGCGAATACCTGGGCTATAGTAGAGATGAGATCGCGCTTGAAAAAGCTGCTATTGCCCGAAAGGGGCAAAGGCTTATTTATGGCGAGTCCTCCCTCCCTAGTAGCTTGATGCGCACAGCTGGCGAACAAAGCCTTGACTTGATCCGTTATGGCATTGACTATCAGGTTGCTGAAGTGCAAACAGGAGCAGGGCGTTTCTGGAGTTATCGCAGCGGTATGCATGATTTTGCCGATTTGCCGGCAGTGCCCCTTCCACTTGAATCTTGTGCAGCAGGCCTGTCTGCATTTTTGCAGCTATACCCCGATACTGGTTACGAGGTGGTTCAGGATGCAATGGCCCGTTTGCAGCGTAAAGGCTTCCCGGGGCGCAATCAATTGATGGGGAATGGTCCGAGGGTTTTGCTGGATGTTGCGCACAACCCGCACGCAGGAGCGCATCTAGTGGATTTAGTGCAGAACTATAGAAGCAGTGGCCCTGATGCTAAGGTGCATTGGGTATTTGGCGCCAGTAAAGATAAGGATATCAGCGGCCTTGTGGATACTTTGGCGGTTATCCCCGGGTGTTGGTATCCTGTCGTAGCGGATGTTCCCCAGCGCGCATTGCCATTGCCGCCGTTATTGGCCGAGTTGGAGAAAAAAAAGCTGGAGCTCTTTAACCAGCCCTCAGGGTTCGAGGGAAGTGTGGCAGAAGGGTTAAAAAGCGCGCTTACTCAAGCCGGCATGGAAGATTTAGTCGTTGTTTGTGGCTCTTTGTATGTGGTAGGAGAGGCGCTGGCTCTGTGCCAAGAACTAGGCTTGGATACGGATGGATAGTTTGTTATCTTGGATACGCTTCTGGTTTGCCCGGACGGGCTGGCTGGTGCCTCTAGGTGCTGTTGCTTTGGCAATACTGGTTTGGGGTGGCTTAGCGCCGGCCACGAATTCCCGCCTGCTTGATTTGCAACAAAATGTTCCGCGCCTGCCTGCAGTTGAGATTACGGTGCCCGATTACCATAGCCATTACACAGAGCCTTTTACTCCTGGAGCTGCTCTTGAATCAGATCCTATGGCACAGGACCGTTTGTCGGCTTGGAGTCTGCAGGTGGGTCATTGGCAGTTCGAATTTGCAGAAGCGCAAAAAATCAATCGTGTGTTGCTTGGAGTAGGTTTTCAGCCCTATATCCGCACTCAAAAAATTGCAGACGCGCTCTGGTTTGGGGTGTTTGTCGGCCCCGTTCTGTCTCTAGAAAAATTGGACGAGTTGCAAAAACAGCTGGCGGCATTCCCTCAATTGAGTTCTTTCGGCTATAAGCCAGTGGCTTACAACCTCATCCAGATCTTTGACGCTGTTGAGTCGGAATTGCAGTGAATAGGATTTCGATGAGAGGGGTTTGATCTATGTGCGGAATTGTAGCTGTAGCCACTCATGATCCAGTGCAGCGGGATATCTATAACGCTTTGACGGTTTTGCAGCACAGGGGGCAAGATGCAGCAGGCATAGCGGTCTTAGATGGTAACCAGATGCGCCGCCACAAAGGCTTGGGTTTTGTGCGGGATGTATTTAAACAGCGTCATATCGATCAATTAATAGGCTGTTTGGGCATCGGCCACGTGCGCTATCCGACCGAGGGTTCGGTCGGCGAGGAAGAGGCGCAGCCTATGTATGTCAATGCGCCTTTCGGTATTAGTTTGGCCCACAACGGTAACCTGATCAACACCCGTGAACTCAGAACCAGATTGCAACAGAAATATCTCAGAGATATCAGTACAGATTCTGATTCTGAAATTTTGTTGAATATGCTGGCCTATTATTTGCAGCGTGCGGTTGGAGACGCAAGACTCTCGGGGCGTGAAGCGGTCTTTGAGGCTGTTAGACAGGTCATGCACCAATGCCAAGGTGCTTACTCAGTGGTAGCTATTATCAAAGATGTGGGCCTGGTTGCATTTCGTGATCCTAGAGGGGTGCGCCCGCTTTGTATCGGTAGGCGTTGTGACCGTGATGGCCGTGTTTCTTATATGGTGGCATCAGAAAGTGCTGCATTGGGCGCCTTGGATTATGAATTGATGCGGGATATCCAGCCGGGCGAAGCAGTCATCTTGTCTATCGAAGACAGCCAAGCCAGCGAGCCAGAATTTCGTATGCTGCTGCCGCTGGAATCGTTGCCTTGTATTTTTGAATGGGTCTATCTAGCGCGTCCGGATTCGGTTTTGGATCGCGCATCGGTCTATACGGCTAGGTTGCAGATGGGGCGACTTTTGGCCAATCAAGTCCGTACTGCGATACCCGACTATCGAACCCGGATAGATGCAGTGATCCCCATCCCAGAGTGCAGCACGACCAGTGCCGGTCAGATGGCTAGTGAGTTGCAAATCCCGTACCGGGAAGCATTTGTCAAAAACCGTTACATCGGGCGTACTTTTATTATGCCGTTGCAATCCCAGAGGCGCAGTTCAGTGCGCCAAAAGTTGAATCCCTTGCCTGATGAATTCCGCAACAAATCGGTGCTATTGGTCGACGATTCTATTGTGCGCGGCACGACCTGTTGCGAATTGATCGCGCAGGCTAGAGCTATGGGGGCCAAACAGGTCTTTTTCGCATCTGCGGCGCCGCCCGTTCGCCATGCGAATGTCTTTGGTATCGATATGCCCAATAAAGAAGAATTGATTGCCTATGGGCGCAATACCGAGCAGATCCGCACACATATCGATGCAGACCAGCTGATTTATCAGAAGCTAGAGGATCTGGAACAGGCCGTTCGATACGCCAACCCAGATTTGAAGCAGTTTGAGACCTCCATATTTACCGGTCAATACCATTTGAGCGAAATCAATGCGGATTATCTGGAATATCTGGCGAGCAGAAGAAGCGATGAAGCCCGCCAAAGAACGATGCATTTTGACTATTAAAAACGACAGTATACAGGTGTTTTGAACAAGGATAAAGAACGGAAAATTGGGCCTGCGCTAGAGACTCAGGCTATTCGCGCAAAGGCTGCACGGACGGAGCATAGGGAGCATTCACCCCCTATTTTTCTATCGTCCAGTTTTGTATTTGATAGTGCACAGCAGGCTGCTGAGGTTTTTGCCAATGACCAACCCGGCTACGTATATTCCCGCTATACCAACCCAACAGTTACGCAGTTTGAAAACCGGCTGCAGGTACTAGAAAAAGCTGATTTTTGCCTTGCTACCGCTTCGGGTATGTCGGCGTTACTGGCATTGCTGCATTGTGAGTTGCAGCCTGGAGATCGCATGGTATCTGCACGACAGTTGTTCCATACCTCCCGCCAACTTTTTGATATGATGCAGTTGCGCATGGGGATTGAAATTGAATTTGTCGATGCTGGGGATGTGCAGGCATGGCGTCGCGCGCTGTCTCGCAAAGCCAAACTGGCTTTTTTAGAAGTACCTACCAACCCTTTGCTAGCAGTGGCCGATCTGGATGAAATTGCCACATTGTGCCGTAATTTTGGCGTCCGGTTGGCAGTCGATAACACCTTTGCCACCGCCGTACAATTCCGCCCGTTAGAGTATGGAGCCGACTGGTCAGTCGTATCTGCGACTAAGTGGCTGGATGGTCAGGGGCGTTGTGTGGGAGGCGCTTTGCTGGGTCGGGCCGAAGCTGAGGATCGTGCGCGTAACTTCATGCGCATTTGCGGACCTAGTATGAGTGCATTTGATGCGTGGGTGATGCTCAAAGGTTTAGAGACGCTGCCTTTGCGCGTGCAGAGTGCATCGCGCACAGCTTTCAGCCTAGCGCAGTGGTTGGATGCGCACCAAGCAGAACATCAGGTTATTGAACGTATTTTTTACCCAGGCTTGCAGCAGCACAGCACCCATGCGGCAGCAACGAGGCTGTTGGATGGCTATGGAGCAGTGTTGTCGCTGCGTCTCAAGGGCGGGAAAAAAGCGGCCTGGCGTTTTATTGATGCGTCAAAGATACTCTCTATTACCGCCAATTTGGGGGATACGCGCAGCACCATTACCCATCCTGCCAGTACCACACACCGCTCAGTGCCTGCAGACCAAAAACAGCAGGACGGTATCGCCGACGGTTTGGTTCGGATCGCAGTTGGCTTAGAGGCTCTGGAGGATTTAAAGCAGGATCTATTGGGGTGCTGTGAAGCTGTGCAGGCTCTTTAACTGAGTGTGACGATTTCTTGAGCAGGTGGGCCGTCTTGCAGGGTTTGCTTTTGGTAGTCGGCAATTTGATCAAAATTCATGTAGCGGTAGATGTTTTCTGAAAGCGGGTTCAGTTCCGCAAGAGCGTCCAGGTATTCTTGCGCGTCCGGCAAACGCCCGAGTACAGAAGCAACAGCTGCCAGCTCTGCTGATGCCAGATAGACATCGGCACCATCTCCGAGCCGGTTCGGGAAATTGCGGGTGGAGGTAGAGACTGCTGTTGATTTGGCTGCGATACGTGCCTGATTGCCCATACACAGGGAGCATCCAGGGGTTTCTGTGCGTGCGCCGATAGCACCGTAGACGCTGTAATAGCCTTCTTCGGTCAGTTGGTGTTGATCCATGCGCGTCGGAGGACAAATCCACAGGCGGGTATCTGCAACGGTCTTACCCTCTTGCATGGCATTGCGCAAGATTTCTCCGGCCGCTCTGAAATGCCCGATATTGGTCATACAGGAGCCGATAAAAATTTCATCGATTTTTTGGCCTTGTACTTTTGACAGAGGCTGTATGTCGTCAGGGTCGTTTGGGCAGGCTAAAAGCGGCTCTTTGATCTGATTCAAATCGATATCAAGCCGGTGTGCGTATTGGGCATCTGGATCGGGTTCCATGAGTTGCGGGTTTTGCAACCAAACTTCCATGGCCTGAGCTCTTCGTTCCAACGTGCCTGCATCTCCATAGCCTTGTTGCACCATCCAGCGTAACAGCACGATATTGGAGCGTAGGTATTCGCTCACAGGTTCGATGCCTAGGCGCACGGTACATCCAGAGCTGGAGCGTTCAGCTGAAGCATCTGCAAATTCGAAAGCTTGTTCGATTTTTAAATCCGGGAGGCCTTCAATTTCCAAGCATCGCCCTGAGAAGATATTTTTCTTGCCTTCTTTGGCGATAGTCAGACTGCCATCTTGAATCGCTGCATAAGGAATGGCATTGACGAGATCCCGTAGGGTGATGCCGGGCTGCAATTTGCCATGGAATCGCACCAGTACAGATTCGGGCATGTTCAGCGGCATGACCCCCATAGCTGCTGCGAAAGCAACGAGGCCTGATCCAGCGGGGAAGCTGATACCAAGAGGGAACCTGGTATGGCTGTCACCACCAGTGCCTACTTGATCGGGAAGGAGCATGCGGTTGAGCCAAGAATGGATGATGCCGTCACCGGGTTTGAGGGCTACGCCGCCCCGCGTACGGAAAAAATCGGGCAGGCTGTGTTGCGTTTTAATGTCTACTGGTTTGGGATAGGCAACGGTATGGCAGAAAGACTGCATCACTAAATCTGCGGAAAATCCCAGACAAGCCAGTTCTTTCAATTCGTCTCGGGTCATAGGGCCTGTAGTGTCTTGTGAACCTACAGTAGAAATAACGGGTTCGCAGTACATGCCGGGTCGAATGCCTTCGACTCCACATGCCCGCCCAACGATTTTTTGAGCCAGTGTGTAACCCGATGTGGACGGTTTTGAGCTTCTGGGTCGGGAAAAAACGGGGCAGGCGGGTCGCTGTAGCTTTTCACAGGCTTTATCGCTGAGTCCACGCCCGATAATGAGTGGGATTCTGCCCCCGGCGCGCACTTCATCCAAAAGTTGGGGGCTTCCTAGACTAAATTCGCACAGTTTGCTACCGTGCTGATCAGCCACATGCCCGCTAGCTTCGGCATGATGGATGTGAATCTGGATGGTATCGCCAGTAGCAATCTGGTTGACGTCGCATTCAATCGGCAAAGAGCCGGCATCTTCCAAAGTGTTATAAAAGATCGGCGCAATTTTCCCGCCTAGGCAGATACCGCCTGTTCTTTTATTGGGCAGAAAAGGAATGTCGTCTCCAATATGCCAGAGGAGCGAATTGACGGCTGATTTGCGTGATGAGCCGGTGCCAACTACATCGCCTACAAAGGCAATCGGGTGCCCTTTTTCTTTCAGTGCAGCCAAATCCTGAAGCGGTTCGGAACCGAGCCCTGAGCGTGGGAATTTTAGCATGGCTTTGGCATGCAATGGAATATCAGGGCGTGACCAAGCATCCTGGGCAGGTGACAGGTCGTCCGTATTGATTTCTCCTGGAACTTTGAAGGCAGTAGCTGTGATCACGGCTGGTACTTCTGGCCTGGATGTGAACCACTCTGCATCCGCCCATGAAGTAAGTACTTGGAGTGCGTAGGGGTTGGTGTCCGCCAGTGCGGCCACATCATTGAAGGAGTTGAACATCAGCAGTGTTCTGGAAAGTGCCTGTGCCGCCGCTTGGGCCACAGCTTCTTCTGGGTTACTCAGCAACTGCACCAGTGCGTCGATGTTGTAGCCCCCCAGCATGGTACCCAAAAACTGCACAGCCTGCAGTTGGCTGATCGAAGTGCAGGAGCGCTCTTTATTGGCAACAGCGGTCAGAAATGCCGCTTTTACATAGGCGGCCTCATCTACGCCGGCTGGTACCCTGTGAGTCAGCAGGTGGAATAGCTGCTGTCCTTTGTCGCTGTCGGGATCGAGTTGCGGATCTTCTAGCAGCTGCACAACGGCTGCTGTTTGCTGTGCATCTAGCGGCAGGGCTGGGATACCCAGTTGCGCTCGCTCGTTTAGGTGTTCATTGTATTCTTGCAGCATTGGTACCTTCCTAATATTTCTAGGGCGCACGTGATTCACTGAAGATTTTAATGACTTAATTCGAGAACCTGTGATTCCTACATTGCATCGCACTCAGAGTTAAACTGAGATTATTCCTGCCCCTATATTGCTTGCACCGCTTTGCTCATGGCTGCTTCCGGACGACTTCGCTCACCCTGTATTGGTATTTGCTCTACGACCGTCGGAGATCTAGTATGCCGCGGCTGTAAGCGTTACGCCCATGAAATAAACGACTGGCATGCTTATGATGCCGATGCTCGGCTAGCTGTTATCGATCGTCTTGAATCGTACTGGGTGGCTGCTGCTAAAGATGTTATTGCCATTGAACATCTGGGGCGATTGAAAGAAGTATTGGGTGAAAAAGGCATCCATTACAATGCCAACCTGCATCCTTTGATGTGGGTGTATGAATTGTGGCGCAAACATCTGGAATCTCCTCTGGATCCGATCGGCTGCGGTTTGAAAATCAAATCGGAACTTTCTGCGCCAGAGTTGTGGCAACAGCTGGATCGAGCGGTGTTGTTACGTTCCAGAGCGCACTATGAACGCCATTTTTCTCGCCTCGACCGCCAGCAGATAGCCAGCAGGAAACGCCACCGGTCCCATCTTGCCGAGTAGTAACACTAGAACCTAGTATTACTACTAGATTCTGGGCGTTAATCCGGATAAGATGAAGGCGTGAGTTGGCTGGGCAATCGCTTTGTACGTCCATGGATCGTATCTGTGAGGAGATAAAGAGGAAAGTCCGGGCTCCTGTGGACAGAGTGCCAGGTAACGCCTGGGAGGTGTGAACCTACGGAAAGTGCCGCAGAAAATATACCGCCGATGGCAGCAATGCTCAGGTAAGGGTGAAAAGGTGCGGTAAGAGCGCACCGCGCGGCTGGCAACAGACGTGGCAGGGTAAACCCCACTCGGAGCTAGACCAAATAGAGATTCAAAAGTGTTGTCCGCCGCTGAATCTGGGTAGGTTGCGAGAGGCGCAGAGTGATTTGCGCCCTAGATGAATGATTGCTCTAGACAGAACCCGGCTTATAGGTCAACTCACACCCTCACACCTAGCTAGGGCTGCGGTCGGTGCCCGCTGTTAGTCTTCTTGTCCCCAGCTTTCAACTGGAAGGCAGCTGCAAAAGAGGTTTCGGTCTCCCCAGACATTGTCAATACGGTTGACTGGAGGCCAGTATTTGTCGATTTGATCGCCATCATTTAATGGGTAAATCGCTTCTTGTCTGGTGTACGGCCGGTTCCAGTCTTCGATCAGATCCAGCTCGGTGTGCGGTGCTAGCCGCAACGGGCTTTGTTCCAGCGGTATGCGGCCTTCGGTTATAGCGTCAATTTCGCCGCGGATCTTGATCATGGCGCGGCAAAAACGCTCCAGTTCGTTGAGAGATTCGCTTTCAGTGGGTTCGATCATCATCGTGCCCGCTACTGGGAAAGAGATCGTGGGGGCATGGTATCCAAAATCTGCCAGTCTTTTAGCGATATCTTCTTCAGTTACGCCGCTTTTGGCTTTGATTGGGCGTATATCCAAGATGCACTCATGAGCAACATAGCCCTTGTCGTCAGTGTAGAGAACCGGAAAGTAGGGAGTCAGTTTCTGGGCCAACCAGTTGGCATTGAGGATAGCGATTTCTGCAGATCGGCGCATTCCATCCGCCCCAAGCAGTCGGATAAAGGCCCAGGAGATGGGAAGTATGCCGGCACTACCGAAGGGGGCAGCAGATACAGCCCCGCCATTGGTCGCAGGTGCATCGGCATTGCTAGGGTGGCCGGGTAAATAGGGTGCAAGCTCGTCTGTTGTAGCTACAGGCCCCATTCCGGGGCCTCCGCCTCCATGTGGGATTGCAAAGGTTTTGTGCAAGTTGAGGTGGCAGATGTCTGCACCGAACAAACGGGGCTTGATCAGGCCTAGCATGGCATTGAAGTTTGCGCCGTCGAGATAAATTCTGCCTCCAGCTGCATGTACTGCTTGGCATATCTGCGCTACATGGGGCTCAAATACTCCGTGTGTGGAGGGATAAGTGAGCATCAGCGCTGCTATTTGGCCCGGATAGCGGTTGAGCTTGAGTTCCAGATCCTCTAGGCTGATGCTGCCATTTGCATCGCAATCTATGACCACGACTTTCATGCCAGCCATGACTGCGCTGGCGGGGTTGGTTCCATGGGCAGAACGGGGGATCAAACAGATAGTGCGCTGCTGATTCCCTTGAGCCAGATGAAAATTGCGGATGGTGAGCAGCCCAGCATATTCGCCCTGTGCACCTGAATTGGGTTGCATGCTCACAGCGTCGAAACCCGTGAGCTCTGCCAGCCAGCTGCTCAGATCTTGGATCAATTTCAGGTAGCCGCGCGTTTGTTGCGAGGGTGCAAAAGGGTGGATATTGGCAAATCCTGGCCAAGAGATCGCCGACATTTCAGCAGCAGCATTCAATTTCATGGTGCAAGATCCTAAACCGATCATCGAGCGGTCTAGAGTGATATCCCGACGTTCCAGCTTTTTCAGATAGCGCACCATCTCAGTCTCGCTGCGGTAGCGCGAAAAGATATCGTGACTCAGGCATGGCGTTGTGCGCGCCAGATTTGCAGGAATGGCTGTTCCTGCATGATTGGGTAGGGAGTCGATGTCTTGGTTGGTAAATGCTTGGTACAGGCTGACTAGGTGGTGACCCTGCGTCATTTCGTTGACGCTCAAACTGATTCGGCTTTCGGAGAACTTCCTTAAGTTGATGCCTTTGCCTTGAGCCCGCTGGTAGATTTCGTCTCTTTGTTGGCTGTCACGTAATTCGAATGTGAGTGTATCGAAAAAATGCGCATGCAAAGGGGTCAGCCCGTTTTTGGAAAGTGCCCCAGCCAGATCGCAGGTTTTCTGATGAATGGTATTGGCAATGCTATGTAGGCCTTCTGCGCCCTCATACAGCGCTCTAGCGGCTGCCAGATTTGCCAACAGAGATTGCGCTGTGCAGATATTACTGGTCGCTTTCTCTCTTCGGATATGCTGCTCGCGGGTTTGTAGGGCCATACGCAGGCCAGGTCTGCCTCGGCTATCGCGTGAAACGCCGATAATACGGCCAGGAAGCAGGCGTTGATAGGTTTCTTTGACTGCGATAAATGCAGCATGCGGACCTCCGTATCCTATAGGGACGGAAATCCGCTGAGAGCTGCCGATACAGCAGTCGGCCCCTAGCTCGCCTGGCGGCTGTAGTACTGTCAGTGCGAGAGGGTCGGATGCCAAAATAACGAGCCCATCCACCGTTGATTGCGCTTTGATGGTGCGGATTAATGGGCGCAAATCAGCAATATCGCCTTCGGCTCCAGGGTATTGGAAAATATAGGCAGCGCAATCTGGATGCTTCAGAGCCTGCTCCCTTGGGCCGGTCAGCATGCGTACGCCTGAGGCTTCGGCGCGGGTGCGGAGTACGGCCAGCGTTTGAGGCAGGCAGCTGTGGTCTGCAAAAAGAGTTGCGGCACCGGTGATTTTGTTTTGTGTGTGCCGCAGTCCGATTGTGACCGCTTCGGCGGCGGCTGTTGCTTCATCGAGCAGAGAAGCGTTGGCAATGTCCAATTGCGTTAAGTCAGTCACCATCTGTTGGAAATTCAATAGCATTTCCAGCCTGCCTTGTGAGACTTCGGCTTGATAGGGGGTATAGGCAGTGTACCATCCGGGGCTCTGGAGTAAGTTTTTCTCTAGAACTGGAGGCACAAATACATCGTGGTAGCCCAATCCGATCATATTGTGGCTTTGGGTGTTGCGTTGGCTCATTTGCTGCAATTCTTCCAGCATCAGCATTTCAGGCTGATTTGGCGGCAAGTCGAAGTCGTCACACAGCAGTGACTGGGGTACGACTTTGTCGATGAGCTCCTGAAGGTCCGCGAGTTTTAGCTCTGCGAGCATCTGGCTGATTTGATGGGGCCCGGGACCAATATGGCGTCTTTGAAAAGGTATGGAGTTCTGTGGTTGCGTGCTTGACATGGTTATTGCTGGGCGATGACGTCTGGAATCGGGGCGGTGTATCAGCTGAAAGCAGAAATATCCTGCAATGCTTGAAGGCGGTTAATCATATCTGCTGGCGAGCGGTTTGGGCTGAGGGAGTCGCCGCGTTCGAGGCGTTCTAGTCTGTAAGCCCATATGGATCCAGCAGCAAACAGCGTGAAGTCAGGCAATGCCTGTTTTTCTTGCGCGCTCAGCAGCCGCTGGGTCTGATAGCCGTCTAGAAAGCTTCGCACCAAGGGGGCTAGGTATTGCTTGGTTTGTGGGTCCCAGGCCCAGTCGATCAGAGCGATGGCAATATCGCGCAACAGATAACCTCGTGTCATGCAATAAAAGTCAATCAATCCGGTGCAATGGTGTGTGAGTTTGTGCTCCTGAACTGCAAAAAGCAGATTGTCGCAGAAAAAATCATTGTGCAAGACTCCTTCCGGAAAATCCTCTGCCAGCTTCATGGATATTAGCTGCTGTTGGAGCTCTAGTTCAGGTTCAGACATGGTGTGCGCATAGCTTTTGAGCAGCGCACAGGTATGGCTTTTCCAATCCTCTGCCTCTAGATTCTGCAATGCTTGCAGGTGCTGTGTGCACTGATGAAAGTGGCCCAGTATGCGCCCTGCGCTTTCACACTGTTTGCTGTTAGGCTGTTTGGTGCTGGCGCCGGGCAGGCAGTGTTGTACGACAACCGGGTAATCGCCGCACATGAGATAGGGTGCACCTGACAGGGTTGTCAGGGTTGGTGCCACAGGTAATTCACAGCTTTTCAGCCAGTTAATTAAGGCGATGATCTGCTCGAGTCTGTGGGTGGATGCAGTGCGTAAGGCAGCCAGAATATACGGCTGTTCGGGTGCTTCAATGCGATAAGTGTAGTTATCGACTCCATTGGAGCAGCTTGTGTAGGGGACCTCTGATGAGAACCCCCACTGAGGGAGTAGAGTATCGAATTCTAGAGACATGCTAGACCGCAATTGCAGGTTTTGTGAGACAAGCCCTATTCGACTTTGGTGCGATAATCTTCTGCTTTAAGCAACTGCTGGATCTCTGTCGGATCCTCAGGTTTGATTGCGACAATCCAGCCGTCGCTATAGGGAGATAGATTGATGGCGTCTGGGTGCGCATCGAGTTGCGTATTGACACGGACCACTGTGCCACTGACAGGCGCAAAGATCTCAGAGACTGCTTTGACGGATTCGAGCACCCCTATGGCCGCACTTTTTGCAAGTTGCTGGCCAATTTGTGGCAGATCTACGTATACAACATCCCCTAGTTCGGCCTGAGCGTAATCAGTGATGCCGATTAATACCGTGCCATCATCAGTTGTTTGAGCCCATTCGTGGCTCGCGTTGTACAGGCGGTCTGTCGGAATATGAGTAGTCAAAGCAATACCTTCGTGTGCTTCCGGTTGTCTGTGTTCCAGCCTGTTGTATTCAATTTGCCGTGGCAATCATTGCACCCGGGGCTTTGAAAAATTTTTCAATCAAAGGTTTGAAATGCTCCAAAGGCAAGCTGTTGTAGTCTGGGTCAAACCCGGCTTGGTCGTACTGATCGCTGAAGGTGCAAGCATCCTGATACCAAGATTCTTGCGTGTAGTTTTTGCGTAAATCATTGGGCATTCCCATGAAATGGTAGTAGTATTTGCCCTGAAAGTCTTGATGGGTGCGCAGTATATGGTAGGCGCGCTCGCTGACATAGGGTTTTAGGATTTCGGCTGCGATAGCGGCGTGATTGGGCACTGAAATGACTTTGCCAATGTCGTGGCACAAGGACAGCAACACCATTTCCTCATCGGCACCAGCCCGGACGGCGCGGGTGGCCGTTTGCAGGCTGTGTTCCAACTGGTCGACCGCAAAGCCGACAGTGAGATTTTGCAGCTGGAGCAACATATTTTCAACGCGCTCTGGCATGGCGCTAATGACAGGTCCGTGTTCTTTACCGATGTGCTCCCAGTCTTGCTGAGTGCCCTTGTCCATGGATGCAAAGCTCATAATGATTACTCTGTGAGGTGGTTAAGGCGCCGGCAACGTACACTGCTGATGTTTTCTTTGCAAGCGTCTGCACGGCGCTAGCTCTGTTATTTTATAAGCCAGTTATAGAAGGGGGTCCGTTTTTTTGTTTTTTTTATTGAGCCTAAATTGTTGCTGGTTCTGTAGCAGATTATTAAGGTGCTTTTGGCCTTCAGGGCCTCGTTTTTGAGCGACTCCCAATACCAATATATCGATAATAGCTAGCCAAGCCAGCCGCGCAGACAGAGGCATCATGAGAAGGCCAGAATCGTCAGGGTCAACGCACAGAGCGACGTTGGCCAACTCAGCCAAGGGGGTATTTGAAGGGGTAATAGCGAGTACAGGCAGGCCGGCTTTACGTACCACTTCTATACTTCTGACCAGAGCTTCGGTGGTGCCTGAATTGGAAAAAGCGAATACCAGATCGTCTTTTTGTAGCGAGCAAGCGGCCATGCTCTGTAGATGTGGATCGGAATAGACAGAAGACATGACTTGGAGCCGAAACAACTTGTGCTGAAAATCCATTGCAATAGGTACTGAACCGCCAAAAGCAAAGAGTTCCACACAGCGTGCGTGGGAGAGTAGATGGATGGCTTGCTCCAATGCATCCAGCTCGATTTCTTCGCGCACTTCATTCAAGACGCCTAAGGCGCTGTTGAAAATTTTGTCTCTCAGGCTGGTAAGACTGTCGCGCGGCCCGATAGGAGCGCGGTCATAGGTGGTAGAGGGTTGTGTGCTACGGGCCAGCTTCAGTCGCAATTCCTTGTAGCCATCAAGCCCAAGTGCTTTACAGAAGCGGGCAATAGTCGGATCGCTGACGGCTGCTTCTTGAGCCAAGTCTTTGAGTTTCATCTCGACCACTTTGTCGGGAGAACGCAACACCAGCTTGGCAATTTTCTGCTCAGAGGGGCGCAGACTGTCATAGATTTTTTGGGTTTGTTCGAGTATGGATTCTGCCACGAGAATAAGGGTCAGCTGGAATTAAGGATGTGCAATAATAAGGCGGTTTGGGGTGGCTTTGGTCGTTCAACCCTTCACGTTGTTTGGTAGCGAGGGGTACTGGCTCTTTTGGGAAAGGTGGGTCTGTTTAAATGTATTGCTTTTACAATTAGTGGTCAATGGGTAGTCTGGCATGTGACCTGTGGCACTGGGTTGCCCGGAAAGGCCGCCCAGCTAATGACCCGCGCCGCTTTCGTTCGTATTTATGACTCAACCGCTCAATAGTTTACAGAAGAAAGCTGTCACCTCAGAGGGACAACATGTCCTGGTGCTAGCTGGAGCAGGCACAGGCAAGACGACTGTACTGACTCATAGAGCGGCTCACCTGATTAATCAGACGCCGCCAGGGCGGTATATGCTGGTGGTCACCTTTACCAATCGGGCAGCGCAAGAACTTAAAGAACGGCTGCACCATCTGCTCGGCTTTGATTCCAAGCCTCTTCGCAAGCTACATATTGGTACTTTTCACAGTATCGCTCGGCGCCATTTGCTGCATCATGGGCGGGCTATAGGGATAGATCCCGGGTTCACTATTATTGATACCGACGACCAGAAGCGGTTGGTGAAAGGGTTGATGCGGGAACACTACCCGTATGAGTCCGATTGGACACCTGCACAGTGCGTCAATTGGATCAATCGGCAGAAAAATCAAATGATCCGAGCTGGCGATAGTGTGGCATCAGAGCAAGAGGAAGAATGGCTCCACCTCTACCACTTGTATGAGGCGCACTGCAAACGCGAGCAGTTGCTGGATTTCGAGGAGTTGCTTTTTTCAGCCTGTGATCTGTTGCAAACCGACGATAGCGTTCGAGCCTATTATCAGAATGCGTACAGTTGCCTTTTGGTCGACGAGTTCCAAGACATCAACTCCATGCAATACCAGTGGTTTAATCTTTTGAGAGGAGAGGGTGCGATCACTACTGTAGTTGGAGACGACGACCAGACCATCTACACGTGGCGCGGCGCGCGCGTTGAAAACCTGAGGCAATACCAAAGCGAGCTTACGGCTGAAGTGATCCGGCTGGAGCAAAATTACCGCTCAACAGGGATGATCCTGGAAGCAGCAGATTCCGTTATTCAGCATAATTCAGAGCGTTTGGGCAAACATTTGCGCACCAATAAATCGACCGGAGACCGGTTGCAGGTGTACAGCGCCAGCGATGACTCGGACGAAGCAGATTTTGTTGCTGAAATTGCGAAGCAATGGCACGAGCAATCCGGAAAATGGAAAGGTGTGGCCGTTTTGTATCGCTCTAATGCCCAGTCCAGATTGCTGGAGCGCAGCATGCGAGCAGCACGGATTCCCTACCGTTTGTTCGGTGGCACGCGCTTCTATAGCCGAACTGAGATCAAAGATGCCATGGCTTGGCTGGCTTTGATCAACAGACCGGATGACAATCTGGCGTTTCTCAGAGCTGCCACTTCGCCGCGCTGTGGTATTGGCGATAAGACGCTCGCTCAATTAAATCAGATGGCCCAAAGCTCTGAAGAAAAACAGAGTCTGTGGGACAGTGCCCAGATATACGTTGCTGAAAAGAGTACTCGGTATGGTGCCATACAGGCGTTTTTGGATAAGGTTCAGCACTTGCGGTCTCAGGCAGGCCAGCCACTAGCTCAGTTGGTTGAGCAAGTCGTGGAGCACTCTGGTTTGCTGGCCATGTGTGAAAAATGGGATGACTTGGAAGGCCGAGCGGGTCTGTCCAAAGCAGACAATTTGCGCGAATTGATCGCTGAAGCCGTGTCTTTTGATCAAAAACTCGCCTCAGGAGCCATTGAATCTGCTGAGGGTCTGAGCCCTCTGGCTCAGTTTGTTTCGGACAGCGTGCTCAACGCCGGCGATGAGTCAGGCACAGAGGGCGTTGATTATGTCAGCTTGATGACGATACACACTGCTAAAGGCCTGGAATTCCCTTGGGTGTGTCTGGTTGGTATGGAGGAAGAATTATTCCCGCATATTCGATCCATCCAGAGCGGTGCCGCTGAGATAGAGGAAGAACGGCGTCTTTGTTATGTGGGTATGACGCGAGCTATGGAACGTTTGTACATGACTTGGAGCCAATATCGCACCTTGGGTGGTTCAGGGAATATCAGGCTCAGATCCAGATTTCTGACGCACATTCCAGATCGTTTGACGGATCGTTCTGGCTTCGAACAGCAACCCCAGCATTCGCCGCTCCGTGGGGAGTTTGCTGCATCGCGCAACAGGCAGCCGGACCCTGTTGCAGCGGAGCATGCAGGCCCGATTCTTAGAGCGGGGCAGAGCGTCAGACACCCGACTTTTGGTCAGGGCATAGTGGTCAGTAGCCGTATTCAGGGCAAGGACACTGCAATCCAGATTCACTTCGATAGCTACGGGACTAAATGGCTGTTACGTTCTCACGCTAACTTGAGTCTGGAATAACAAGCGTGTGCCGTTTTGCATTTGAATGTGCTAGTGTCGGGCAAGAGTTATTATCTTAATTAGGGAGAAAGCATGACTATAAAGAGATGGGGCCATCAGGGTATCGTGGGGCATCGAATTTGGGCAGGCGCTTTGCTGGGCTTGTTGTTGACTGTAGGTTGCAGCGAAGGGGATAGGCAATCTGCGGCGCAGCAGCACCAGACATACAACTGGCGTATGGTAACGTCCTGGCCGCCCAATTCACCCGGATTGGGAACAGCAGCTAACGAACTGGCGCGAAACATTGAAACCATGAGCGCAGGTCGATTGAAGATCAAAGTCTATGGCGCAGGCGAGCTGGTTCCCGCTCTGGAAGTGTTTGAAGCTGTTTCGTCTGGCAGTGCGCACATGGGCCATTCGGCCTCTTATTATTGGCGCGGCAAGATACCGGCTGCCCAATTTTTTTCAGCAGTTCCCTTTGGCATGACCGTCAACGAACAGAATGCTTGGCTGTATTATGGTGGTGGGCTTGAGCTTTGGCATGAAATTTACGAACCGTTCGGCTTGACTGCTTTTCCGGCAGGGAATACCGGGCCGCAATGGGCAGGCTGGTTCAATAAAGAACTCAATACTACAGACGATCTGCGCGGGTTGATTATGCGCATACCTGGGCTGGGTGGAGAAGTCATGGTTCAAGCCGGCGCCCAGCAACAACAGCTACCGGGCAATGAAATTTTCACGGCTCTTGAGACCGGAACCATTGATGCAGCAGAATGGGTCAATCCATTTGTGGACCTCAGTATGGGTTTCTATCAGGTGGCTAAATACTATTACTATCCTGCTTGGCACGAGCAATCAGTGACTTTGGAACTGTTGATCAACGATGCAGCTTGGCAGGAATTGCCACAAGACCTTCAAGCAATTGTGCAGTCGGCAGCCCGTGCTGCAAATGCTGATATGCCGGATTTATTCGCGGCGCGCAACCCGGAAATCTTGCAACAGCTAGTACAGGAGCACGGTGTAGAGTTGCGCCCGCTTCCCAAGGAATTGCTGTTGGAACTTCGTACGCATGCACAGCGCTCGATAGCTGAGTTGGTACAGTCAGATCCTGATTTTGCGCGCGTACATCAATCATGGCAGGCTTTTTTGCAAAAAACGGAGCCTTATCGCAAGATGACTGAGACGCCGGTTCTAGAAATACGGCAACTGGATTAGATGGATTTAATGCTTAGGAGCCCTGCTGTATGTAGCTTGCGTACCAGAAGCTGGGGTATTCTGGACTATGGCGCCAGCCTTCGTGCTATGAGGCGCTACAGTCGATCTAGGGGCAAGCATTCGCAAGACTGCCTATGGCTCTTACAGCATGCGCCAGTCTATACTCTGGGGGCTAAAGCCGATACGAGTCAGGTGTTTGGTGATCAGAATATAGCAGTAGTGCACACGGATAGAGGTGGCCAAGCAACTTATCATGCACCTGGGCAATTGGTGGGCTATTTGATGCTGGATCTTGGCCGGTTAAATATCGGCGTTCGCACTCTGGTCTACCGGACGGAAGAGCTTTTGCAGCAGAGCCTACGCCATTTTGGCGTGGACGCACAGCGTTGGTCGGGGCGGCCGGGCCTCTATATTCAGCGCAAGAAGATTGCTGCCCTGGGCTTTCGCATCCACAGGCGCTGCAGTTATCATGGCTTCAGTCTCAATGTCGATTGCGACTTGTCGCCTTTTGAGCAGATGCACCCTTGTGGTATTGCCGGTCAGGCGGTTGCTAAGTTGTGTGATTACTGCCCAGGCGTCAAGCTCGAGCACGTCGAATCTGTTGTGGCACGCTTGGCTACTGAGTACTTCGCACCTCACAGTGAATTGCTGCATACGCCATTGGCATCTAGGAGCACGGTATGACTTCCAACCAATCGATCAAAATCGTCAATCTGGATGGGGTGCGCGTCATCCGCAACGGCGTTAAGCCTTCGGCTAACAGTCAGGTCGATCCTGACCGCAAGCCCCCTTGGCTGAAGATTCGTTTGCCAGACCCGGACGGCAAGTGGCAGCAGGTGCGTCAGCGAGTCAAAGAGCATCAACTCAATACCGTGTGCCAGGAAGCGCTGTGCCCCAATCTGCCAGAATGCTGGTCGCGCGGTACGGCCACCTTTATGTTACTGGGATCTGCATGTACAAGAGCTTGTCGCTTCTGTGCCGTAGATACAGGCAATCCCTTGGGAAGAATTAACGCCCAAGAGCCTGAACAGGTTGCGCGCGCAGTCCGATTGATGGGGTTGAAATATGTCGTTCTCACATCGGTCAACAGAGACGATCTGCCGGATGGCGGGGCCGAGCAGTTTGCGCTCAGTGTAGAAGCTGTCCAAAGCCAGAATCCTGACACCCAGATCGAAGTGTTGACGCCAGATTTTGCCGGCAATCTATCGGCTGTGAGTCGTGTAGCAACCACTAGTATTAGGGTTTTTGCCCATAACATTGAGACAACCCGTCGGCTGACCCCGTCAGTGCGCGACGTGCGGGCTACCTATGACCAATCCTTGAGCGTGCTGGCTCATGCAGGCCACACCAGTCCAGAGGTGATTGTCAAGTCAGGTATGATGCTGGGGTTGGGAGAGACGGACGCTGAAATAGACGAAGCCCTTGGCGATTTGTTGGCTCACGGCGTCAAAGTCTTGACCTTGGGGCAGTACTTGCGCCCAACCCGAAATCATCTACCGGTGGTCCGTTGGGTATCGCCACAAGACTTTGCAAGGTACAAAGACCGCGCCTTGGAACGGGGTTTTGTATGGGTTAGTGCGGGCCCACATGTGCGCTCCAGCTATAAGGCTGAACAGGCAGTCGGAGCCGTTTTGCTGGATTCAGGTGCAACGGTCTGATCGACGCAGGCCAGCTGTGTTGCCAGATAGGCAAAATATGGCATAATTGACATTCAGTCGAAATACAGGGACAGGTAATCCTATGGTCGCCAAGAAGTTTCCAGTTGAAGCGGGGCAGATCCTGCTGTTTGCCCGTTCTTTGGCAGATGCCAATACAGCATATGTACAAGGAGATGCAGCAGGGGATGTATCCGCCCCACCTACCTTCGTACAATCCAGCGCTCAGTACGATCCAGACTATCCCTTGCGCCCCAAGATTGGCAAGACTTGGTTTGGGTCGGGAAAACATCCAACCGGTATAGAAGCTTCGAGCTCCGCATCGGGCGGCTCATCTTCTTCGGGCAGTAATGCTGGTGTTCTTCATGCTGAGCAGCATTACACCTATCACCATCCCCTGAAAGCCGGTGTGACACTCACTGCTGAGGAAAAACCAGGCAAGACCTGGGAAAAGACTGGCAAGCGAGCGGGCAAGCTGGTTTTTGCAGAGGCGATCACCGAATACAGGGATGCATCAGGGAAGCTGATTGTCACTGCGCGCTCGGTCGGGGTGCGGACTGAAAAAGTAATCGAGCAGTAAAAGATGCAATCAATCATAGCCAGGAGGAGATGATGCTTAAAGAACAAGATCTATCTGTGGGACAGGAGCACGTCGCAGCTGTGGTGGAAAACCTGACGCGTACACAGATTGTGCAGTATGCTGGCGCATCCGGAGACTACAATCCGATTCATACAGATGAAGTATTTGCGACTCAGGTAGCAGGCTATCCCAGTGTTTTTGCACATGGCATGCTGACCATGGGGCTGACTGGAAAGATGCTCACAGATTATGTAGGGCTTGCTAATTTGCGCTCATTCGGCGTACGTTTTACCCGTCAGGTTTGGCCCGGTGATGATCTGAAGGCCACTGCTACAGTCACAGGGATTCAGCAGGTGGGTCAGGAGCGTATTGTGGAACTGGAATTGAACACGCGCAATCAACAGGACGAAATAGTACTTTCAGGTTACGCTACAGCCAGAATCGCTTCTTAAAAATAGGCGCATTTGCTGGAAAATGATGCCGGTACAGAGAAAATAGACGCTTAGACCAGCAGTCTGTTGACACCCTTGCGATAGAAGACGGGGTGTTTTATGTCAAAAATGGTTATTTTTTGTATCGGATGCGCCTTCGCTTCGAGGTAATCAACAAATAACCCACAGGATATATCCTGGAAATGAACAGGATTGCTTGGTGTTATATACCTGAAAATCAACATATTTCTTGCTTTTTCTTCACCTTGGAAACTTAGGGGTTGTAAGTAAGAGTAGTAAAATCAGATTGAAGCAGTTGTTTGGATGTGGCTCTGGAAGTCAGATCACAGACAGACAAGGGAACTGACAGGGACAAAGTGGGCCAAGTGGGATCAAGGGAAATAAATGCGGCAGGAATTGCTGCTCCGGCTCATGTGCCGGATAGCGTCTCCAATTATCCAACAAAGATGGCTTACTGTATGCGCCTGTTCCTTAATCTTTGTAAATATGCATAATAAATCTATAGATCATATTCGTATATTTTCTGCACTTGGTCTTGTTTGTCGCCGCTCCTATGCGCTACAGACAGGCTGTGCCAATGCAGGATTCTGCAATGAAAAGCCTGTAAAAATGAGGTGTTTTGGAGTGCGCAGAGGAAGTTTTAAGAATGCGAAGCACAGCGGTTCAAATTGGAATAACTGTTTGACTTCTATGTTGTTTGAGCAGTTCTCATCAAGTATTCCCAGATTTGTTCGTTGACGCTCACACTTTTTTTTGACAGACTGAACAAGCAAGAAGAGGTATGTGAATAGCAGATAGCAAGATAGCAGATAGCAAGAGAAAAGTAAGGACTTTTTAGCACTACTGATGAGGGTGTGTAGAGAGCCACACAGAAATTACACAAAAGTCGGGCAGGAGATAGTAATTAATGACGCAGCTGAATGAATATACAGAAATTTGGGACAAAGCCAAACAGATCTTGAAGCAATCTGTTCCTGACTCGCATTTTCGGATGTTTGCGGATATCAAAATCGCGCAAGCACAATCAGGAAGAATGGTGCTAGGGATCTCTGATTACAACAATTACATGGCAGCCAATGGCTTCTATGCCAAAGATGTAGCAGAGGCCATCGACCGGGTGGCTCCAAACATCAACATGAGTTTTGCCTACACAGGTGAAAACAAGCCGATCGAAGAAGATGTCAATCTTTTGCCCGATTTGAATTTTGCCAACTATATCTCGGGCCTAGCTAATCAGAGCGCAATCAATGCGGCAAAGGCCAGCTTGCAACCCTTTACTATGGGTGGTACCCGTAGACTCGATATCAACCCTTTGCTCATTTATGGCCCTTGCGGTGTGGGCAAGACGCATCTGCTCCATGCAATCGGCAACAAGGCGCTGGAACTGAACCCAGATTTGAAGATACGCTATGAGACGGTCCCGGATTTCTTTCAACAGATGTTCCACGCCATCAAGACTGGAGAGGTCAGCAGTTTCAGAGCCCGCTTCAGTGGGTTGGATCTGCTGTTGTTGGACGATCTGCACTTTATGAACGCCAAAAAACGTACCCAAGAAGAGTTGTCGCACATCTACAACCATCTGGTAGAGAAGAGTTCCGGGCTTTTGGCCATGACTTGTAATACCAACCCTAGCAGCCAAGAGCAGATTGATGCCAATTTGCGTGCCCGGTTTAATCGCAGCCTGAAAGTTAAGGTCGATTTACCCGATCGTGATATGAAGAAGCGCGTTCTGCAGGATAAGATTCAAAAGATGTATCTAACCATCCCAGACGATTGTGTATCCAGCATTGTCGATGCTGTTTCCGATGTGCGTAGCCTGCACGGTATATTGGCTCAGATCCGTAACCGCCTCCAGATTTCTAGTAACACCATTCCAATAAGCCAGCTGGTCTCGGAGGCTGTAACAGAGCAAGTCGGTAGCCAAGCTGTGCTCAATGCCGATAGCATTCTAGAGCTGGTATCGAAATACTATAATGTAGGAGTGGCGGAGATCCTGTCGAAACGGCGCACTCGGCAAGTAGCCAAAGCAAGACAGATAGGGATGTATTTGCTGCGCCAGTTGACAGATAAGAGTTTCCCTGAGATTGGTTCAATTATGGGAGGGAGAGATCACAGTACCGTGATGTATGCGTGCAGGAAAATAGGAACAGAATGCGATGAGGATACCACTCTCGCTGGTGAATTGAGAGAACTGCAGGAAAACGTACGTATCTTATGAAATTCCAACTCAGGCGCGAGGCATTATTACCTGCCCTGCAATCGGCAGTGCGCGTTTCTACGAAAGGGCCGCAAGAGACTTTTGAACATGTGTTGTTGCGTATCGATGGCGATGGCTCCGAGTTGAGCATGACGGCCAGCGATGGCCAGTGCACACTCCAGACCACAGTGCCTGTAGATACCGAAACGCCTGGCAAGATGCTGTTGCCTGCCGCCAAACTACTCAGTATCTGTCGTTTGGCGCCCGCAGGTGCTACGCTGGCTTTTCAAATGTTAGATGCCAAAGTAGAAGTAGTAGTTGCAGGTTCACGGTTTAATCTGTCCAGTCTGGATCCAGAACGCTTTCCACTGCCTAATTCCTCTACGGATGCAGCGTGTCAGCTGGAAATTCCCGCCAATGCCTTGCTGGAATTGTTTGAGCGGACTAGCTGTTGCATCTCGTCGAACGATTTTCGTCAATACCTAAAAGGCACCTTGTTGCATCTGAAGAAGGACGCCCTGATAGCTGTAGCTACCGATACGCACCGGCTGGCATGGGTGCAGTGGCAAGGTGATTTCAAGATTTCTCAGGATATCCAAGCTATTGTGCCTCAGAAAGCCGTAGCAGAGATGGTCTATATTTTGAATCACTCTGCCAGTAGTACCGATAAGGACGGTGCCCCTCTGTGTCAGGTCGTGTTTCAAGAGCAATCCGTGCTCTTCAAGATAGGTCGTCAAGAGCTCCAGTCGGTTTTGATCAGCGGTACCTATCCAGATTACGAGCGGGTGTTGCCTGATCGCAGTACTGCTCGCACCCTGATGATTGATGTAGAACAATTAAAAGCGGCCCTGCAACGTGTCGAAGTGATTGCAGGTAAAGATGGCGCCATCAGTTGGGAAGTTGCCAAGGACCGAATCCAGTTGAAAACCACGAATCAGATTGGTGAAGAGGCTGAAGATTCTTTGAGCGTGAATTTTGATGGACAAGAGGCACGCATTGGCTTTAATGTCAGTTATCAGCTTGCGATTCTTGAAAATATTTCAGGCCCCTTAGTAGAATATGCTTTAAGATCAGACGCAGATAGTGTAGATATTCGTGACCCCGAGCGAGATGACTTGCGATATGTGCTGATGCCCCTTCGGCTGTAATAATCTGAGATGGCATTAATATCTCTAGAGCTGGCCTCATTTAGGAGCTTCAAAACTCTTTCTTTTTTTAGCATTGCTGGTACCGACTCCGGTTTTGGGGCCGGTATTAATGTGCTCTGGGGGCGCAATGGTATCGGCAAGACGTCGGTCTTAGAATCTATTCATCTTTTGTCGTTGGGCCGCTCCTTCAGATGTCGGTTGATGGATGAAGCCATCAGTTGGACGCAGAAATTCATGCACCTGTCTGCAGCATCCGGAAGTGGCAGCCAGATCAGTGTGGTTAAGCAGCGTGGGCAGCAGCCTGAATTTAGGCTGAATGGCCGCAAGATTTACGCAGCCTCGGATCTGGCGCGCAGTCTTCCGGTTGAATTGCTGCATGCTGATACACTGGCTCTTATCGATGGTACCCCAGCATTAAGGCGCAGTTTTATGGATCGCGCTCTGTTTATCCTCTTTCCAGATTTCCTTAAACACAAGAAGCGATACGACTTGGCGATGCGTAACCGCAATCAGCTGTTGCGCAATGGCATAGCAGATGACAGATTGGCCCCTTGGGAGCATCAGATGCATCAGGCTGGTACTGCTTGGCATCAGGCCCGTATGGATTGGATCGAACGTTATTCTCAATCTTTGTATGATTTGCTCGATAGTGCTGGCCATGCTTGGGTGGCATCTATCAAGAGCCAGCTGGAGCTGATTTTGGAACCTGGCTGGAATTCGAGCTTAGATTTGGAGGTAGCTTTGAAGAAGAGCCGCCAACGAGATCTCAAGCTCGGCTACTCCAGCTTGGGCCCTCATCGAGCTGATTGGAATGGTTGGGTAGAGCGCAAGCCGCTAGCCAGCTTCATATCCCGAGGTCAGAGAAAATTGCTGGGTTGCTTTTTGGTATTTAGCCAGAGCAAGCTTTTGGCAGAGCACATGAAGGGCTTGAGCCGTTCTGGTTTTGAATATCAGCCCTTGCTATTGCTGGATGATGTACACTCTGAATTGGATCACCGATCGGTAGCTACGGTCTGCTCGTTATTGCAAGAGCATGGCGGCCAAGCCATCATGACTGCGCTTAATCCAGATGAATTTGATGGTTATTTTGGTTCGGACTTGCCGATCCATAAATTCCCGCTCGAACGCTTAGTCGAGGTAGCTTGATGACTGAACAAGGCTTGAACACAGAGCCAGACTATACAGCCGCAGATATCCAAGTGCTGCGAGGGTTGGAGGCAGTGCGCCGCCGCCCAGGTATGTATATTGGTGATACAGATGATGGTACTGGGTTACATCATATGGTCTTTGAGTTAGTCGACAACTCAGCCGATGAAGCTCTGGCTGGTTACTGCAACAACATTTACATCGTCATCCATGACGATCTGTCCGTTTCGGTTGCCGATGATGGGCGTGGGATACCGGTTGATATCCATGAAGAAGAAGGGGTGCCGGCCGCAGAGGTCATCATGACCATATTGCACGCAGGCGGCAAATTTGACGACAATACCTACAAGATATCGGGCGGGTTGCACGGTGTAGGTGTCTCGGTTGTCAACGCGCTATCTAGCAAGCTGAATTTGAATATTTATCGGGATGGTAAGCACTACCATCAGGAATATCAGCATGGAGATCCTGTAACCGCACTAGAAGAGCTCGGCCCCACGGATCGACAGGGTACAGAAGTGCGTTTCTGGCCCTCTAAAGAGACTTTTTCCGGTTTGAACTTTATTTATGATGTCATCGCCAATCGGGTGCGTGAATTGGCTTTTCTCACTTCAGGGATTGCCATTCATCTGAAAGATGAACGCGAGGCGGGACGAACAGACTTGTTCCACTATGAGGGCGGATTGAGTGAATTTGTCGCCCATTTGAACCAAGGGCGCAATGCGGTGGCGCGTTTATTCTCAATCCAGACAGAAGGCGAAGGCGGGATTTGGGTAGAGTTGGCACTGCAGTGGACAGACAGCTACCAAGAAAATATGCGCTGCTACACGAATAATATCTTCCAAAGAGATGGAGGGACCCATCTGGCTGGATTTCGTTCGGCTTTGACGCGTGCAGTGAACACCTATATTCGCAAAGAAGAGCTGGACAAAAAACACAAGATAAAACCCCAAGGGGATGATGCGCGTGAAGGACTGACAGCAGTGGTTTCGGTGAAAGTCCCAGATCCTAAGTTCTCATCACAGACTAAAGACAAGCTCATTTCTTCTGAAGTGCAGCCGATAGTAGATCAGAGTGTCTACCGGAGCTTGATGGAATTCTTGCAAGAAAACCCCAAAGATGCTGGCAAGATTGTAGAGAAAGTGATGCAGGCAGCTAAAGCGCGAGAAGCTGCCCGTAAAGCACGTGAAGTCACCCGCAGTAAAGGCGCTTTTGATCTAGGTGGGTTGCCGGGCAAACTTGCAGATTGTCAAGAAAAAGATCCGGCTCAATCTGAGATATACATTGTTGAGGGTGATTCGGCTGGCGGCTCGGCGAAACAAGCTCGCAATCGCCGTTTCCAAGCCATTCTTCCTCTGCGCGGTAAGATTCTCAATGTGGCGAAAGCGCGTTTGGACAAGATGCTTTCATCCAACACCATTGTCACCCTCATCACAGCTTTGGGTTGCGGTATTGGCTCCGATGAATTTGATGCTGACAAGGTGCGCTATCATCGCATTATCATCATGACAGACGCAGATGTGGATGGATCGCACATCCGTACTCTAATACTGTCGTTTTTCTACCGTCATATGCCCGAATTGCTGGAGCGCGGTTACCTTTATATTTCATTGCCGCCCCTGTATCGAGTGCGCAAGGGCAAAACAGACATGTACCTCAAAGACGACGTGTCTTTTAATGAATGGTTGATGGAGCTGGCTATGAGAGACACGAGTCTGATAACAGCCAACAAAGGCACCTTATCAGATAGTAGCTTGCGCGCCTGCTTGCAACCTTATTACGACTTACAACCGTATCGGCGTCAGTTGATGCGCCGTTTAAATCCCGAACTGGTCCCTGTGCTCGAGCAGCTTCCTTTCCCGCCGCAAAAACTGAACAAGATCTCGGTCGAAAGCTGGGTTCAAGAAATCCTGCCCTTGTTGCGTGAGCATTGGAATGAAGAGACAATCGTCTCTCTGGTACCCCCAGAAGAAGTTTTTGAGCATCCGGTCAGCGACTCTGCTTTTTCGCCGAATGCTGAAGATACAAGTGCGACAGAAGCTTTGGACGATGATGCAGACTTGATTGATCAGGATGGCGATGCAGACGGGCAGATTGTGCTCCCCGATTTGCCCGGAGCAGCTGATTCACAGGATGAATTGTCGCCCCAACCCTCCATATTTGAGCAGGACACAGAAATTTTGGGCTATGGGGTCGAAATATATGCGCCCGGTATTGTTCCTGTTGTGCTGGATGCCGAATTGCTGCAATCTGCCTCATTCGCACGGCTTTTGAAGACTGTTCTGGAGCTTGAAACCTACCGCCAAAGCAACGACTTCTGCTTTCAATCAGGGCCAGGAGAGAAGGCGGAGATGCGCTATTTTGAGCATTTTGTCGATGGCATGGAGTGGATTCTGGAGCAAGCCAAGAAGGGTGTCTTTATTCAACGCTACAAAGGGTTGGGAGAAATGAATGCCGAGCAGCTCTGGGAGACAACTATGGATCCTGCTGTGCGCCGGATGCTGAGGGTGGATGTAGATTACCTGATGCAACAGGAGACGGATCAATTGTTCGATACGCTGATGGGTGAAGAAGTTGCCCCGCGGCGGGCATTTATAGAAACCAATGCCCTGGATGCAGATGTAGATATATAGTCTGCTACTGGTTCGGCATCAAGTATTTTTGATTTGGGCCGGTCGAGTCAGCTGCAGATTAATCTGCCGGTTGCGGACTTGGGTGTGGAAACGGGCGTTTGCATCATGGGCATCGGTTTGGATGTAACCCATGGCGTAAGGGGCGTTCAGACTGGGGGCAAAACCGCCGCTGGTAACTTCACCGACTTGGATGCCATCGCCGTTCAGCACGGCGGCTCCTTGTCGGACTGGTATCCTGCCTTCCACCTTAAAACCCGTGCGGCGTCTGGTAGTGCCGTTACGGAGCTGCTCAAAGATCCGTTCTGCACCTAGAAAACCGCCTTCTCGTTCACCACCCTGTCTTCTGGCTGGTGCAATCAGCCATTTCAACTGAGCTTCTACAGGTGTCGTATCTGCGCGCAAATCCTGTCCATAAAGACAAAGGCCCGCTTCGAGGCGCAGTGAGTCACGGGCTCCTAGCCCTGCCAGTTGCACTTCCTCTTCATTCACTAGCAAAGAAGCGATTTCATAGGCATGCTGACGATAGCAGGAAATTTCATATCCTAGCTCGCCTGTATAGCCGCTTGTGGCAATTAGACAGGGTCGCTCTTGGATCTGGGCGGCCCGCAAATCCATAGGGCGCATCTCTGCTGCTTGAGGGCAGAATTTACTCATAACCCGAACGGATGCTGGACCTTGTAGCGCCAGCAACGCCCGGTCGGCCCAAAGCTCAAGTTGGCATGTATCTGTCAGATGGGCTCTGAGTATTTCCAGATCATGAGCTGTTTGTGCAGCGTTCACAACCATCCAGACAAAAGTCTCCTCTTCTAGGCAGGCGCGGCCAATCATACAGTCATCTTCGGCACCTCCTTGCTGGTTTAAAAGCAGGGTGTAGCGTTGTGTCATCGGTTTGAGGCCGACTAAATCAGAAGGAGATAATTGTTCCAACCCTCTAAGCGGGTTGGTGCCTGTCAGTCGCAGTTGGCCCATATGCGATACATCGAACAGAGAAG
This sequence comes from Gammaproteobacteria bacterium, assembly GCA_051008935.1. Lineage (GTDB taxonomy): Bacteria > Pseudomonadota > Gammaproteobacteria > JBPCXB01 > JBPCXB01 > JBPCXB01. Next base: position 26,319 of record JBPCXB010000214.1, on the reverse strand, counting down.
CTTGGCTGCGGGTATGTAAATGTTCGTTGATGATGCCAGTATATGAGAGTGGCATTTCCCACCCTGCAAAGGTAATTGTTTGGGCTTTGTACTCGTCGTGAAGCTGTTTCAGCGGGGAATATTTGATCTTTTGTTCGGGTTTCATAGGATGGTATTTGCAGCGCAATGAGGTTATTAATGAGGATGTAAGAGGGCCATACCAGCTCCGGACTGGTTATTATTAAGGCTTACTGATCAAAAGAGGTTTAGTGAGGTATCCAGATGGTTCAATTGGCCGGTCGGGCTTTCCCGTCTACTCGCCTCAGGCGAACCCGCAGTAGTGCTTTTATCCGGCGTTTGACACAAGAAACGACTTTCGGTATCGACAGCTTGATACAGCCTGTGTTTATTATGTCTGAAACTTCAGATATCCGCAGGCAGCCGATTCAGAGCATGCCGGGGATCGACCGTCTGAATATGGATGAAGCCTTGCGCGAATGTGAGGAGTTGGTCGGTCTTGGCGTTCCTGCTATTGCTTTGTTTCCTCATATTAGCCCTGATCTGAAAAGCCTTGATGCTGCTGAAGCTTGGAATGACCAGGGGTTGATCCAGCAGGCCACCCGGCAGATAAAAACACATTTTCCTGATTTAGGGGTCATTGTAGACGTAGCTCTGGATCCTTATACCGCTCACGGCCAAGACGGTATCCTAGATGGCAGCGGTTATGTCGACAACGATCTCACTATCAAAGCATTGTTGCGTCAGGCGGAGGCGCATGTCGCTGCCGGGGCAGATGTGCTGGCCCCTTCTGATATGATGGATGGTCGTATTGGTGCCATCCGCCAGCAGCTTGAGCATCACAAACAGTGCAATACGTTGATTCTGTCTTATGCAGCGAAATATGCATCGGGTTTCTATGGGCCTTTTCGAGAAGCTGTAGGTTCACAGGCGCTTCTAGGTTCAAGTGACAAGCTGACTTATCAGATGAACCCTGCAAATGCAGACGAGGCATTGCAAGAAGTGGCTTTAGACTTGCAGGAAGGGGCCGATATAGTCATGATCAAGCCGGCTATGCCTTATCTGGATGTCATTAGATGCGTTGCCGATGAATTCAAGGTGCCGGTTTTTGCCTATCAGGTGAGTGGGGAATACGCCATGTTGCAGGGAGCTATTGATAGAGGCTGGTTGACCTTTGCAACTGTGCTAGAATCTATTACTTGTATGAAGCGTGCTGGTGCACGTAGCATATTGACTTATTTTGCAAAGCAGATAGCCCACCATTTAGTGTCCGCTCGCTGATTTTGCACCCGAGACGTACTCTCTGGTCTTTCCCCCTCCCTTCTTTTCTTCACGGACGTGAGCCGTTTTTTCAGAGGCAGAAGTGGTATTGTTTGCAGGGCAAATATTTTTGATCTATCTTGTACTTAAATTAGTGTTAGCAGGAGGCTTCCCATGCCAGACAATATACTGGAATTGACCTCAGATAATTTTGATACAACTTGCGAGAACGCCACCGCAGAAAAGCCGTTACTGGTTGACTTTTGGGCTGAATGGTGTGGCCCCTGCAAAGCCATTGCGCCTGTTCTTGAAGATTTGGCAAGTGAGCATCCGGACAGCTTGATGATCGGTAAAGTGGACGTCGATCAGCAACAGAATTTGGCACAGAAATACCAAATCCGTGCCATCCCTACCCTTTGCATTTTTGTCGGTGGCAAAATGGTTGGTCAGCGTTTAGGTGCTGCCAATAAGAAAGAACTGAAAGAATTTATTGATGAAGCGCGCTGACCACCCGAGATGAATCCGGTCTGTCTAGTAGCCTCAGCTTACACCTGCTCTCAAACATGCTTTACTGGAATAGGAAATCGAAATGATGTCTGAAAACGATGGATTCAGGCAGGATGCTGCTACTGCATCAGACTCTGTATCTCCAGCCTCGTCGGCTGCCAGCCCCTCGGAGCAGCAAGCCGCCTCTGGTACTTCAGATCCGCAACCTTTAGTGGAAGAGAGTACGCAATCTATGCATTCAGAACCTCCTGTTAATCAGGGCAGACAGAGTAGAGAGGGGGGATCATCCGATGAGAACGCACCGCGCAGATTCCGAAAAACGCAGCCTCGACGTGGTAAATCAAAGCCTACTGACCGTAAACATATACCCAGTGTGCAAATCTCGGCGCGGGAGAGGCAAGCCGAGCGCGAGCTAGAAGCTGCTAAACCCCTTGTTAATCTAAATCCCTATAAGCAGAAGTCGATCAAAGAATTGATTGAATGTTGCGAAGAACTTGGTGTCAAAGGCAACTTCCGGCAGAAACGTCAAGACATTCTGTTTCAGGTCGCCAAGGCCTTGGTCCAGCAGGGCAATCGTTTGGAAGTGGAAGGGGTTCTGGAGATACAACCGGGCAATCAAGCATTTTTGCGTTCCGTCCATAATTCATTTCATGCGGGGGCAGACGGGGTGTTTGTGCCGGCCAACCTGGTGCGTAATTTCCAGCTACGTATGGGCGATGTTATCTCTGGTGTTTTGCGCAGCCCTAAAGAGAAAGAGCGCTTTTTCTCTTTGGTTGAAGTCAAGTCTATTAATGGTGAAGAGCCAAGCAGAGGGGGCAAGAAAGTTCTGTTTGAGAATCTGACCCCTTTGTTTCCCCAAGAGCGCTTGAAATTGGAGACGGGCCAGAAGAATACCATGGATGTGGCAGGCCGTATCATTGATCTGGTTGCTCCAGTTGGTAAAGGCCAGCGTGGCCTGATAGTTTCGCCGCCCAAAGCTGGAAAGACTATTATTTTGCAGAATATTGCGCACGCCATAGAGCGCAATAACCCCGAAAGTCATTTGATTGTACTGTTGATCGATGAGCGCCCTGAAGAAGTGACGGAAATGCAGCGATCCGTGCGTGGCCAGGTGATTGCCAGTACTTTTGATGAATCGGCCCACCGTCATGTACAGGTAGCCGAAATGGTCAATGGCCAGGCCAAAAGGTTGGTTGAAGCCGGCAAGGATGTGATCATCTTATTAGATTCCATTACTCGGCTTGCACGTGCATACAACACGGTGCAGCCTGCTTCAGGCCGTATCTTGACTGGGGGAGTCGATGCCTATGCGTTAGAGCGCCCTAAACGTTTCTTCGGCTCTGCGCGTAACGTGGAAGAAGGAGGCAGCCTGACTATTTTGGCAACTGCCCTGATCGAGACAGGTTCCAAAATGGATGAAGTAATATACGAAGAATTCAAAGGCACCGGTAATCTGGAACTGCATTTAGAGCGCCGCATCGCTGAGAAACGGGTATTCCCAGCAATTAGTGTACGTCGTTCAGGCACCCGTAAAGAAGAGCTGTTACTGACCGAAGATGAATTGCAGCACATTAGGTTGTTGCGCCAGGTGCTTCACTCCATGGATGATATTGCTGCGACCGAATTCTTACTGGAACGGCTGAAAGAAACGAAGAACAACGAAGAGTTTTTTGAAGCGATGCGGCGTAGCTGAGCGCTTTGCGCTGTCTTGCGCATATTGAAGTACAAAATATTGTTTGCGAGCAGGTACCTATATGGATACAGAGCTTTCTAAGCGCCTTGACCAGATCAATCAGGCATTGCCACCCTGTATCCAGACCTTAAATGGACGCATTGTGTCTTTTGAGCAGGAATCACAATCCCTGTGGATGAGTTATCGGGCAGAGCCAGCATTTTGCCATTCGGAAACGATTGTCCAAGGAGGCTTTGTCTCAGGTATGGTAGACGCTACCATGGCGCACTGCTGCATGGTACTACTTCGCCCACAAGGTCTGCTAGCTACGCCTACGCTAGAATTGAAAGTGAGTTTTTTAGCACCCGCTCATCCCGGTGAACTGCGTGCCAGAGCCTGGCCACTAAAAGTAGGCAAGTCCATTGCGTATCTAGAGGCTGAACTGTATCAGAAGGATCCAGAGGCGGAGCGTGATCGGCTGATCGTCAAGGCCAGCAGCACTTTGAAACTGGTGTACGCAAAAAAGTAATCGGAGGATTGCTGCGGGTTTTTCCGCTTAGCTGCTCGCAGCTAAATTGATTTCAGGATCGGCACACCGAAAGACTGTAGCAAAGTGCAGCTTTTTGCCAAAGGCAAGCCTACCACTGTATAGAAGCAGCCTTCAATGCGCTCCACTAGCGGCCCAGCAGCTCCTTGAATCGCATAGCCGCCTGCGCAATTTAAGGCTTCTGGCACAGAGGCGCAGTAGTCAACCCAGCCGGGGGCAGGTTCTTTCATAAAGACTCGGGTGGTGCTGGTTTCCAGCGTTAGGCTGGATAGGCCTTGAGACACGTTCAGTACCGCAATGGCCGTATGGATCAGGTGCGGAGTCTTACAAAGCCGCTGGAGTATCTCTCTAGCTTCTTCGTGACCGTCGGGTTTGCCGATAGGTTCGCCATCCAGATCAACCAGAGTGTCTGCAGCCAGCAGTATTGCTTCCCGCGAGTCTCCCTGATGTACTTGCAAAGCTTTGGGCCAGGCACTGGTTGCCTTTTCTGTTGCCAGCCGGCCGGCCATTACCTTGGGGGGTTCGTTCTCTTTGCGGCTTTCATCAATGGAGTTTTCAAGCAACTCAAATTGGATTCCCAGTTCGCTGAGCAATTGCCGGCGTCTGAAAGATTGCGACGCCAGATAAAGGATGGTAGGCAATTTTTTGCAAACTTAAGCTGCAGTGTAGATCCGGCGTAGATCTATCTATTTCATCTTTTCTTCTTTGAAAAGGACGTGCTTACGTACTTTGGGGTCGTATTTTTTCACGGACAGCTTTTGTTGCCCCTGCTGGCGGGCTTTTTTATTGATATCCGTTGTATAAAAATAGCCAGTATCTGCTGTAGATACGAGCTTTACTTTTTCTCGCATGGGTTCAGGTCCTGTGTCTTCAGATTTTTTGGCCTTGGGCCCGGAGTGTTAAAACTACCTGCTCAATACCATTTCGGTCGATGATTCTGAGGCCTTTGTTAGACACGCGAAGTGCAACCCAGCGTTTCTCTGAGGCTAGCCAGAATTTTTTTCGGTGAAGGTTCGGTAGGAAGCGGCGCTTAGTACGGTTATGCGCATGTGAGACGCGCATCCCTACCAGAGGGCGTTTCCCAGTCACCTGACAGATTCTTGACATAGTATTCTTAGCTACAGCACCAATAAAGTCAGCTGATTAGCTGAACGATCACTTCCTGCTTATTTTATACGGGGTGGTGAGACTTTGCTGCTGCTTTTTTAGCCTGAATCTGTATCGGACGAGCGTTGCCAGAGCCGGACATCTCCAGCAGCAAAGTCTTGCAGCAGATTTGTCACGCCGGGAACGGACAGAGCGGCATTCATAGCAACGCCCGATGCCCAAGTGTACAAAGAGGGCGCGGGTTTGCGGTCGGTAAACAGACTTAATAGTGCATGAGCCGTCTGGCTCCAAAGGCAATGTTCGAAAGCTCGATGCCTCTGGTAGCGCTGCAATGCCGGTTGGATGGAGGCTGGAGGCTGCTGGCTCAGTTCTGCTCTCAGCATGTGGCACAAGCAGAGTACATCTGCCAGTGCTAAATTGAACCCTTGCCCCATCAAAGGATGCAAATTCTGTGCGGCATCGCCAACCAGAGCCAGCCCGGATGCACATATTGTTTCAGATGTGCGAATATTAATGGGAATTTTTTTGGCGTTGCTGGTCCAGAGACAATCCCCAACGATACCGTCCGCAGCATGGGCAAAGGCGCGGGCAAAATCCTGAAACCCGAGACCGGCCAGTGCATTGATTTGATCTGAGGGTGCAGACCAGATCATGTGGTACCAGTGGTCATCGCCGTCTATAGTTAGGGGCAGCAGTCCGATAGGGCCTGAAGGCGTAAAGATTTGTTTGGCCGTGTTGTCATGCGAGCGCGATGTCTGGATAGAGGCTACGAGTACAGATTGTCCAGTTATGCGTTCAGTAACGGGGATTTGGGCCAAGCTACGTAATGGCGAGTGCGTTCCATCAGCGCCGATGGCTAAATGCGCCATTAAAGTTTCGTCTGAACTGAGTTGGCATTTGACGAGCTGGCTGGTCTGGGAAAAACCAACCAAGGTTTGATTCTCGTGTAGTACCAAACCTGGATGGTCGCTGTTTCTGAGTGCACTCCAGAGCACAGAGCGCAACTGGTCCTCCGATACAATCCAAGCCAGAGGCTTATTGTCTAAAGTGGCTGGGCTATTGAATGGAAAAAGCTGTGGCCAGTGAATTTGCCCGTTACTGAGAGCATCTAACACTTCCATGCGTTTGACGCAGATCTTGTGGACGCTTTGCCACACGCCTGCTTCTTTTAAGATGTCTGTGCTCCTTTGCGATAGCGCCAAGGCCCTACCGCCGCCTTTAACAAAGAAAGAGAAATCGCCCTGTGCATCCGCAGGCCGAGGCTCTACCAGATGTACTTCAATTTGAGGAAGGGTTCGGGTCAGGATCAGAGCCAGTGAGGCTCCTATGGTCCCCCCACCAGAGATGACGATTTTGCAAGCCACGGTTTTAGCCCGATGCCATTAGGTGCTCGATGTCTTCTATGCTTTTGGGCGGTGCGGCCCCCAGAATTTCTGCTCCTTGTTCAGTAATGAGCAAATCGTCTTCAATGCGGATGCCAATACCCTGCCATTGCGGGGCCACATCTGCTTGCGGATCAATATAAATACCCGGCTCTACTGTCATGACCATGCCGGGCTCTAGTAACCGAGGCTGCCCGTTCTGTTCGTAGCTCCCTACATCGTGTACATCCATGCCAAGCCAATGGCCAACTCGATGCATGTAAAATGCGCGCCAAGCTTCGGTTTCCAGCAGATGGTCCATGCTGCCTTGGAGTATTCCTAGGTGAACCAAGCCTTCTGTGATGGTTTTAATGGCAATGTTTTGCGCTTGCGGATAGGGAAGCCCAGGCTTCAACGCAGCAATCACGGTTTGTTGAGCGTTCAGAACAATTTCGTAGAGCGCTTTTTGCTCCGGCGAATAGCGGCCGGATACGGGAAATGTGCGTGTGATATCACTGGCATAGCCCATCCATTCGCAGCCAGCATCTATTAGTACTAGATCTGTGGGGTTTAAAGGTGCTTGGTTGGCTGTGTAATGGAGTACACAAGCATTGGCACCACCGCCTACGATGGATGCATAGGCTGGGGAGCGTGCGCCCGCTTTAGAAAATTCATAGAGCCCTTCTGCTTCCAATTCGTACTCATGCATGCCGGCCTGCACTTTGCGCATCATACGTCTGTGGGCTCGGTCGGTAATGGTTGCCGCTTGCCGCATTCGGTCAAGCTCGTATGGATCTTTGATCACCCGCATCTCATGCAGTATGTCGTCCAGATTCAATAGTTCAGGTGCGCTTTGTAAAGACTCTAAAAAAGGGGCAGCCTTACTCTCTGCGTGGTTGGCGGCAGGCCAATACAGTTGCGTGCACCCGGCCATCCATTCGGACAGCTGCTTGAGTTCTGTCAGCGGCAGGCAGGTCGTAATCCCCAGCTGCTCGTGCGCTCGCTCAGGCCCCAAGATTTCACCTTCCCAGCGCTCTTTGAGCGGGTCTCTAGGGGCACAAAACAGTACTTCGTCAGGGGCGTCTAGACCAGAACTGAGCACCAAAAGAGCATCCGGTTCGGTAAAGTCGGTGAGGTAATAGAAGTCGCTGTTTTGGCGAAATGGGAAATAGGTGTCTGCACTACGCTGTGCGAGTTGCGCAGCTGGGATAAGAGCCAGACTGGCGGGCGGTAATGATTCGAGGACTCGGCGTCGGCGCTGGGCTAAGCATGCTTTGAAGGTCATGACGCAGTACTTCCTTAATTTTTTGCCAGTGGCTGACTCTAGCGGCTCTCCGGTTTGGGTGCGGGCGTTGTGTGAGCAACCCCCGCCACCTCTGGCAGTAGATTTATAGCTTTGCCAAGACCGCTTCGGCGCTACTGACTTCGAAAGCACCGGGCTTTTCAATATGTAATAGGGTGATTACGCCATCTTCAGCAATCAGCGCAAAGCGCTGCAGGCGCTTGCCCATGCCGAACGCATTGCCGTCCATTTCTAAACCGGTGCGCTCTGCAAATTCTGCATTGCCGTCTGAGAGCATCATGACTTTATTTTTGACTTCTGTATCCTTACCCCAAGAATCCATGACAAAGACATCGTTGACGGATATACAGGCTATTACATCTACGTTTTTGCTGAACATTTCTTCTGCGTGTTCTACATAGCCAGGTAGGTGTTTCAGACTACAGGTAGGGGTGTAAGCGCCCGGTACTCCAAAAATTACGACTTTTTTACCTTTGCACAGGTCGGGCAGAGAAACGTCTACCGGGCCTTTATGATCCATGTGTTTGACACGGACGTCGGGCATTTTGTCACCTTCTTTGATCATCTTTTATCCTCGTTGAATCAGTTGTTGGGTTGGCTTGATCTATTAGCGCGTGAAGCGCCAAGATCTAATGTTCATCTGGAACGCGACCGGTAGGGTACGAGCGCCGAATGTCTTGCGAAATGCGCATGGAACAGAATTTGGGTCCGCACATCGAACAGAAATGTGCCTCTTTGGCGGCTTGCTTGGGCAGGGACTCATCGTGAAAAGAGCGTGCAGTTTCAGGGTCCAATCCCAGGTTGAATTGGTCTTCCCAGCGGAATTCAAACCGTGCTTTGGAAAGAGCATCGTCGCGGTTTTGGGCAGCGGGGTGCCCTTTGGCCAGATCCGCTGCGTGCGCAGCGATTCGGTATGCCATTAATCCTTGTTTGACATCCTCTTGATTGGGGAGCCCTAAGTGTTCTTTGGGGGTCACATAGCAGAGCATGGCGCACCCGGCCCAGCCAATCATGGCCGCTCCGATTGCGGAGGTGATGTGATCATAGCCTGGGGCTATGTCCGTGGTGAGCGGGCCTAGTGTGTAGAAGGGGGCTTGGTGGCATAGCGCAAGCTCTGCTTCCATGTTTTCGGCGATCAGGTGCATAGGAACGTGTCCAGGTCCTTCCACCATGACTTGGACATCACGGTCCCAAGCTTGTTGCGTCAACGCACCCAATGTGCGTAACTCTGCCATTTGAGCGGCATCATTGGCATCTGCGATACTTCCGGGGCGTAACCCGTCTCCAAGTGAAAAGCTGACATCATAGCAAGCCATAATATCGCAGATTTCATCGAAATGGGTGTACAGGAAGTTCTCTTGATTGTGTGCTAGGCTCCATGCCATCATGATGGAACCACCTCGGGATACGATGCCAGTCATCCTGTTAGCGGTCAGAGGGGCAAATTCGCGCAGCACGCCTGCGTGAATGGTGAAATAATCGACCCCCTGTTCGGCCTGTTCAATGAGTGTATCACGGTACAGTTCCCAGCTGAGCAGTTCGGCGCGTCCTTCGACTTTCTCTAATGCTTGATAGATAGGTACTGTGCCTATAGGTACTGGCGAGTTTCGTATGATCCATTCTCGGGTTTCGTGTATGGACTTGCCCGTAGATAGGTCCATCACCGTATCGCTTCCCCAGCGAACCGCCCAAAGCAATTTGTCTACTTCTGTGTCAATAGAGGAGAGGACGGCTGAGTTGCCTATGTTGGCGTTTACTTTGACACGAAAGTTACGCCCTATAAGCATAGGCTCATTTTCAGGGTGATTGATATTGGCTGGAAGAATGGCCCGCCCTGCGGCTATTTCCTGGCGTACAAACTCCGGGGTAACCCTTGCAGGTAATTGCGCACCTTGAGCATTGCCGGCATGTTTTTTCCCCATAGTGGACGGTCTTTCTTCCGTGAGGCCAATGTTTTCTCTGATGGCAGCAAATTCCATTTCCGGAGTAACGATCCCTTGTCGGGCATAGTGCATCTGGGTGACATTCTGGCCAGACCTTGCTTTGCGACACGGCACGGAGTGCGGGAATTTCAGCCCTTCCTGTATAGGGGAATGGTATTCAGGCTGTACTTGTCGGCTAGCAGCCTCTTGGGTGTCGTTGCGCTCTTCTATCCAAGGTTGGCGCAATTTGCGGATGCCTTTGCGCAGATCGGTGTCTTGTTCTGCATGGGGGCCAGAACAGTCATAGACTTGCAAAGACGGGTTGTGGTGGGTTCCTGAATCGCCTTGGGTAGGCTGTAAGTTGATTTCACGCGCTGGAACTTGGATATCTGATCTGCTGCCCTCGATCCAGATTCTTCGTGATGCTGGCATCCAGTGCGAACCGCATTGCGGACAGACGGGGTCTTCAGAGTAAGGTTTTTGGCTCATCTAGGGTCAGGTGATTGAAGCACAGGGATCAAGCCGGCTATTAGCCGACAGGCAATCGCAATCGGCAGAAAATACCATATAAGCTATATAACTAGGGGTGGCACTAAAGGACAACCGATCAGTTGGATCAGGCTGAGAGTTCAAGGTAAGGCGGCATTTTTGTCTTAGCAGAGCAAGTATAACCCAAAAAATGTATCTTGGGCAGCTGGGGGCTAGAAGATATCACGGTGTATGCTAATGGTTTCTATTGTGCTCAGATAGGCACCGGTCAATAGCCTGAAACCAGCATGTGGAATTGCCGTTTAGTGTTCTGCTGATTTAAAAGACATGGAATAGTGTCAGTCGGCTCAGGCATAGCTGCTGTGTCATCCACCGCCTGATTGTTTTGATGCTGCCCAAGAAGATGGTTGTGGTGAGACAGCTCAATCCTTTGCAGTTCTGAATTTGTCTTTGGGCGGCTACTAGGGATTTTTTGTATCCGGATTATTAGCGATATGCTCTACTGACTAGTCCCAGATTACTAAATGCTGTAGATTTTTCGCTATCAATGCAAAAAGGTGTTCAAATTTGCGATTTCTGCGCGTTTTATGGGTAAAACGCATGGTTAGCTCGGATTGTTCAATAAAATCGCCTGAAAGGGCAATTAGCGCTCCATTTTTACGACATCAATCTGTAAAAAATCATGCCGACCTTGTTAATTGATCAAATATTTTTAAAGCCTCTGACTGTTTTTCTGTGCAAAGCAGTAGCCAAGCTGTTGCTTTGAGTACGGGAGTGCTGTGTTGTTCGCGCTCGGTAATTTGCAACAGCACCTCTAGGGGTTTTTGGCACTGCGCGCCCGGGGGCAGTTCGAAACAGAGCGGCAAGGCCACCTGTCGCAATTCGCCATCTAGTTGTTCGGCGATGAGTGTAGCAGCCAGATCGGTGCTCCCCAGTTCGAACAAGCGTTTCACGGCGATGTCGAGTGTCTGTTGTCTTTCTCTAAACTCAGTCAATGAGTGCCAGCGTTGTAAGATCAGTTCCGGTGATTCGGACTGCGTCAGCTTGTATTGCTTGACTTGCACAAGGAGCTTCGCCTGCTCTTGTTCAGGTAACAAGAGCCGCTTTTTTGGCATCTGGTCTAGCAGAGCATGAATCTCGTCCCAAGCATTAGTTGCAATCAGTAGTTGCAGTTGCAGCTTTAACCAAGCTGTGCCCTGTGAGGGGGCATATGTCTGTTTGAGTAGTTTATGTGCAGCTTGCGGGTTTTGACTTTTCCATAGTGCTTCAATGCGCTTGAGGCGGGCCGCTTTAGCTAGAGGGCTGCGTTGTTCCAATTCTTTGAACTGCTGAGCGGCTTTGGCGGGTTGGCCTTGATGCATCAGGATCAGAGCTTGGAGCATTTTGTACTGAGGGTCCGTCAGGTCGAAATGAGAGCTCATGGATTGCAGCAACTGCCAATCTTCTTCTAGCAATCCAGAAAGGCCAGCCAACCAAATTTGCTGGGCGTCGTAGTGGCGCCATTCAGTCAATTTGCCTATCGGGATCATGATCCAGCGTTTGAGCGGCTGATACATGGCGCCTGCCACTGCCCCTGCCAACAGCAGTGTAGACAGATAGGTTTCAAACTGCCAGCCAAACAATTGGATCAATAGATAGCCACGCGGCAGAGGCAACAGACCCAAGCCCCAGATTGCCAGTGCCACGATGAGGATCAATTGCGCGTACATTGCTTTAGGATGGCTTTGTGGAAGTCAGGGTGCTTTTTAGGGCATTAAACTCAAATCGAACCGGTTCGACATTTTTTATCTGGAGGCCCTTGACCATTTTCAGGAGCTTCTGTAATCCAGATGGATCGTGTTGTAGGGCGCGCTGTGCATCGGCCTGAATCTGACTCAGCGCCAGCCCCCACTCTTTTTGATTGTAATTCCACAAGGCATGGCGTGCGCGTGCGATTTGCAGGCCCATACTTAGGCGCAGCAGCATTTTTTCAGTGGCATTTGGTTCAGCGATAGGAACAATATCGGCTAGCCGCTGGAGCCGAAAGGCTTGGGTCAGGATATCCAGCCAGCTTTGCGAGTGTTGCTCTGGTAGCGCAGGTGTTGTAGTTAGAAGACAGCAAGGTTGCGGCAAACTCTGTAGTAAGGTCTGTAACTCTTGCAACTGGGCTAGATTTTGGCCAATACTTGGCTGTGGGTTGTTTCTGGCTTGTCGATCTTGGCTGAGTGCGTTTTCCAGCAGCGTGCTTTGACTTGGCGGCAATAAAGCAATCAGCCGTTGCATTTCGTCGATGAGATGCTGTATCAACGATTCAGATTGGCGCAGATAAATGGCCTGCTCGACTCGGGCAATACCGGCATTGAGTTGCTCCAGCTTCCAGCTGTAAGTGGTATTATCCAAGCCATTTTCCAGTTGTTCGATACGGGCATAGAGGATTTCGCGTGCCTGTTCGTTCTGTCTGGCTAGCCGTGCATGTTCTGCGTTTAGTTGATCCAATTGTCTGCGTAGCATGTTTGTTTCGAGCAGCAATTGCTCTTCGATTAGCGCGAAGTTGCTCTCCTGTACGCTTTGTAATTGCTGGGTATCGTGCTGATTTTGATTGAGACGATAGTGCAGAGATCCAATTAGCATGCCAATGGTTGCTAGTGCAATGATACTGGCCGTATAGAGTAGTTTGGTGTGCCGATTGTTCATGATACTGATGGCCGATTCAGCGCATTTGCAGTTGCCGAAAAGCATGCACAGCAGCTTGAACCATCGGCACAGGAGCAGCTCCTTCAGCCAGTGGTTGAGAGGGGGTAAATCCCAGATGGCGCACAATTTGAGAGATACGTTCAGAAGCTGCTATCACGGGCAATCTATAGAGTGCGCTGAGGTTGGCGGAATCCAGTTGTTGCGTACGGTAGATGAGAAGGCGCAGGGCGGTGATATTGTTACAGATCAAAGCTTGAGCGCAATCAAGGTGCGCGTTTAAGAGCGCATAGAGTTGGCGGTCGGCTGGTACCGGAACTCTGCGATAGAGATGCAATGTTTGCACGTCAACACCAGTCGATTTTAAATAGAGCTTTAGAGCTGGGCGCATGTTGTACCCACCTATCAGTACTGCCCGATTCCAGCAGTTCATGCCAGTCGATTGGGCTGCCTGGATCAGGGCATCAGAGCCCTGGTGTTGGATGGAAATAGGGCAGCGGGTTACTTGCAGAACGCGGGCCGTTTCTGGGCCCATGGCCAGTATCTTCTGGGGGAGGCTGTGTTCGTTGCCGGCTGTTATTCGGAGTAAAAGTTTTGCTGCCAGAGGGCTGAATACGATTGCAGCATCTGCCTGAGCGAGTATTTTGCACGCGCTCATGCGGAATTCTTGAGTCTGTGTTACCGGAACAGTCTGCATGACTTGGGCAAAAAGAGGCTGTATCGGGCTTTGCAGGAGGGCGTGTTTCCACTTGGCGCCCGTATCTAAAATGAGCAATCTGAGCTTGGCATTGTCAACCTGTGCGCGCGGGTTATTTAGGCGGTTCAGACTTTCCATAGAGTTTGTAGTTGCACCCCTGCTTTTTGTTCCAGTATATGGGCTAACCGTGGGCCTAAGGAAGCGCTTTGGTCAAGCGAGCCTGTCAGTGCTTCTTCCAGAAAGAGGTCGCCTTCTAAAGAAGCTACGAAGCCTCTCAGCTGTATTTGCCCTGAGATTATTTGAGCAAAAGCGCCTATGGGGGCGTGGCAGTCTGCCTGCAGATAGTCGCCAAAATGACGTTCAGCAGCTGTACATACGAAACTGGGTTGGTGCTGTAGAGCTGTACGCCATTGCGTTGCCCGAGGGTCATCGTCGCGACATTCTACGGCCAGAGCTGCTTGCCCTGGCGCTGGCAGCCAGGATTGCAGGGGGAGTAGTTCCGTGATACGATGCTCGAGGTCCAGGCGAATGAGACCAGCCGCTGCCAGTATTAAGGCATCGCATGCCCCTTGTTCCATTTTCTGCAGGCGTGTCTGGATGTTGCCGCGTATTTGCACCTGCTGTAAATCTGGTCTGAATTGATGAAGGAGCGTTTTACGCCTGAGGCTGGAAAACCCGACCCGTGCGCCTTCAGGCAGGTCTGCCAGGGTGCGTCCTTTTTGGCTGATTACGGCATCCTGAGGGCAGATCCGTTCGGTAATTGCTATGGTGGTAAGCCCGGGTACAGGTTGTGTGGGTAGGTCTTTCAGTGAATGTACAGCAAGCTGGCATGAGCCATTAAGAACAGCTTGACGAATTTCAGCGACAAAGGCCTCTTTATTGGCCGTTGATTGTTGATTTGAGGCTAAGCTGTGCAAATCTCCGCTGGTGGTCATAGGGGTTAGGACGCCATGCATTCGACCATGGGAGTACTGTCTCAGGGCATCAGCTACTTGTTGTGCTTGAATTTGTGCCAAAGGACTCGCTCGAGTGGCGATTGGAATGGCGTGGCTAGTGTTGTCTGATGTCATATCTCTGTATAAGAGTAGAGCCGCATAGAAATATCGGATTGAGTCGACTCGTGATCCAGTTGCCAAGGCCCGAGAGGTTGAAAGGCGTCTGGTGGCGATTCGATATAGAGCAATGCATCTGGTGATACCAGTTGGCGTTTCGTGAGCGCCTGCAACTGTGCGGTGATCGATTTCATGTGCCAAGGTGGATCGATAAAGATCAGATTCCAGCCCGACAGTGGTTTTTTGCATCTGGGTAGCCAAGCTCGATTGTCCGCACAAATCAAGCTTATGTCGTCTGCGCAACCTAATGCTTGGGCGCTTTGACGGATACGGCGGCAACATTGCGGGTTGGGGTCCAGCAGCGTAGCATGGCTTGCCCCTCTGGATAGAGAATCAAAGGACAGCGCGCCGCTTCCTGCAAATAAATCAAGACAACGTCTATGAATGATTTGGCTCCCTAGCCAGTTAAACAGAGTCAATCGCGTGCGTGCTGTTGATGGTCGGACTCCTTTTGGGGCAGTGGGCAACCGATGCCCGCGCCATCGACCTCCCGATATTTTCATTACAGGAGTTCTAGAAGGTCAGTGCGGCGGGCGACAGAGCACCTGTAGAAAGTGTAAGAAGGATTCAAAGTACCAGGTGGGTCCAAGTGTAGTGTGCCACTACTATTTTAGCGTTGCGAAGTTGGCTGGTTTAAGAGTGTCCCTAATCAGGCAGTCAGGCTATTTGCCCGTTTTGGCTTTCGCTGAAGGCTCGGTCTTTTTCAAAGTTGGTGTGCGTAAAGGTTGGCGGGGCTTTGAATTGGGTTTGTTTGAAATCAACGTGATTGGTAAATCGGGCATGGCTGAAGTCTGCATGTTCAAATTGGCATGTTCCGAAAAATACGTTTTTCTCAAATTGGGTGCCTGCAAAGCTGGTAGTGCCTGTGAATTTAATCTGGTCTAGGGTGATATTTGCTGCGAAGTAGGCGCGGCTGAAGTCTGCATTTTCTAACGTGTAATTGCCGAAGAACACGTGCTTTTCAAAGTACGCATCTGCAAAGCGTGTGGATCCGCTGATGCCGATACGGCTGAAATCAGCGATTTCTTTAAATTTTGCCTCACTGAAATCTAAGTCTTCGAACTGGCATTGTCCTAACAGCAGTTGTTTTTCAAACTGTGCGCCTATAAACAATGTAGTGCCTGTGAACGTGAGACTGCTGATATCTAAATAATCATGAAAGCGAGCGCGGCTGAAATCAGTATTGTCAAGTGAGTGGCTACCAAATACAACAGGTTGTTTGAAGAGTGCGCCGGTGAACTTCGCCGATCCAACGATCATCGTCTGGCTAAAGTCGGTATATTCGGTAAAGCAGGCGTTGCTGAAATTCGGTTCGTTCATTTGGCAACTACCAAAATAGACTTCACGATTAAATTGAGTGCGGGTGAAATTGCTTCTTGTTTTGAACGTAATCTTGCTAAAGTCTATGTTCTTAGCGAATCGCACATTGGTAAAGTCTGCACTGTCGAGTATTTGTTGGCCGAAGTAGACCCACTTGTCGAATCGGCAGTGTTTGAACATGGTTGCCCCCTCAAAAGAGACGGAACTAAAGTCTACGCTTTCCATAAACTGCGAATCGGTGAAATCGACGTTGTTGAGAATGCAGGTGCCGAAGTAGATATGGCGATCAAAATGGCAATGTCGAAATTTAGGGGTGCCTTGGAAATCAATGCCGCTGAAGTCGATATCATTGGAAAAACGCACACGACCAAAATCTGCATTGGTTAGCAGGCAATCGCTGAATAGCACGGTGCCTTGAAACTGTGCTTGTAGAAACAGAGCGTCTTGTTGAAACAGAACGTCTTTAAATTCCGTATCTTTGGAAAAGCGTGTCTGAGAGAAGTTGGCTGCCTTGAAATGGCAATTATCAAACAGAGCTCTATTTTGAAAACGGGCTTGCGAAAAATCCAATTCCTCTTCGCAACGCGTATCTCTGAAATCGAGTTCTTCTTTAAACCTGCTCTTGATCAGGATGGCGTTTTGGTAGAATTTGGTGCCTTGGAAATTGCCGGACTCAAAATTGGCCTTAGCAAAAATGGCATCGGATTTGAATTCGGTCTTGATAAAGCTTGTGATTCCGTTAAACCGCACATCTTCAAAATTTGCCGTTCCTTCGAACAAAGCATAATTGAAATAGGAGTCAGGCAGGTTTTGGCGCGAAAATAGGGCATTCCTTCTAAAGATTGTGCCAGTGAAACGCACCTCCTCTCGAAATGTAATATTGCTGAAATCGACATCTGCGTTGAATTCGACATTGCTGAAGACAGCATTCGTCAGTTCGTGGTATCCAAGCTTCAACTCGCCTTGAAAGATTGCGCCAGCAAATTGGACATCACCTTTGAACTCGGTTGCACTCAAATCCAGCGGCTGTGCAAAACTTGCTTTGTTGAAATAAGAATGATTGAACTGGCAGGCTGTGAAGTCAACGCCAGATTCAAAATGCGTTTTTACGAACTTGGTGGCCTCTGCAAAGCGGCAGGCTTGGAAATTGATCTGACCATTTGCCTGAATACCGCTGAAGCTGGCATCTTGATTGAATACGCAGTTTTCAAAACCTGCATGTGCCATCATGCAGTGTGCAAAAGAAGAAGATTCTTCAAAGATAGCGTAATCAAACAGGGCGCTTTTATTGAAGGTAGTGTGTTGAAAATCTGCTGACACAAGCGTTTGATGGCTAAAATCAGCCTCTTGATGAAACTGGCAGGAGGCAAAAGAAACAGCACCCAATCGGGAAGCGGAATTAAAGAAGGCGGGTTGTTGAAAGATGCTGTTGTCGCAACAGAGACCTTGGGAAAAGTCGGTATCGACGAGATCTATTGCCCCGAAATGGCAATTCATGAAATGCGGTTTGCGATTAAAGGCTGTTTTTGTAAGTTTGATCTCTCTACCGAAATTGGAGCGATTGAAAGTTAGGCCTTCGCTGGATTCAGAAAATTGCGCACTACTGAAGTCGGCCAGTTGTGAAAACTCCATCTGGCTGAAATGCACTGCTTCCATGAAGTTGGTCTCGCTGAAATCGCCCAATTCATGGAAGCGGGTGCCTTCAAAACTGACAGATTTAGCGAAGATGGTGTTGGTGAAGAAGGCGTCATGAGTGAAAGTCGTGCGCGAAAAACTGAGTGCGCCTTTTAAATTCAAGTTCGTGAAACGTGCGAGCCCGGAAAATTTGGCGCCCTCAAAGCTAAGTGCAGCGTTGAAAGAGCTGCCGCCAAAATAGGCATCTTCGACAAAATGGGTCGCGGAAAAATTGGTATCAGCGGCAAAGTTGGCGTTCGTAAATCGTGCCATACGCCTGAATTCAGTTGCCTCAAAATCAACTTTGGCAGCGAAGTCTGCTCGGAGAAAGCCGGTTGTCCCCTGAAAGATCGCGTTTTTGAAATACGCTGCCTGACTAAAGCGGGTGCTGTCAAAAATAGCTGCAGCTGGAAAAATAAAACGGTTGAAGTTCATTTCTTCGGTAAATTTGTATCCCGAGAAATCTATGGTTGCCGATGGATGCTCGTTTACCCATTGGTTCCAGCTATTGCGTCCTTGTGCATAGAGCTCCAAAGCCTCGTGACTTTTCAATATCTGTGACATATCTTGCAATATCAGCCTGGATTCATCCTGAATGCACGGATCTGATCGAAAAAGATCTTTTCAATCAGTTACTTGAAGCACTCTACCTATCTATGTTAGTAGATGGACGGATGAGAGGCAAGCGAGGAGGCATATTGCTGGTTGCGTCGGCAAGTCAGCAGCAGTTATTACAGCTCTTACTTGGTGAGGTTTCCAGAGTGTGCGCTGTTTTGATTCTGGAGCTCAGGCTGGTAGACATTGGCAAAAAATGTCGCAACCTGAATATCGCTGGGAGAAGCTAGGTATGCGCCTGTGAAATAAGCGTCGCTAAAAAATTCAGAGCCAGAAAAGTTAACCCGCTCAAAGAACTGGGAATTTCGGAAGCTGACAGGCCCAGAGAATAAGGTTTCTGCGAAGCTGACTGCTCTGAACGAAGCTTCTTTAAATGAAGTAATCGAGTTGAATTGAGAGTGGCTGAGGTGCGCTTGATTTTGGAACAGTGCGTTCTGCCAATTGCTGGATCCTGTGAAATGGCTTTGGCGGAAATCTGCTTTGCCGCCAAAAATGGTATTCCTGAAGCTGCTGCTCTTGAGAAAAATCACATGGATAAAATCGGCTCCACGGCTGAATGTGGCTTCATTAAAAAATACATCTTCTGAAAATGTAGCCGCTCTGAAAGAAGCGATGTGCTTGAAAGCGCTGGATTGAAAGCTCGCTTGATTGGCAAAGTGGGTATTTGCAAAGCTGGCGGTATCCAGAAATCGGATGTGTGTGAAATTGCTGGCTTTTGACAGTTCGGTCTGCTCGAAAGAAACATGCGCTATAAAGTGTACGCCTTGCATATCCAGTTCTTGAAAAAATTGAGCTTGTTCAAAGCTGGTAGTTTCTATGAACTGTGCGTTGCGGAACGTGGCCTGCTCAAGAAATCTGGCTCGCTGAAAGCTGGTGCGTCCTGTAAATTGTGTCAGCGTAAAATTTGCCTCTTGTTTGAATTCTGCTGAATCAAAGAGCGTGGTTCCAAGAAAGCGTGCGTGTTGAAAGTTGGCAGTCTGCTCAAATGTGGTGCCAGAAAAGAGAGTGTTAGGGGGTAACAGAAAATTTGCAAAATCTGCATCTTGTGTAAAAGTCAGCCCTGAAAAGCTGGCCTTTATGTCGGGGTTTTGCGCATGGTGTCGCACCCATAGGTTCCATTGCTCTACGCCTTGGTGGTACAGCGCCATCGTGCTTGCGGGATCGAGAGAGAACGTTGGTAGGCTGCTGGGTTTGAGTGTCTGGTCCGGTGTGGTCTGAGGCTCCGCATCCATAAGAGCCACCCATTCTGCACCCAGACGATTCGCCCATTCCGCTGGCAGAGTTTTTTCAAGAGAGAGAGACTGGAACTGGTTCTGAAGCGTTTTCCAATCCACAGTACCAGTGGCGATTAAGCCCGTAGCAACGAGAACCAGTACCAGACTAGACAGTTTTTTGTAGTGTCGGACGAACAGCGGACGTTGTTGGTTTTCGCCGCTGGCTTGTTGGTCAGCTGGGTCGGCACTGGTGGTTCTGTTATCTTGAGATGTTATCGTGATCGGGGTATTCAATCTACGCCATGTAATGCGTATCCTGTGCTTGAGTTGTTTGAAAGCAAGCAGGCGTATGCCAAATAGATGTTTCTTACAAAGAGCTTCTTGCAGTGCAAAATCTTCTGCTGTCAGAAACTCTTTATTTTCTAAAGCCAATTGCTTGAGGCGCTTGAACCGAAGTGCATGATCTGGATTCGGTGCTTTTACTGCGGCGATTTTGAGTTCGGCTAAGCTAAAAAGTTGTTGGAAAGTTGTCTGGGTAAAATCCGGTGGGATACTAAAAACAGCACTGGCTGACAGTTTGAATGAACTACAGAACACCGCTCCTTGAAAAATCAAGTCGCTGTAGTGGTGCGTGCCTATAAGGTGAGAAAAAATAGCCGATTTAGCGAAATAGGAGTCTTTGAAGTTGGTTTGGCCTGCAAAGGTTGCACCAGTAAAATCTGCTGTTTGTTCAAAGACGCACCTTTCAAAGTTGGTATTGCGCAGAAAGGGGAAATTGGTGAATAGTGCGGGTTCGGTAAAGGTCGTACCGGAAAAATCTATTCTGGCATCAGGATTGTTGAAGTTCAGCTGGACCCACTCAGCCCAGGCAGCAGGACCTGCCTGATAAAGAGCCCATGCCTGTTCTGGGTTGAGGGTGCTACGTGTATTGAGATGCACCACAGAGGCTGGAGCCAGCTTCTGATTCAGGGCGTAGGGTTTATTAGCTGAGGCTTGCTCGTGGGCTATGAGAATGTTCCGCAGGGTTCAGGTGGCTGGTTTATTCCAGATATGCAGGGATATTTTTTATAGGGTGTGTTTAAGACTTGATGGTTCCTAAAATGAGCATGAGATTATCGATGCACAGCTTATTGTATCGCTAAGTTTGAAAATTGTTAGATTAGAGAAATTGCCATGATTAATCTGGATGAATTGGCGGGAATCCTTTCCCTTGTAAATGGCTTCATATGGCAAGGGCCCGTGTTGCTGGGTATTCTAGGTGTGGGCCTGCTACTCAACATACAGTTGCAGTTCATACCGGTACGTAAGCTCGGCTATGGCATCCGCCTATTATGGCAGGGCCGTCGGCCTAACGGCCCTGGTGATATTAGCCCATTCAGTGCGTTGATGACTTCTTTATCCGCTACTGTGGGAACTGGCAATATCGCCGGCGTAGCTACTGCTATCAGCATCGGAGGCCCTGGTGCCTTGTTCTGGATGTGGATGACCGCATTGTTTGGGATGGCTACTAAATACTCAGAAGCCGTTCTGGCGGTGCGTTATCGCGAACAGGATGCAGAGGGTCGCAGCATCGGTGGGCCCATGTACTATATTCGCAATGGTATGGGTAAAAAATGGTTCTGGCTGGCGGGCTTGTTTGCTTTTTTCGGCGCCGTTGCCGGTTTCGGTATCGGCAACATGGTGCAATCCAATGCAATAGCAGATGCCCTGGATGACAGGTTACACCTTCCGCCCGTTTGGACTTCGGTCCTGCTGGGGCTTCTAGTCGGGGCCGTGCTTCTGGGAGGTGTCAAACGCATTGCCTGGGTAGCGACCGGACTGGTGCCTATCATGGCGCTTAGCTATGTTGCAGCAGGTCTGATATTTCTGGGCTTGCATATCCCGGAAATCCCCGGTGCGGTAATGGTGATTGTCAAAAGTGCGTTCACAGGTGAAGCAGCAGCGGGAGGTTTTGCTGGCTCTACCTTCTGGTTAGCGTTGCAGTTTGGGGTTGCGCGTGGGATATTTTCCAATGAGGCTGGTTTGGGAAGCGCGCCTATTGCACATGCTGCCGCTCAGACAGAGAGCCCAGTCCAGCAGGGAAGTATAGCCATGTTGGGCACTTTTATCGATACGTTGATTCTGTGCTCAATTACTGGGTTGGCGATTGTTATCAGCGGTGTCTGGACTACGGGTGAGACCAGTGTCGATCTCACTGCGCTTGCTTTTGGTTCGGTATTGCCTTTTGGCGAATATATTGTGGCATTTTCGTTGGTGGTTTTTGCATTCACCACGATTCTGGGCTGGAGCTATTACGGCGAACGTTGTTGGCAATATCTATTTGGAGCAAAGCGCGTTGTGATCTATCGCATTCTATGGGTGATCGCTGTCATGGTCGGGCCCTTGGTGTTGCTGTTGGGGGATACCGAGAAAGCAGGGATCAACTTTATCTGGTTGCTTGCCGATACCCTGAATGGTTTGATGGCATTACCCAACCTGATTGCTCTGGTGGTGCTTTCGCCAGTGGTTGCCAAGCTGACCTACGAATATTACCGGCATCGATCGAACTGAACGCATGCATGCAGTGCTTTGCGCGCAAACACACCAATCAGAGTAAACCGAATAGAGAACGCAAAGGATCGAGAGGGGCTGCTTCGCGTAGACAGGCTTGTCGGCGGGGGCTTTTTTCGATGTACCAGTTCTCTTTAACAGCAATATATTCGGTGTGCTTTTGGCCGTCACGAGAGGTACATAGATGGGGCGTCGGTCGTTCCAGCCACTCGTACAATGTACCGTTTTCGCCTCGATCGGGTTCAAAGCGATAGCCTTGGATGAGCGCTGCTTTTTTGCTTTGGGTGCAGGCTGCATCGGTATAGATTAGAGCGGGTTCTTCATAACGCAGGACCCAGCTGCCATTAGGAAAAAATGAGATCTCTCTGGTGCCAGGTTGGCCGACTTCAAAATGGCTGAACCCTATCGATATGCTGTCATAATCGTCCCACCGCAACAACTGGTCAGCACATATCCTGCTGAATGGTCCCTCACTCGTTAGACTGATCAGAAGCACCGCACTCCCTGCTAAGCTCAAGGCGATCAATCCCTGTAGCGCTAGCCGCATGCGGGCACTCAATCTGTTCCAAGGATTTAGTAGCTTTTGTTTTCGGGACGTTTTGCGCGGCGCTGCTGTTCGTGTGCGTTTCTGAGCGCGCCGAGGTTTTTTCTTGGAACCCTTTTTCCCCCATAACTTGTTCCAGATATCAGACAGGTTCAGGCTTCGGGTACTGCTTTTAGTGTTTCTTTTGGTTCTTTTGATTTTTTGCTGGGGCTTAGAGGGCATCTGCTATGGTATGTGTTGCGATATCACTTGTGCTATTTTAAAAGTTTGTGCCTATCTGGAGCACGGGTAGGTAAAGTCCCAATAGGACTAAAGCCATTAGACCTCCAATAAAAAGGATTAGGCAGGGTTCAGATAGCCTCACTATCAGCGTAATGCGTTTCTCTAACTCAGCTTGATGCAATTTAGAAAGCATTGCGAAAGGTTGGCTGTAATCACTGACTGATTCGCCTGATTTTGCCAAACGGCCCCAAAGGGAGGGCAATGCAGGTTCGTTGGTGCAGGCTGTGGATAGTTCCATGCCCTTTGTAATTCGGCCAGCGATGCGTATTAAGGCCGCCTTCAGTGGTTGCCCGACGCTATTTTGTGCAATATCCAGAGCATCACTGACGGGTATCCTGCTGTTCGACAGTGTATACAGAATCCCGGCGATGCGTGCTAAATGCATGTGTCGGATCACTTGTTTCACTACAGGAATGAAGTGGCAGTAGCGCCCAAAAAGCGATAGCAATCCCGACAGGCGTAATACTATTATGCCGCCTGTCATGGCTAGCAGTATATTAATCAGCGACCATTGTACCAGAGCATCAGACAGCGCAAAGATGACTTGTGTGAGCTGGGGCAAATCGCTGTCTTCGCCCAATACACTGCGCATGGAGGGGATGACCATTTTGGCCATCAACAGCAATGTGCCGATGCCAGCGGCTAGCAGAATAGCAGGATAAATGGCGGCACTGATCAGTTTTTGCCGCAACTGGAATTGCTGCTCTAGATCTGAGGCCAGCCCAGACAGCAATTCCATTGTATTTCCGGAGGTTTCACAGGCCTTCAGCACCGCTAGATAGGTTTGATCAAATATCCCCCTGGCAGCAAAGGCTGCCTCTAGCCCGATGCCCTTATGCAGATCTATGGTAATGGCTGCGAGCAGATGCCGGCTTTTTGTATCCGGTGTCTGGGCCAGCAGCTGTTCGAGAATCAGGTTGAAAGATAAGCCCGAATTAGCCATAACAGCCATCATTTGTGTGTATTGGATGACAGCTTGGCGCGAGAGTTGGGTTTTGTGCAGCAATGGTTCGACGGTTGCTTCTGTCATGAGCATGTCTGGCAACGATGCCGTCAACTCCTGTACGCTGTCTGCCACACTCCAGCCTTGGCTGTGCCCTTCGCTACTATAGCCTTTCCATCTCCAAAGTTGCGGCATCTAAATAGGCAGTCGCCAGAATTCTTTCAGATCGATTTCTCCTTGCTTCATCAACTGAATGGCTGTCTGTACCAGTTGCGTATAATCTCCGCATGCCTGCTGGAGGTCTTGTTCTGGTAGTTTTTGTGCAATACCCTCTTTCAGTTGACTGGATACTGGAAGTACTTCAAATATACCGCGTCTAGTACTGTAGCCACTCATTCGGCATTGATCGCATCCATCGGAAGTCATCAGCTGAGTGTCGGCCGGAATAATACCTTGATGCTGCGCCAGACGGCTTCCATCGTCATCGATACGGATGCATTTCGGGCAAAGTATACGCACCAAGCGTTGCGCAATAATGACATTGATCGTTGCGCCGATGAGCCAGCTTTCTAGACCCATATCCCGAAGCCGGCTAATGCTCGATAAGGAATTCGGAGCATGCAGTGTACTGAGCACCATATGCCCAGTCAAAGAAGCGCGTACAGCAATCTGTGCTGTCTCTGTATCTCTCATTTCTCCTACCATGATGATTTCTGGATCCTGGCGCAGGAATGCTCTTAAAACATGGCTGAAACCCAAGCCGATCTCTGGATGCACCTGTACTTGCCCCACACCTGGGATGAGACGTTCTATGGGATCTTCGACGGCAAGAATACATTTTTCTTGAGTGTTGAGACCATTGAGAACCGAATACAAGGTAGTTGTTTTGCCGCTACCAGTGGGACCTACTACCAATATGAGCCCTTGTCCGAGCGCAATATGTTTCCGAATGGTATCGAGTGACTGGTCAGGCAAACCCAACTGATCGAGCGCAGTCAGCGCACCAGTTTGGTAAATCAAACGTAGCACGGCCCGCTCGCTACCTGCGACTGGCACCAGAGAGAGGCGTACATCAATAGAAAGCCCCTTGATCTGATAGCGAATGCGGCCGTCTTGGGGCATGCGGCGTTCAGCAATATTGAGATGTGCCAATATTTTCAGGCGGCTGATGGCAGCTGGATATTGGCTGAAGAGATCCAATGCCATTTGCGTTTGTTCGCTATAAAGCAGACCGTTGACCCGCATGCGCACGCAATCTTGTTGCTGTGGTTGGAGGTGAATGTCGGAAGCTCGCAGGTCAGCGGCGCGACGCAGCAATTGATCTACCAGATCTGTGCCCGTTGGCTGGTTTAGGTTCTCAATTTTGTAGTCAGGCATCTGTTAAATCAGTGCCAATCTGCATGTTCCATCCCAGAGCGGCTCACCCAGGCTGAGAGTATTACCAGGAGCTGGTTCTGGTCATGTCCCTTGGCCCCTCCATGAGCAATATTTTTCAAACCGGGCGCTCCTCGGCTGATACCCGATTCTTCCGAAGAGCCGATGCCCCCTATAAAGGCAAATTCACCTCTTTTGATGATGAGCTGCGTACGTATTTCACGCTTGGAAATGGGCGGGTTGTCTCTGCTCTGGTCTACCGTATCTTTATTGATTTCAAGTTCCAGTTCGATGTGCCCATCTGCCTGTAACAGGGGTCTGACTTTCAATCCCAGCCCAGCTTGTCTGAACTCAGTATGGGTGGTGCCTTCTGTAGTTCGGGTGGTATAGGGTACTTCATCACCCTGGAATATTTCCGCCTGTTCACCCTCAATGACATAGATGCGCGGGTTAGACAGGATACGGGTATAGCCTTTTCGAGCGAGTGCGTCTAATTTGAGTGACAAGTTGTCGCCCATCGACCTGAACACAAATCCCTCAGAGTCGGCCGACAAGTTATTGTAAGAGTCTATTGAGAGTCCAGTCTCAATTGCCTGATGGCCAATTCCTAATTCCAGATCTAGCTGCTTTCTGGAATCATCGCTTATCTCCAGCACCCAAGCTTCTATTAATACAATAGCGCGCGGCTGATCGAGTTTGGTCGCTAGCTGTATGGCGTGCTCCAATGCATGTGGTGTGCCAGTCAGGATCAAGTGGCTGGAATCTTCATCTGGTGTGATCTGGATCGAAGGTGCGATAGCCGCTAGCGATTTCTGCAGGATTTGAGCCAGTTTTTTAGGTGGGCGGTTGCGGATGGGAAGAACCTTTTCGGCACGGCAAAAGGAGTTTCGGCATTGGCTATCTGTAATCTGGATCAATTGCAGCTCGGGGTTGTAATGGGCCTGTAGTTTGAGCATGCTGGCGATCAACTGCACGGCGTCCAGAACGGATACTGCCTTGAGTTGAACAGAGAGAGCAGTGTGCACAGGTTCTGTGACAATAATGTCGATATTGCTCAGTGCCGCGATGACCTCGAAAAGGGTTTGCCCCGGCACCTGCTGGAATGCAAGGTTAATCCGCTGGTATGCAGGATCATTTGTCTGGATGGTATGTTTTCGGT
>JBPCXB010000213.1:0-2874 GCA_051008935.1 Gammaproteobacteria bacterium | reverse complement strand
GTATTTGAGCTGCCCCCTGAAGAGCGCTATGCGGCAAGGGGTCATGGCAAGGTGCTGAAACACTCACAGGCGTTGCGAATAGGTATTGCCGAGGGTTTTGCCATTCTGGGCAGCCAGCCGGAGGCGTGTACGAACTGCTCGCCATCGAAAGTTCAAGCTACATGCGAATCAGCGATAAACGAGCTTTTATGCAATGCGGACTGGGTTATGTGGGGCAGCCTGAGCAGCTTGTTGCCCAGTCTGGCCGAAGCCGCGCCTAGCACATTTCTTAGGACGGTTGAGCAGGCGATGCGTACGACGCCCTGTCCTTTTGATGAACTTATTTCTCAGGAGGGCTCGGGCATCCTCGTTGGCGATGATTATTTAACGGGTCTCCTCTGTGGGTTGGAAGTGTTGGCTTGGGAGCAACAATATCTGGTTCGTGTCTGTGTTGCACTGGGCGAACTTGCTGGTCATGACTCCAATGGCCAGTGGGGCAATCGGCCAATCAATTCGCTGGTCACTATTCTGCTGCCTTGGCTGCCGCAAACACTGGCATCCGTAGAGAAGCGCCAGGTGGCAGTGCAAACGGTATTACAGGAATGGCCGGATATAGCCTGGACTCTGCTAATTCAGCTTTTGCCCAATCAGATTCAGTCTTCTGCTGGATCGCGCAAACCAAGCTGGCGCAAGATTATCCCAGATGATTGGAAAAACAGTGTTACACACGGGGAATACTGGCAACAGATATCTAGTTATGCAAGACTGGCAGTGGGTGCAGCTGGCCAAGATACCGCACGGCTTTCCGTCTTGATTGATCATTTTGGACACCTGCCGGAACCTGCTAGAGAGCAATTTCTTCAGGTTCTTACCTCTAAACCCATCTCAGAACTGGTCGAAGAGCAACGGCTTTCGATTTGGGAACATCTTACTCAATTTGCAAAGAAACACCGGCGATTCTCTGATGCGGCATGGGCATTGCCCGATGAACTGGTTACGCGTATCGAACAGATTGCCATGCAACTTAATCCCACCAACCCGTTCAATTTATATCAGCACCTGTTCACAGGTAAGGAGGGTGATCTCTACGAAAAGAACGGCGATCGGGAGGAACAGCGAAAGAGATTTAAAACTCGACGTGAAGCGGCTATTGCAGAAATCTTCCATCAAGGTGGTGTTGACGGTGTTATACGGTTTGCTGAAACAGTTACTTCAGCGGGTCAGGTGGGGCATGCACTAGCATCTATTACCGATGCAGTCATTGAGCGCACGCTATTGCCTTCCCTTCTGGATTCAGTGGACAACAAACGCAAAGCCTTAGTGAGCGGTTTTATCTGGATGCGTCACCATCTTAAAGGCTGGGCATGGTGCGATGAACTCGATAAATCAGGTTGGACGCACGAACAAATAGGGCAATTTTTGGCTTATTTGCCGTTTATCAAAGAAGCATGGGATCGTGTCCCAGACTGGCTTCAGGGGCAAGAGCGTGCGTACTGGACACGCACCAACGCGTATGCCTATTATGCCGATGGGGATCTTACCCACGCCATTGAGAAACTGATTGAATACGGCAGGCCGCACGCGACAATCCTCTGCTTGCACACGATGCTCAATGACAAGCAGCCTATCGACCGTGACCTATGTGTTCGAGCGTTGCTGCTGGCTGCGCCATCCTACGCTGCCGGGGACGAATACCATATTGTCGAGCTAATCAAATTTCTTCAAGCAGAACCTTCAGTAAATCAAGACGCTCTCTTTGAAGTGGAGTGGGCCTATGTTGCCTTACTTAATAGTCCTAATTACAGTGATGCCGAGCCACAGCTCCTTGAAAGCAGACTGGCCAGTGACCCGGAGTTCTTTTGTGAGGTCATTCGATTGATGTACCGATCCACGAAAGAACATCAGCCTGCGCAATCCACTACCAAGGAGTCAGATCCAATGGTAGCAAATGCATGGCGACTACTGCATGCGTGGCAGATACCGCCGGGCGCACAAAAAGATGGAGTGTTCAATAAACAGCAATTTACGGCATGGCTCAAAAAAGTCAAGGACATCTGTACGCAATCCGGCCATCTGGAATTTGCCCTGGATCATATTGGCAAAGTATTGATTCATGCTCCGCCCGATCCGGACGGCTTATGGATACATCGTGCTGTCGCTGCCGCACTGGATGACTGCCAAGCTGATGCTATGCGTGCTGGTTTTAGCGCAGGGAAATACAACTCTCGCGGTGTTCATTGGGTTGACCCAACCGGGCAAGAGGAGAGAGATCTGGCGGCTCAGATCCTAAGCGATGCTGAGGCAGTAGAAAACGCAAGATTTGTTCGATTGGCCACTACACTGCGTGATTTAGCAGACGAACATACCCGAGATGAGGCTTTGGTCATAGGCCGTTACAACTAGGGGCTAGTGGTAGACGTTTTAGGTGCGGCCTGCATAAGCACAGAGGAGCTTATCTCTACCTCACAAAGAGTTATTAGTGCCTAGCTTAGAATTCAATGCCGCCTAGGTTGTGCTCACCGGCTATATCATCGAACTTGCTGAATATCCATGATTGACCGCTTTCATGACACTTGTCTTTGGTTCGGATCACTAGTTTTTTGGCAGTTTTGAGAGACATTACTAGGGCATCTACCGAGTCCGCTGAGCTGTCTCTCAGAAACGCTGCTTTCTTGTCCGTTGAGGGAGTACCTCGCAGCGACATAACCTTTCCACCGTCAACCCGCACCTGTAGGTTTCCCCATCCACTGTGCTCTAACCAATCACCCGTGTCGCCGCAGGTTGTCCATATGTCACTGGGAAATGCCCAATAAATTTCGTAATTCGCCGGGGTGCTCTCGTGGTAACGCACTACGATAGAGCCTTGTTTTGTGGCACTGATGACAGCAACAAAGG
>JBPCXB010000212.1:0-39950 GCA_051008935.1 Gammaproteobacteria bacterium | reverse complement strand
GGCTGCACAGGATGCAGGCGGGCAAGAACTGCCGGATGCCGTTCGGTCTGCTATGAGCTTCTCTGCTCAAGTGATGAAATGGGTTGCGAAGAAGCTTTAGGCCCTGGTCGGCTCAGATTGCCAGCATAACAACCACACTTCAATGCCTGCTGATCTAGGCAAAGATACGCGTCTCTTTTGTGTGGGTGTAATGCGAGCTTATACACTCGACGCCAAAACATAGCTCGACTGCCCCAGCGCTGATTGCTGTTTCGCTACACAAGGTAGCACAGCATACACGGCATATACACTAGGGGCATTAGAAATACCGCTACTCTGTATGGTTCAATACACCTCAGCCAGCAGAGGTTGAAGTGACAATGTGTAAGGCAACCCAGGGGATGATATTAAACACATACACGATGATCTTATAAAACGCTATACCACCATAATGTATGGCATCAAACTGCTGCGCCGATAACTTAAACCAGATGCTACTAACAGAGTGTATCCAGCCGCGACCCGTCACATATATGACCCACCAAACTAGCAAAAGGATGATATTAATCAAAGAACACCAACCCAAAATAGCACGAATGTCAATGAGAGTTTCCATATTTTTTCTCCAGATTACTTATGGCAATTGGCGGCAATTATAAGCGGCCAGGTTGCACCGGACCCAGATTGTCAGCCTGTCAGTCGCACTTCGATGCCTGCACGGTGCATGGCGTGCTTGCTTTCCATCAAACCGTGCTGCTGGTAATGGAAAATACTGGCAGCCAACACGGCATCCGCTTTACCCAGCAATACAGCATCGACAAGATGCTGGGGTGATCCTGCTCCTCCCGAAGCAATGACCGGAACTGAAACAGCTTCGCTGACCGCACGCGTGACCAGACAGTCAAACCCGGTTTGCCCACCATCTGCATCCATACTCGTCAGCAGAATTTCACCGCTGCCAGCTTCTACTGCCGCACGGGCCCATTCGACTGCATCCAATCCGGTTGCCTGTGTACCTGCGTGGCTGTAAACCTGCCAATTCGAGCCCTCTTCACCTGCAGTGTTTGGGGCGCGCTTCACATCGATGGCAACTACCGTGCACTGAGAACCGAACTCCTGGGCCATAGCGCTAATAAATTCGGGGTTTGTGACGGCAAAAGAGTTAATTGACACTTTATCTGCACCGGATTTGAGGAGCAGTTCCACTTGCTGAAGGGTACGGACACCACCGCCGACGGTCAGAGGGATAAAGCATTCAGATGCAATGCGGCTTACCGTTTCGAGGGTGGTAGCACGGCCAGCATTGGTAGCAGAGATATCCAGCATGCAGAGCTCATCCGCTCCTTCTTGGTTATACCGCGCGCTCACCTCAACCGGATCGCCCGCATCCCGTAAATTCTGAAACTTCGTCCCTTTGACTACGCGCCCTGCATCTACATCCAGACAAGGAATCAAACGCACTGTAGTCATGGTAAGTCTCGACGGCAAAGCTCCAATGCTGCAGCCAGATCCAAATGCCCTTCGTAAAGCGCACGGCCGCAAATAGCACCTGAAAAACAGTTCATAGCTTTGATAGTTTGGATATCTTGCAGATGACGTACGCCACCAGATACCAAAACAGCATGGGGTTGGCTCTCTGCCAGCTGGCGGCTGGCCTCCAAATTGGGGCCAGTTAGCACACCGTCTCTGCCAATATCGGTATGGAGTATAGCCTCCAGCGGCAGGGAGGCATAGGTTTTAGCAACGGATAAAACCTCTTGTTCAGTATGCTCAATCCAACCTTTGGTAGCTAGTTTTCCGTCCCGTGCATCCAGCGCCAAAATCAAACGGTTCGGATATTTCTGCGCTGCCTGGCTGACGAATTCAGACTGCAATACGGCGGCAGTGCCCAGAACAGGGTAGGTTACCCCTATCTGCATCCACTGATCCAACACATCCAAAGAGCGGATACCTCCACCCAATTG
Source organism: Gammaproteobacteria bacterium (assembly GCA_051008935.1). Lineage (GTDB taxonomy): Bacteria > Pseudomonadota > Gammaproteobacteria > JBPCXB01 > JBPCXB01 > JBPCXB01. The sequence goes on along the minus strand of JBPCXB010000212.1, from coordinate 38,007 downwards.
AAATTGCACCTCTGGCCAAGCGGCAAGAATCCGACGAATCACCGCTGCATTCTCAGCCTGACCCGTGCGGGCCGCGTCTAAATCGACCAGATGTACACGGTTTGCACCAAGATCCACCCATCGACCCACTGCTAGAAGCGGGTCATCTGCAAAACGAGTGATGCGATCAAAACGCCCCTGTTCCAGACGAACAGCGTGCCCTGAACTGATATCCACTGCCGGAATAGGCACCATCATAACCAAGCCCTCTTCACGGCGACCACTCCAAGAAATTCTGATAAAACTGCAGCCCGTACGTACCGCTTTTTTCCGGGTGAAACTGGGTCGCTATATAGTGCTCTCCAGAGACTGCAGCGCTGATTTGCGCATTATGCGCTGCAACTGCCGCCAGATCCAATCGTTCTTCTGCGGGTAGGTAGTAGCTGTGTACAAAATAAAAATAACTGCCGTCTGGAATACTCTTCCAGCATGGGTTCGAATAAGTCTGGATACGCGTCCAGCCCATGTGCGGCACCTTGTTGCGCCGCCCATCAGAGGTTAGCCCGCCTTCAGGAAGCTCGATCACTTGGCCTGGAATCGCTCCCAAGCCAGTTGTACCACCGTTCTCAGCACTACCCTGGGCCAGCAACTGCAAGCCAATACATACACCTAACAAAGGGCGCGAGCGGAGAAATTCCACTATCGCATCGTCTAATCCATTGCGCCGGAGCGCCTGCATGCATCTGGCCATTGCGCCCACACCTGGTAGGATAGCCCGATCGGCGCCAAGTAACTGCTCTGGAGTGCGCACTAACACAGGCTCTCCACCTACCGAGCGCACTGCCTGAGTCACCGATTGAAGATTGCCGCCTGCAAAATCAATAATAGCAACCCGAACGTTTTTACGCCTACTCACACTACCTGCCCTGAAATAACAGCTTACAGACTGCCTTTAGTTGAAGGTATGGCCTGCGGTGCCCGCTCATCTCGGGTCACCGATTGTCGCAAAGCCCGTGCAAACGCCTTGAATAGACACTCAACCATGTGGTGGGCATTTTCACCCTGTAGCACATCCATGTGCAAAGTCACACCTGCATGATTGACAAAGGCACGAAAAAACTCAGACACCAGTTGCAAATCAAAATCGCCGATTCGATCGCGCGTAAAGCGGGCTCTCAGGAACAGGCCAGGACGGCCCGATAAATCCACTGATACTTGCGACAGTGCTTCATCCAAAGGAACCAGCGCCCACCCATATCTAAAGATACCCTTAGGCTCTGCAACTGCTTGTTTAAAGGCCTGCCCCAGCACAATTCCGACATCTTCCACGCAGTGATGGGCGTCAATATGCAGGTCGCCTTCAGCGTTAATCTCCAGATCCATCAAGGCATGGCGTGCGATCTGATCCAACATGTGATCGAAAAAACCAATACCTGTGGAACACTTACATTGCCCCGTTCCGTCCAGATTGATCTGCGCAGAAATACGCGTCTCTTTTGTATTGCGTGCAATGCAAGCTGTACGCTCGGCTGCAATAATCCTGTCGGTTGATGTCATCATACTGCTCGTAAAAACCAAAGAAATGGGCGCATAGTAGCTTCTATAAAGATTTTGCACATCCTCTGCGAAACGGACGCTCGCCTTGATTTTGTGAAATAGGTCATATTATAAAAAGAACAAAACTGAAAATAAATGTAATCTCTTGGCATTTCATTGTAAAAATAGAGTCAGAAAAATAAACGTATTAAAGTCCTCAAAATCTCAGTTCATTGAACGTAAAAGCAGCTGGAATCTAGCTTCAGAAAAAAGGTTTGATGCATTCGCAGTAGCTTGACTCATCCACTCCTGATTTCTGTTTTCACAACCCAAGGTAGATCACCATGAAAGTTAAAGATGCCACCAATCTGTATGATTCAGCGCACTTCAGCCAGCTGAAGCTTGCTGGTAATTTTAACAAGCTGCTACAGATCTGCAGATGCCAGCAATTTGAAGCGCAACAAACCATTCCTTATAAATTGCGACACGATGTGCTGCTATCCTGTGTTGAAACTGGAAAAATTGCGATCATATACAACGACAGCAAAGGCAATGAATTTCTGATCTGTTACGTCTATCCGGGCGAGTTTATACCCAGACTGCAACTACTCGAAGTAGGAGCAACCCACCAATTGGTACTCCAGGCTCATACACAATCTCGAATCAGGCGCATCACTGCAAACGACATGGCGCGCGCCGGAATTGCACCTGATGCGATGGAACGCATGCAGTTGGCCTTCAGCTACCACACGTCCAATCTCTTAGCTCGTAGATTAGCCGAAATAGCCACTCTCAATGTGCAAGCACGCATTTATGCTGCCCTGCTGGAACTAGCGCGTTCACCGGAAGCCATCTCACACCCGTGCGGCATGCTGGTACGTATCACCCGACAAAACCTGGGGCGGATTGCGAACTGCTCACGAGAATCGGCAGGCCGGGCTCTGCAAAAACTAGAACAGCTTGAAGCAATCTATACGAAGGGCAAATCCATCGTTATTCTGAACAAAGACCCGGCTTCGATCTTTCGATTTATTTCCTAAACAAATTCAATTTCCCTCTAGGAGGTTTTTACATATAATCAGAACACATTCCGGGTGCAACCAGAGCCACTATAACTTTTATTAATTAAAGTGCTCTGCGCATCACGCCAACGCAACGGCAATGCCAACGCAACGCCAACTCGAAAAGGAATATGAGGGAATATTATGGCTATAGAACTAATCAGTAATACCGTTCAGACTACCCCCAAAGAACAGCCTGAATTCCCTTCCGTGTCTGGTTATGCCCCTGAAGTTAATCTACTGGACCTGCAACTCTTTACCCAAGGGCCGCCGCACAGTGCTTTCAAAAAAATGCGCGAGCAAGGCCCGATTTGCTGGCATCACGGGGCGAACGCAGCAGTTACTGAAGACACTGCTGGCTTCTGGAACTTGGTGCGATACAAAGATATACAGGACGTTTCCAAAGACACCTCGACTTTCTCGTCCCAGCTTGGCAGTATGCATATCGCTGTAGGTCGGGCCGTCGCTCCCGAGGTGCAGCCTCTGTTCGCCGCCTCGTTCAACAATATGATCTGTATGGATGGCGACTGGCATAAAGACCTGCGTTCTACACACAACCCTTTCTTCACCAACGAAGAAGTACAGAAGATCCAAACACGCATAGAGCACAAAGTCACACAGATATTGGACGATATGGCTCCTCTGGGCGAGTGTGACCTCGTCGAGAATTTTTCACAGATCCTCCCCCTATACACCCTGTCACAGATCCTCGGCATTCCTGAAGAAGACGAGCACCGACTGGCTCACTGGATGCACTATCTTGAAATCGCTAGCTACATCAGCACGGCCGGTATGGAATCAGTAGGCGGCTCAATCCCGGATAACTTTGTTGCCGAATTTCTGGACGTTGTCAAAGAAATGCTCGACTACGGAAGATTCCAATTCCACAACCGACGCAAGAGCAAGCAAGATGATCTGTTATCAGCAATCGCTTGGGCGCAATTGGAAGAAAGCCTGCTGAGCGATGAATATCTGGATGGTTCTTGGTTGCTGATTGTATTTGCAGGCAACGATACCACCCGAAATACACTCAGCGGCACCACCAGGCTCCTGACCGAAAATCCTGAGCAAAAACAAAAGGTCCTCGACAATCCAGAGCTGCTGCCCAATATGGTCGAAGAAGCAATCCGCATGATTTCGCCTGTCATGCACATGCGACGTACAGCCACCCGCGAGACACAGATCGGCGAACAACGCATCGGCCAGAATGAAAAAGTGGTGATGTGGTACGGGGCAGGCAACAGAGATCCAGAAATCTTTCCTAATCCCGACCAGTTCGATATAGAGCGTAGCAATGCCAACAAACAAATCGCATTCGGATTTGGCAAACACATGTGCATCGGGCACCGTGTGGCGCGTATGCAACTGCAATGCGCCTACAAACAGCTCCTCCAACGCTTCCCAGATCTGGAATGGACCGGTGAGATAGAGATTGCACCCAATAATTTCGTGCACGCCATTCGCAAAATGCCTGTGCGCTTCAAACCACGCAAAAGCTGAATACAATGCCTACCGCTTCCTCTACGTTAATCGGCACAGCGCCACCTGATTTCACACTGCTAGACACTCTGAGTCAAAACACCTTGCAACTGCAAGACTGTGTTAACAAACAAGGTCTGTTAGTGATGTTTCTATGCAACCACTGCCCTTATGTGCGTCATTTAGAAACAGCACTCACGTCTTTCTGCCAGAACCTACAGCAACAACACGTAGGCGTAGTGGCTATCAGCGCCAATGACCCTGAGAACTACCCCGCAGACGCTCCTGAGAAAATGGCTGAAAGAGCTCAAGAACTGAACTGGAGCTTTCCCTACCTGTTTGATAGCAGCCAGGACGTAGCCCGAAACTGGGGTGCCGTCTGCACCCCTGAATTTTTTCTGTACAACTCAGATTTAAACTGCGTCTACCACGGGCGATTCGACAACTCGTTGCCCAACAATGGCGAAGCCGTTACAGGCGCTGACCTACAAGCAGCCGTTGACGCCATGCTGAGCGGTGCGCCGCCACTGACCGATCAAAAACCCAGTATGGGATGCAGCATCAAGTGGCGCTAAAACTGGTGCCGGGAAGAGGAATCGAACCTCCGACCTTTTCATTACGAATGAACTGCTCTACCGACTGAGCTATCCCGGCTTGATTCTAGGTAACAGGCAGCGGCCCTATAGGGGAATATCCAACCACTGACCTGCTTACTCAGCATATTTTATCTATTGGCCGTTTCCATGCGCCTTGACACTCCAAGCTCAAACTCCGAATCTCGTCAAGACCTGATTGGCATTACTGGCGACGCTCCAGACTACCAAACCTTCTGCACTAAACTCCAGACCGCGCTTGACCGGTGCCAGCCGTTGGCTGTTCTCTACCGTGCCCGCCACCTGCCCATTCCTCTATGGAAAAAGCGCTGTGAATACGCCAGTGAGCTGTGCAGCCAACTGCGCATACCTCTGATACTAGCTGTACCCGAATCCGATCTAACGATCTGCCTCGGACTGCTCGATGCTGGCGTTGCACAAGGCGTGCATTTGAGCAGTAGCCAACTGTACCGACACTCGGAAATCTATTCGGGAACAAGCTTCTGGCTGGGTGCGTCTTGCCATAATCTAAATGAACTGCAACGAGCAGAGCAGGCAGCTTGCACTTACGCGACTATATCTCCGGTGCGCAGCCCTCTATCCCACAGCAGCAGCCTAGCAGCCATTGGACTAGACGGATTGTCTGACGCGTGCCGACAAACAGCGATACCACTCTATGCCCTAGGCGGTTTGGCACCTACAGATCTACCCGAAGTCAAGCAAAGAGGCGCACAGGGTATAGCAGGGATCAGTTGGTTTTGGCCACACTAAACTGCACGGCGCGTACGCAATCTGAATATAGCAGGAACCATGAACAGCGCAATCAGAGCTGAACCTGACACCCCCCCTGCTATTGCCCATACCAACGGCTTCCAGAACGTATCATCTGCCAACATTAAAGGCAGAAAGCCACAAACGGTCGTAGCCGTTGTCGCCAATATGTGCCGACTGGCATCGACAACTGCCTCTCGAGTGGCAACTGCATCTCCTGCCAGCGCGCGCTCTGAACGTTTCAGAGCCGAGAGTACGATGATGGTGCCGTTGATCGAAAGCCCCACCAGCCCCAACGTACCGACAATAGCCGTAAAACCTAATATATTGCCGGATATCTTCAGGCCAAAAAAGGCCAAACCTAATGAAAGAACGGCTGTCAAGCTGACGATTGCAGCATCTTTAAAAGAAGCAAAAGAGAGCACGATACTAAACAGCATCAAAATCATGAAAAATACCGCTGTCTGCAATAGAGTGGCGATTGATTCTCCACTCTGCTCAGATTCACCGCCGGTTTCCAACCTGACTCCAGCTGGCAACAAAAAATCACTCTGTTCCAGCAACTGGCCAAATGCAATCTGCGAATTGGACGGCAGGCTAAACGGCATCAGCCAAGCCTTTACTTCATTGACCCTTTGACCTGTATAACCGTGCTTAATCTGGCTCACGCCTGGCGTAAACTGGCTTTCTGCTACCGCTTCCAGAGAAATAAGCTGTCCTTCAGCTGTCCGTAGCAAAGGTGCCGATTGCAGCCTTTGCCAGTTGCGGCGGATATCCGACTGAAACAATATCTTGATCGGCAGTTGGCGGCCGCTATCCATCAAATTACCTGCTGGCAAACCATTCAGGCCTGCAGCCATCAATTGAGACAATGTGCTTTCGGTCAAACCAGAGGCTTGCATAGATGCTTCAATGGGGTGAAGCGTATAAAGCGGGCTCTGACTGGACAAAGTAGCTTGAGAATAAGTCACCTCATCCAAATTTAACATCAGACGCCGCAGCTGTTCACCCACTTCATGGAGCACCTGCAGATCCGAACCGAACAAGCGAACTTCTAATGGCGCAGAGATGGGCGGCCCCTGACTAAAGGGCTCCAGCCTGATTTGCACATCTGGCAATTCGCGGCGCATCTGGCGCTGCAAGTCCGGCAGTATATTCTGCGTAACTAACGCTGAATCTGTATAGACAAAACCCTTAGCAACTGCTTTATTGCTAGTTACACCGGCATTCAAAACGTTATAAAAAGGTCGTGCCGCCACACCGCCAAGGAACCATATATCCTGCCGTATTCCCGGAGTATTAGCCAGAATAGCGCGGGCCTTTTCAACCTGCGCACGTGTTTCTTGTAAAGAGCTCGATGGCCAAGAGACCAGAGACATCTGAAACATGTCGCGATCCACAGGCGGGAAGAAATTGCGCTCCAGAGTCGGCAAAAAGAAAAAACCTAAGGTAGGCAAAACACACGCAATGACAATACCTATGATTGGCCGGCGCATTATTTGATCCAACAGCGCACGATACAGGCGCGTCAGCCTAGAATTGCTAAAGCCTTTTTCAAAGCTTGCCGGCAGGACACTGCGCCCCTGATCATCAGACAACGCACGATCCAGATAGGCATTGATCGCCAACACTACAGTCAAAGACAAAAACAATGAGGTAGCCACTGCCAGCACAACAACTATGGCCATGCTGCCTATAAATTCCACCGTCGAACCCGAACCGGTGCCGATCGGCATAAAGGCAAAGATCGTTGTCAGGGTAGAAGCAAGCAACGGAATCCACAAATGGCCAACGGTTGTTCGTACTGCGTTGAGAATATTCAAGCCCTGTCTGCGCAAATGCTGATAGTGATCAATCGTCACAATAGGGTTGTCGATCAAAAGCCCAAGCGAAATGATCAGGCCGGTCACAGACATCTGCTGCAAGCCGATACCCAAAGGCCCCATCAAAGCTACAGCACCCAAACAGGTCAAAGGCAGCGAAACTGCTATTACTAAAGCAGGGCGGATGCCCTGAAAGAATACCAGTACCAGAAGTACAATCAAAGCAGCCAGAAGCAGGTTAACCCCCAGTGCGTTCAAACGATTATCGGTATACACGCTCTGGTCATAGATGATATTAAGGGCAACCTGCTCTGGTAATTGCGCCTCAAATGCCTCTACTTGGATCATTGCCTGACTGACCCACTGATCCACTCTCACAGAGTTCTCACAACGCGCAGCTACTACATAAGACTCGACACCATCGATCAATGCCACAGTCTCTATAGGGTCGCCGATCGATTTACGTACAGTGGCCAGATCGCTCAGACGGATCTGATTATTGCCCGGTAAGGGCACCTGAAGGCTACGCAATTGCTCCAGAGTCGAGATATTATCTGCCAGCAACAGATTTAAACGGCTACTAGCCCCTTCCACCGTACCCGCAGGGCTGCGGCTGTCTTTGCGCAACAACGCCTGCGCCACATCCTGTACAGTCAGAGAGGCAGCCACTAGGCGCGCAGGATCCAATTCAACGAGCACCTGTTCCTGAGCTTCACTCAGAAGCTCCACCGATCGGGTGCCAGAGACACTCCTAATATGCAGGCTCAACTCTTCGGTGAGTCGCTGCAAAAGGCGGTGCTGGGTATCTGTCAACGGCGCGTTTGTATCGGTTGTATCCTTCCAGGACAGTCCCACAACCAAGGTATCTGCTTGCACAGTGCGCACGCGCAGCGCAAAATCAAGTACTGCAGGTGGCAATAAGGGTTTGACACCTTCCAATTTGCTTCGCACCTTTGACCAGACGCTATCTGTGGCAGTTCTAGCAATCCAGTCATGGAGATTCATCGTGATAAACACAACCCCGGTCTGCGAGCTGGTCTCAATCTCTTTTATTTCGCGTACATCGCGTAATTCCACTTCTACCAATTCGGCGACTTGGGATTCCATTAACTCGGCACTGGCGCCGGGCAGGTAGATGTTGAGGGTAGCGAAACGCTCACCTATATAGGGGTCTTCTTGCTTGGGCAGCGCATTTAGGGCCAGAATCCCTGCTGTTGCCACCATGGCAATAGTCAGTAATGTCAGCCGCCAGTTTTCAAAATAAAGACCGTAAATAGTGTGCATCTGGAATAATATTGCACTATTGACCCAATACCCTGACCGGCTGGTCAGGTACTGGGTCTAGGGGTTTCAGGGTGTTTGGGAGTGCATCGATGCCGGTATTCGAAGCAGGTGCATCTGCATGATCGGCCAAAACAAAACGTACTTGCTGACCCGTTGCCAGTTGAGATACGTTGGAAACAACCAGCAGCTCGCCCTCTGCAGCTGTACCGCTGACATAGGCTCTGGATTGGTCGATGTGAATAATCTCTGCCAGCCGCTCGCCGATTTTGGCGGTATTACCGTCCGCATCTTCCAGAACAGCCAAAGCCCAAAGGCCTTTCCTCAACTGACGTAACGCTTTAATGGGCACCCAAAATCCAGACTGATGCACCTTAGACGAGATGCGCAACTCTGCCCCCTGTCCGATGGTCGCACTGCCCGAATCCAAACGAAATACGGCATCCCGAATCTGGCTAGACAATGAAATAGCAGGAGCCAGATAATCCAAAATGGCAAAATACTGCTCCTCGTCAATCCAGACCTCCTGCTTTTCTCCTACACTCAGACGGTTGGCCAGATGGTTTGCAACCCCAACATGCACCTCCAAATGTTGATCCTCGATCAAATATAACAAAGGCACTCCTTGAGCGACTACTGTCCCCTCATCCAACATGCGGCTCTGCACCCGCCCGCTCCAAGGCGCTCTCAAAAAATGGTCGCGGAAATGCCTTTTAGCTTGTTGCAACTGTAAATTTGCCGCTTCGTATTCTGAATGCCGAATCGACAGCTTCTTGCTCGCCTGATCGTATGCTTCAGGTGATGAATAGCCCGCCTCATTCACTCTTTTCAAGCGATTGAGCGAGGCTTCTGCCAATTCCATATTCGACTGAGCGATGGCCAGCTGAGCAGTGGCAACCGATACCTGCAGTTCAGCCTGCTCTGCATCTAATTCAGCCAACACAGTCCCGGCCTCAAAGCTGTCGCCCAACTCCACTTTTATGGCGACTACCTTGCCCGGAATCTGAAAGCTGACCTGTGCTTTGCGGTGCGGTTCGACTCGACCCCAGTAAGAACGCAAGATTTCATAGGCCGGCGCCCATTCAATGGTACGTATCTCTACCTGCATCAAGCCTGCTGATGTTCCTGTTTCTGTGTCTGTTGACGTTCCTGTTTCTGTGTCTATTTCTAGGCCTTGTACCGAATCGGGCGCCGCACAAGAGAACACGAGGGCTCCAATCAAAAGCAAGCCGCAATTGCGATACAGGAACGAAGCCGCTTTATGGTTTCCCGTCCATGGAGCCGTGGTAATGGCCATTCAGGTATATCAAAGGGTCACAACTATTGTTGCAATTGATTTTATCCACCTGCGCCATGACGACAGTGTGCGTGGCAACTTCATGCAATTGCAATTGCGTACAAAAGAAATTAGCCTGAGCTGTCTGCAACCAAGGAGTACCGGAGGCATCGTAAAGCCACTCATCCGATGCCATTCTTTCAGCGATACGGTCATTGTCAGCGCACAGCATCGATAGGTCTTGCTGGTTGCTGTGCAGCAGATTGATGGTAAAGGGTCGCCCTTCTTGAAGAGCGGCGCAGACACTGGATTGCATATTAGCGCACACCAGCACACAAGGCGGTTCGATCGATATTGGTGTAAAGGACGTCACGGTCATGGCATGGCGCTTGCCATCTGCAGAAGATGCAGACAACACGCACACGCTTGCCGCCCATCCGCGCATAGCGGCAACGAATTGAGAAGCAGAGTCGTCTATATGCATGTCTGCCTGAAAAACGCAACCCGCACCAGATGCCACAGGATCGCACTATATTATATCTTTCAGCTGTTCTTGAGGCGCCTCGTGGCTCTAGCTGGATCCGTGCTTAAAATAGAAGCAGCGCATGGTACCTCAACAGGTGCAGGCGTTGAGATTCAATCCACAACCCACATCATGACCCATCGAAACGCATGACACAACAAGACACCCTCTCCATTATTAAACCCGACGCAGTGAAAGCGAGCCATATTGGCTCAATCATCCAACTTCTCGAAGAAGCGGGTCTGAAACTGGTAGCTCAGAAAATGATCCAGCTGACCGAAGAGCAGGCACAGGCTTTCTATGCCGAACATCGGGAACGCCCCTTTTTCGCTACACTGGTGGCATTTATGATTTCGGCGCCTATTGTGGTACAGGTACTCCGAGGCGAAAACGCCATCGCGCGCAACCGAGAAACCATGGGCGACACAAACCCAGCTAAAGCTGCTCCTCACACCATACGCGCCATATTCGGCACCCATATCGAATCGAATGCCGTACATGGTTCAGATTCCGAACAATCAGCCGCACGCGAAATTCAATTCTTCTTCAAAGAAAATGCGCCTTTCGACTTCTGAGGGTTCGACCCGCCCAATTGCTACTAACAAGCCTGTCACTGGAAATCCTCTAGGATACGATTTGGCCTGCTGGCAGTCGGTCATGCAAGAATTAGGGCAGCCCAGCTATCGCGCTCAGCAATTGGTCCAATGGATTCACCAGAAGGGCCAACTCGATTACCAAGAAATGAGTAACTTGCCGGCAGCTCTGAAAGCACAGCTGGCAGAACAACGCCCGATAGACACACCGCGAGCACACCAGATACAAAGGGCACAAGACGGGGTGTGTAAATTATTGTTTCAGCTTGACACAACAGGCGGGTCCAACTCCGGTAACGTTATTGAGACCGTGCTCATTCCAGCAGGGAACCGTCTGACTCTCTGCGTTTCCTCTCAGGTGGGCTGCGCGCTGGCATGTGTTTTTTGCGAGACCGGGCGCCAGGGGTTCTCCCGCAACATGACTGCCTCTGAAATCATCAGCCAGCTCTGGGTTGCACACCATCTGTTACCCCATGCTCAATCAGAAAGAGTCAGCAATATTGTCTTCATGGGAATGGGTGAACCCTTGCTGAATCTGCCTGCCGTCGAACAGGCTCTGTCGCTGATATTCAGCGACCATGGCTACGGGATAGCACGGCGCAAAGTGACCGTCAGCACAGCAGGGCTGGCTCCAGCCATCAACCGCCTCAAACCCGGCCCCACGCTTGCGCTATCACTACACGCACCCAGCGATGATTTGCGCTCGGAACTGGTACCCATCAACCGCAAATTTCCGATTAAAGAGGTGATGGACAGTTGTCGGAACTACCTGTACAAACTGCCAGACCGAAGACCTCTGACAGTCGAATATACCCTGCTAGAGGGGATCAATGACAGCATGGCACAAGCAAAAGATCTGGTATCACTGCTCAAACGGATCCCTTGTAAAGTCAACCTGATCCCCTATAACCCTGTCCCCGGGCTGGATTTTTCCGCCCCATCCGAATCACGGACCAATGCTTTTCTAGCACGCCTGTCTGAATACCTGCCGGTCACTCTCAGGCGCCCCCGAGGGCGTGAGATTGCGGCAGCATGCGGCCAGCTAGCCGGTCAAATCCAGGCAAAAGGACGCATCGGCATCCGGCAACTTTAAGTGCCATGATGCTGCTACAGAACCACTCAGCGCCAATAGACCTCCTTCGAACAGCTTCCCATGCAACAAGACACTGAAACTGAAGCGAACCAGCGCAGGCACAGTCTGCAGATCCAAGTCGGTCGGGTTCCAGTAGGTGGAGGAGCCCCAATTTCCGTACAAAGCATGACCAATACGGACACCTTGGATATTGCGGCTACCGTTATGCAGATTCAGTCTCTGGAACAAGCTGGCGCAGATATTGTGCGGGTTTCAGTTCCCAGTCTAGACAGTGTCGCAACCTTTGCAGACATCAAACGTCAGGTCACAGTACCTCTGGTAGCAGACATACATTTTGATCATCAGATTGCCATTGCAGCTGCTCAAGCCGGTGCTGATTGCCTGCGCATCAACCCCGGCAACATAGGCAATGACCAGAAAGTAGCCGAGGTCATCCGCGCTGCAAAAGATCAGGGTATTTGCCTACGCATCGGTGTCAACGCCGGCTCTCTAGAAAAGAGCCTGCAACGAAAATACGGCGAACCCAATGCCCATGCTCTGGTGGAATCAGCCATGCGCCATGTCGATATCCTGGACCGCCACGATTTTCAGCAATTCAAGCTCAGCATCAAAGCCTCCAGTATTGACATGACAGTTGCGGCCTGCCGCCTCATAGCCGATCAAATCAGCCAGCCCATGCACTTAGGGATCACGGAAGCAGGCAGCCTGCGCGCAGGCACGGTCAAATCTGCTTTGGGCATCGGTGCGTTGCTGATGGAAGGTATCGGCGATACCATCCGTGTTTCTCTGGCTGCTGATCCGGTAGAAGAAGTGAAAGTAGCTTGGGACCTGCTTAAAGCGCTCAAACTGCGTAGCCGCGGGGTCAATTTAGTCGCTTGCCCGTCTTGTGCACGCCAGAATTTTGACGTCATCAGCGTCACCAACGAACTCGAGGAGCGGCTGGCCGATGTCATCGAAGATATCGATGTTGCAATCATCGGCTGCTACGTCAATGGCCCGGGAGAATCCAAGTCCGCAGCCATAGGTGTCACAGGGGCCAGTCCTGCCAACCTAATCTATGTCGACGGCAAGCCCAACCACAAAGTAGCATCTGCAGCGCTGGCAGATGAAATCGAAGCCCTTGTACGCCAACGCATAGAACGCAAAGCAACAGCCCAACGCAATTTGATTGGTAAAGGCTGAGTAGCCAGCGCGACCATGAAAACCGACAACATGAACCGCATCCCCGGCATCAGAGGCATGACCAGCCAGCTGCCCAATATGGCGGAAGTGCAAAGGCACATCGCCAACCTTCTCATCAACAGTGCGCACAGCTGCGGGTACCGCGAAGTGAACCTGCCCATACTCGAACACACCGAGTTGTTCTTGCGTTCGATCGGCGCAGGCACCGATATTGTCGGCAAGGAAATGTACAGCTTTCCGGATCGGCACGGAAATTCACTCACACTCAGACCTGAGGGCACTGCAAGCTGTGTGCGCACTGCCATCGAACACCATCTGGGCCAACGCAAAACCGAGCGCTTCTGGTACACAGGCCCCATGTTCCGCTACGAAAGACCGCAAAAAGGCCGATCGCGACAATTTCACCAGTTTGGACTGGAAGCCATAGGATTTGAACACAGCAGTATCGAAACCGAGATGCTGCTCCTGACTGCACGCATGTGGTCTGATCTAGGGCTCGATCTTGAGCGCCACCTAGAGCTGCACATCTCCACTCTGGGCAATGCCGAAAGCCGTTCACAGTACAAACAAAAGCTCTATGACTATTTGGACGCCTACCGAACTGAGCTGGATTTTGTTTCACAGGAACGCCTCGACAGCAACCCGCTGCGCATCTTTGACAGCAAAGACGCCTCTACACAAAAAATCATGGAAGATGCCCCGGTGATGATGAATTATCTAGATGCCGAATCCAGCGCTTACTTTGAACACTTCCAGCACGATCTGGCTCAGACCGGACTGCGCTTTACCCTGAATCCAAAGCTGGTTCGCGGCTTGGATTACTACAACCACACAGTCTTTGAATGGGTTGCACCCGCTGGATTAGGGGCTCAAAGCACCATCTGCGGCGGCGGTCGCTATGACGGACTATTTACGCTACTCGGCGGCAACCCCACCCCTGCCGCTGGCTGTGCTGTCGGTCTGGAAAGGCTAGGTCTGCTTTTAGAATCGCTAAAATTGACTCCGGTAGTACCTGGGTTGCGCTTTCTGGTCGCCCTAATTCCTGAAAGCCCCAGAGGCCAACTGCTACAACTCGCAGAATCAGTGCGCAGTACCGACCCCAATTGGACCGTTACCACCTACTTAGGTAGTGCAAGCTTGAAAACACAAATGAAGCAGGCGCATTCCGAACAGATAGACTATGTAATTCTGGCTGGGCCGAAAGAACTCACACAAGGACATATCAAAGTGCGCAGCATGCAATCGGGGCAAGAACAAAGCTTCAACCTCTCATCTCTCAGCACCCTGTCGGACTGGGTGCGCTCTAGCCAAGAGGCAGTACAACAATGAATATGCACAGTTCAGAAGAAGAGCAACTGGCCGCCCTAGCTCTCTGGTGGCGCCGATGGCGCATACCAGTGCTAGGAGTCCTGGTATCTGCTGCGATCGGTATCGGCCTCTTTCAGTACTGGAAATGGCACCAAACTGAGCAGTTGACCGCTGCTTACAGCGCCTATGAAAGCCAACTGATCCAGATCAAGCAACTGCGCAACCGTTGGGATGAGTACCTATTAGAGCAGCAGGAACAACCAGCATCTGATGAAACGGAATCTGCCAGCGATACACCTGAGCCTGCAACTCAAGAAGAACTGCTCAACGCATTAAACCCATTGACAGTAGAGGTACAGAGCTTTTTTGAGGAACAGCCTCAATCAGGCTACGCTTGGTTATTGATGCTGAGCCTGTCCGAACTGACGTGGAATATGGGGCAAACCGAAACCTCAGCGACACTATTGCGCCAAGGCATTGAAGCTACCGACCGTTTCTGGACAGGGGATGAGCACTTCAACGGTATTTTCAGAATCTACTTAGCGCGCCAGCTCTGGTACGACAAAGAATACGATGCTAGCTGGCAGATTCTAGAATCGCCAAATCTCGAATATCTATCTGGGTTGAGCAATGAGTTGAAAGGGGATCTGATGGTCGCACAAGGCAATCTAGAACAGGCGCGTGAGCTATGGGATCTGGCACGGCAGGATACTTCCATACCCACCCTCTTAGACACATGGATTGGTATCAAAACAGCTAGCTGGGGGTTGATGTCCGAAAAACCTATCACTGAGATTGTCATTGAGAGGCCTCCCACTACACCCGAACCGGCAGCTGAGACCCCCGAACAGAGTAAACAGCAATGAGTCTCAGTTACCGCAACCTGTACACTTGGTTCACCCTTACCGCCCTGTTCTTAATTCTGAGCGGCTGTAGTAGCAAGACGCTGTTAATCCCCGATCCACTGGAGCCTCCCTTTGTCTTTGGCCCCGAGGTACAGTTACTCTGGAGCACACAAGTAGGAAAGGGAGCTGCAGATGCCTCTCTCAGACTCCAGCAGGATACCCAGAACCCCGAATATCTCTATCTGGCCAACACAGACAGTGTGCTGGCGCTAAAAACAGCCACCGGCAAGATTGTATGGGAAGCTGTAATCGGAGAGGTATCCAGTGGCGTCACGCAAATTAATGATGCACTCATTGCTGCCACCTTCGATGGCGATATTTATGCGCTCTCTAAAGAAGACGGTCAGGTGCAGTGGACTACAGCACTGAGCGGTGAAGTACTGGCGCCTGCAACCGCCACCGGCACCCGCATTTCGCTGCAAACGAACAATGGACAAATCGTCAATCTGAATCAAGAAACAGGTGCAGTAGAGTGGCTGCTGCAGAACCCAAAACCTGCACTCAGCCTCCGAGGCAACTCATCGCCTCTATCGGTTCGCAGTCAGGTCTTTACTGTTGACGACAACTGCAAAGCCCGCATGCTCGATGTGCGCAGCGGTTCTGTCATATGGGAGCACAGCCTGGCTATTCCTTCAGGCAGCAATGAGATTGACCGCTTGGTCGATGGCGATAGCCAACCCATCGCACTGGCAGAAAACCTGTATGTAGCCTGCTACAACAACCACGTGATCCGGCTCCATATCTCTGACGGTACCCCTCTCTGGCAACACTCCACCAACACCCGCATCGATTTGTTACTTGCGGGCACCAATTTGATTGCAGTAGAAGACCATAGCGCGCATCTAGTAGCCATTGATGCAGTCAATGGCCGAACGAACTGGAAAAACAAGAAGCTCCAATACCGCCGCCTGACAAATCCTGTGCAATGGAAAGAGTACATTCTTTTAGGCGATGAAGAGGGCTTCATACATATGCTCGATGATAGCGGTCGCATTGTCGGGCGGTTCCGGCCAACCAAAAAACCCATCCGTACCCTGTATCTGGGCTCTGATAGCACTGCGACCAGTAGCTATCTCTACATTCTGGATCACAGCGGCACTCTCTGGGTCTATGCTGATGCTTCCTAAAGGATCACCCCGAACCCATGCCAGAACCAGAAAACAACTCGGACCAAGAGCAACTTCAGAACTCCCTGCACGTCGTTATTCTGGGTCGACCCAATGTCGGAAAATCATCGCTCTTTAACCGCCTGACCGCAGGAAAAGCGGCTCTAGTAGCAGCAGAATCCGGCATGACGCGCGATTTAAGATGGGGGTCGCTGCGCCCCCCAACCACATCTAGCACTGCTAGTACTTGGCCGCACATCCTCATTGCTGATACCCCTGGGCTTGAAGACCAAACCACGGACCAAGCACTCTGGCACACTATCAGAAAATGCAACCTGGTGTTGCTAGTTACAGATGCCTCTTCAGGTCCAACCGGCCTGGACGAAGAACTGCTCACAAAAATCCGCCAGTGCGATACGCCTGCACTTCTGACAACTAATAAGGCAGATCTGTCGTCTGAAATTCGCATCAAATCGGACTTTGCACCACTGGGGCTGACTCCTATCATGCCAGTCAGCGCCTTGCAGGGCAGAGGCATTAACCGCTTGCGCCAACAAATCCAACAAAGCCTCGTTCAGGGTGTCAGCCGGTCTGCCGACAATGACGAATTGCCGGATATGGAATCCGTGCAGCCGACACTCCAAAAACCCAGACGTGTGATACTGCTAGGGCGCCCCAATGCAGGAAAATCCACCCTCATGAATCTTCTTTGCGGCAAAGAATACTCAAAGGTATCTGCTGAGGCAGGTACCACGCGCGACGAAGTCCGAGGCTTACTCACCAACCGCAACGACCACACGAGCTACCAGCTGATCGACACAGCAGGCATCCAGAAACGCTGGAGGTGGGGGGGTAAAGGCCAGGCAATTGCTGCTGCCAGAGCGCTATTCGAGCTGGAAAAAGCAGAGTTGGCCATTTTACTAATCGATGCTAGAGTGGGTGTCGCTGAACAAGATTGCCGGTTAGCGGGTACCATACTATCGGCCGGTGTACCAGCTGTTTTAGCGCTCAGCAAATCAGATTTATTGAACCAGCTTGACAAGCAAACACTGCGCACCCAAATGCACAGGCGCCTTGCCTTCGCTACCGACCTTCCCACGCTTTTCATCAGCGCCAGCAAGGGTTCTGGCATCAAACAGTTGCGATCGCTGATTAATCGACTGACAGAGCAACAGACCACCAACACAGCTATGCTCAACCGGACCCTGCAGAAGCTGCTGGAGCAACATGCACCACCCAGCCACAATGGGCGCCGCCCCAAGTTGCGCTATGCGCACCCGATGACGGGCTCCAAAGGGCCTCTCCACGTGCGTATTCTAGGTACTGGCTGCGAGCGTATTCCGTTGAGCTACCACCGCTACCTTGAAAAAGGCTTCGGGCGTGCTGTTGGCGGGCCGTATGCCCGCGTCAAAATCATTCTTGAATCGACTGCCAACCCCTATGCACCGGGCCACCACGTACGCAAAAACCAGCCTGCGAAGCGCACGCGCCGCTAGATCTCTTCAGGTCGGGTAATCTCTCTGCACTGGCCCAATATAGAGCTGCCTCGGGCGTGCAATCCGAAACCCCTGTGTCACCATCTCATTCCAGTGCGAAATCCAACCGATGGAACGCCCCACCGCGAAGATCACGGTGAACATACTTTCAGGGATACCCAGCGCCTTCAGCACAATACCTGAGTAAAAATCGACATTCGGGTAGAGATTCCGCTCTACGAAGTAAGCATCTTCGCGCGCTTTGCGCTCTAAAACACGTGCTATCTCAAACAATTCGGTATCTGCTCCAACCAAGCTGTCCAGAAGTTGATGGCAGATGCCGGCTAGCACTCCAGCCCGAGGATCGTAGTTTTTATACACTCTGTGCCCAAAACCCATCAATCGAAACGGATCTTTAGGGTCTTTGGCGCGTTGTAGCGCTGCAGGAATATTATCTTCTGACCCAATCTCGCGCAGCATTTTCAGTACTTCTTCATTGGCCCCTCCGTGCGCAGGCCCCCACAACGCAGCGATACCGGCAGCAATAGCTGCAAAAGGATTGGCTTGCGAAGACCCGGCCTGACGTACAGTAGAAGTGGAAGCATTTTGCTCATGATCTGCATGCAGCAAAAAAATTAAATCCATGGCCCGCTCGTGTAACGGGTCAATCTGGCTAGGCTCACAAGGTGTGCCAAACATCATGTGCAAAAAATTGCCCGCATAGCTCAAATCGTTGCGCGGATACATGAACGGTTGTCCCAAACTGTACTTGTAGCACATAGCTGCCAGAGTCGGCATTTTGGCAATCAGTCTGAAAGCGGATATTTCCCTGTGCCGCAAGTTGCTGATATCTAACGAGTCGTGATAAAACGCCGAAAGCGCACCGACCACTCCGCAAAGAATAGCCATCGGATGGGCATCGCGCCTAAACCCGCGAAAAAAATCATGCAGCTGATCATGCACCATGGTGTGATAGCACACTGTATTAGTAAATTCGGACAGCTCCTTAGCGGACGGCAATTCACCATAGAGTAGCAAAAAACAGACTTCCAAAAAATTCGAATGTTCTGCCAACTGCTCAATAGGGTATCCTCTGTGCAACAAAATGCCCTTTTCGCCGTCGATATAGGTGATTTCTGATTCACAGGCGGCTGTCGACTGAAAGCCAGGATCAAAGGTGAAGTAGCCGTGTTGGGCCAATCGGGAAATTTCAATGACATCCGGGCCCGCAGTGCCTTGACGAACCGGCAGTTCAACAGACTGAGTATCAGTGTCGCCCCCTTCTCCAAAGTTCAGTAGAACGGTGCGGGCAGTATCGGAATGGACTTTGGCATTCATACGTATGCTCTCTATCTGCTGGGATTAGTGGCAGTGCAATTATCGCAAGCGCAATTTTAAGCTAAGACCACTGGCCCTCCCTCTTTCCAAATGTCACGCTAACGCACAGGTGCAACCTGCAACCAATTTCCTATAATTGAGTGCATAAAAGCCCGAGCACTAGAGCAAGCAGGCGCAGATACTTGAGTGCACTAGGCACCCATGTTGCCGCTAGTGTCAGGGTTTATTGACAATGCTATCGACCTGAACTCAATGCCTTCTTCAACCCCATCTACAGCGCACAAGAAAAGACCCGTGGCCTTATCGCTGTCCCAGTTCTCTTTTCCTGTTACCGCCATCGCTTCTATTTCACATCGCCTCTCCGGCACCGTGATCCTGCTGGCCACCCTGCCTTTCCTATGGATCGTTAGCACGGCGCTACACTCTGACCAGGGCTTTGAATACGCAGCGCATCTACTGACGTATCCTTGGCTGTCTTGGTTCTGGGCTCTGGCTTTTGGTTCATACATCTATCACCTTTTTGCAGGTATCCGTCATTTGATAATGGATCTGGGTTTTGGCGGCAGCTTGCGCGCGGCGCGTATCAGCTCCTATCTAGTGCTAACCATCGGATTGGCTGCTTTTCTGTTTGCAATCACACAACTGGTAACCTAATGCAGATCAAAGGCAAATGGCTCTGGATCAGCCAGCGGCTAACCGCAGTCATCCTATTCGTTCAAGCGCTGACTGTGCTAGCAATCTGGATCAGCGCGTCCGACTTCAACCGTCAAGACCTGATCGCCCACTTACAGAGTACCGGCGGTTTTGTACTACACCTCTCCGCTCTCATCGCGCTGGTAGTACACGCAGCCATCGGCGTCTGGAATATCAACACAGACTACCTAACGGCGGCTAGACTAGGGGCCTGGGCTCCTGCTATCCGATGGAGTGCGCACCTAGCAGCCGGCCTACTACTGCTGGCCATTCTGTTCTTCGGCATCCAGATCCTTACGATCGCTTCAACACAGACAACACCATGACAACGATCCCCAAAAACGCTGGCAACTTGGATTCCATTCAAATGGATGCCCTGATTGTAGGGGGCGGCGGTGCAGGCATGCGCGCCGCTCTGCAACTCTCGCAGTCCGGTTTGAAAACTGCTGTTATCAGCAAAGTTTTCCCTACTCGTTCGCACACAGTCTCTGCCCAAGGAGGTATTACCTGCTCCATCCAGAGCGCCGACCCCAATGACGACTGGCGCTGGCATATGTTCGATACAGTCAAAGGCTCAGATTACATCAGCGATCAAGATGCAGTTGAATACATGTGTAGCGAAGGCCCTAAGGCGGTCTTTGAACTGGAACATATGGGCATGCCTTTTTCACGTACCGAATCAGGACGGATTTACCAGCGCCCATTCGGCGGCCAGTCGAAAGACTATGGCAAAGGCGGACAAGCAGCACGCACCTGCGCAGCAGCCGACCGGACGGGGCACGCGCTATTGCATACCCTCTATCAGGGCAATCTCAAAGCGCAGACCCATTTTTTTCACGAATGGTTTGCTGTAGATCTCGTGCTCAACGCCCAAGGCAGTGCAGCCGGCGTCATTGCACTGTGCATTGAAACCGGAGAGTTCAAGCTGATCAAGGCCCGCAGTATCGTGCTGGCAACAGGCGGCGGCGGACGCATCTACGAATCAACCACCAACGCTTTGATCAATACCGGCGACGGTCTGGGCATGGTCGCACGCGCTGGTTTGCCGCTTCAAGATATGGAGATGTGGCAATTTCACCCCACCGGCATCTACGGAGCTGGCCCACTGATCAGCGAGGGATCACGCGGAGAGGGAGGATATCTCATCAATTCAGAGGGCGAACGATTCATGGAAAGATATGCGCCCAACGCGCGCGATCTAGCCAGCCGCGATGTCGTGGCCCGTTCTATTGAGTTAGAAATTCTGGCCGGACGCGGCTGTGGCCCATTGAAAGATCACGTCTATCTGCGCCTCGATCATCTGGGTAAAGCGGTACTGGATGAACGCTTGCCTGGCATTTGCGAACTATCACGCACCTTTGCCCAAGCTGACCCCATATACGACCCTATACCCGTAGTGCCCACCTGCCACTACATGATGGGCGGTATTCCCACCAATATTCATGGCCAAGTCCTGCGCACTGAAAAAGATGATGCCGACAGCCCTGACCAGATCGTACCCGGGCTCTACGCTTGCGGCGAAGCAGCCTGTGTTTCCGTGCACGGTGCCAATAGGCTAGGCGGTAATTCGCTTCTGGATCTCATCGTTTTTGGCCGTGCAGTCGGGCTGCATATCGAACAGAACACATCTGCTAGCCAAAGCGACATTCAAGACTCGGATCTGCAGCGCCCTCTGCAACTCATCGACCACCTACACAATCACAAAGGTTCAGAATCTGTAGCAAGCGTGCGCGCAGATTTGCAAAAGACTATGCAGGGGCACTTTGGTGTCTTCCGAGATCTTGCCCATATGGAAAAAGGGCTTGCGCAACTGCAACAGGTGCGCGCTCGACTTGCCGATATTCGGCTGGAAGACAGCAGTTCCATTTTCAACACGGCGCGCATTGAAGCTTTGGAATTACTCAACCTGATGGCAGTAGCAGAGGCAACGGCCTATTCAGCTATTGCACGCAATGAAAGTCGCGGAGCCCATTCACGCAAAGACTTTCCCAAGCGCAATGATCAAGATTGGTTGTGCCATTCGCTCTTTTATGCCAGCTCTCAGAAAGTACACAAAAGGGCCGTGAACCAATCACCCAAGCAAGTGGACGCTTTCCCACCGATCGAACGGACTTATTAAAAATCCATGACTGCAACACTAAAAATCAGCATCTATCGCTACAACCCTGAAAGCGATGACCGCCCATTTACCCAACAGCTCGATCTGGAGATTCCTGAAGGCAAAGACCTGATGGTTCTGGATGTCATGCACCTTATCAAAGAAAAGGACCCCTCTTTTACTTTTCGAAGATCTTGCCGCGAGGGTGTATGTGGCTCAGATGCTGTTAATATGAATGGTAAGAACGGTTTAGCCTGTGTAACTCCTCTATCAGCTGTGACCCGAAACCATAAGCTCAGCATAAGGCCTCTGCCGGGGTTGCCTGTAATCCGCGATTTGATTGTGGATATGGAACCTTTCTACCGCCAGTACGAGCGCATGAAGCCTTACTTGATCAATGATGATGCGCCGCCAGAAAAAGAACGGCTACAGTCACAAGAAGAGCGCGCCCGACTCGATGGTCTATACGAGTGTATCCTCTGTGCTTGTTGCTCTACCAGCTGCCCCTCTTACTGGTGGAACCCCGATAAATTTGCGGGCCCTGCAGCCTTATTACAAGCGTGGCGCTTTTTGACCGACAGCCGAGACCAGGGCACCCAAGAACGACTGGAGGAGCTAGAGGATGCGTACAGTCTATTTAGGTGCCACAGCATTATGAATTGCGTCGACTCATGCCCCAAAGGCCTGAATCCCAATAAAGCCATCCATGAAGTCCGACAGCTGGTACTTAAACAAACTTGAACAAACCACGATCTATGGCATCACTCCCTCTCATCAATGATGCCTGCCTGACTTGGATCGAACATCTGGATTTAGTTGCGCTTGAGCCCGCATACCGAGAGCAGTGGCAACAGATGCTTTCGGGACAACAGCCGCGAGCCCCGGCCGCCACCCCTACACAGGCTACCGACCTGCAATACAAAGTGCGTGTACTGATCGCAGCTTTTAGGCGTCTCGGTCACCGTGCAGCACAGCTTGATCCACTGGGTTTGCATCAACCCGAACGGATCCCCGAGCTAGAGCTTGCCTTCCACGGTCTGGATACCACACCTTCCAGTACACAACTCGCATCACTTGATTTTGCCGATGGCAAGAGTATCACTTTGGGTGAACTCGTTCGGCAGCTGAAAAATACCTATTGCCATACCATAGGCCTCGAAGTCTTCGACAACATCCACGAACCCTCTGGAAGGTGGCTAGTACACCAGCTTGAAACCCAGCTCAACAACCCTGAGGCTCTGCAACCTGCAGACAAAAAAGCGCTGTTACAACGCTTGACTGCTGCCGAAGGCCTAGAGCGCTATCTAGGGCGCCGCTACCCTGGCGCCAAACGCTTTGGCTTGGATGGATGCGAGTCCTTGATTCCTCTTCTGGAAAGCATCTATTCTCAAGCAGCTACAGAGGGGGTAAAAGAAATCTGCACCGGCATGGCACACCGAGGACGCCTAAACGTGCTGGTTAACATATTCGGTAAACCCACCTCGGATCTCTTTGCAGAATTTGATGGTCATATCAACCCAGGTACTGAAACTGGAGACGTTAAATACCACCAAGGATTCTCATCGAATGCCCGCATGCACTGCGGCAATCAGGTCCATTGGGCGCTGGCGTTTAATCCATCCCATCTCGAAGCTGTCACCCCCGTCGTTCAAGGATCGGTACGCGCACGACAGGACCGTCGCAGCCTGAAAGGTGGTAACGGGCATCAGGAAGTGATGGCCGTCGTCCTGCATGGAGATGCAGCCTTTAGCGGTCAGGGCGCCGTCATGGAAACGTTACAGATGGCCGCAACCCCCAGCTACGGCACAGGCGGCAGTATTCATATCATCATCAATAATCAAATCGGCTATACCCTGCGCAACCCCCAAGAGGCCCGTTCAACGCGCTATTGTACGGACATAGCCCGCATGACCTCTGCCCCGGTGATACATGTCAATGCCGATGCGCCTGAGAGCGTACTCATTGCCGCCAAACTGGCAACTCAGTACCGTTATCAATTCAAGCGCGATATCGTTATTGATCTGGTTGGATACCGCCGTCTGGGACACAATGAATCCGATGAGCCGTCTGCTACTGAACCGGTCATGTATCAGAAAATCCGTTCTCATCCCAGTGTTCGGCAAATCTATACCCGCCAATTGACTGCAAACCAGATCTGCACCGAAGAAGATGCAGAACAAATGGCGACCCGCTACCGATCGGCTCTCGAATCTGGACAAGCGCTGACAGCCTTTCCAGTCACCCAGACTGCGCCTGCAGAAATGTTCGATTGGAGCCCCTACCTGTCGCCTCAACACACCGCACCTAAAACAGCTATCTCAGCGCCACTGATTCAGCAGCTCGCAACCGACCTGATACAGGTACCCACCTCATTCAAGCTACACCGTCAAGTCGAGCGACTGATGCAGAATCGGGAAAAAATGCTCCATAAAAAAGCAGGGGTAGATTGGGGATGCGCTGAAATGCTAGCCTATGCGTCTCTGTTGCACCAAAGCTACCCCATTCGCTTTACGGGTCAAGACAGCAGACGCGGTACATTCAGCCATCGCCATGCTGTACTTTTTGATCAAGACAGTGGAGATTCTTTTGCACCTCTGGAACACATTGCCCAACGGGGCGGCACACAAATAAGCCTATACGATTCGTTCCTATCGGAAGAAGCAGTGCTGGCCTTTGAATACGGATATTCAGCCACCTGGCCTCAAGGATTAGTGATCTGGGAAGCGCAATTCGGAGATTTTGCCAATGGGGCGCAGGTGATTATCGATCAGTTTATCGTCAGCGCCGAACAAAAGTGGAAGCGTCTATCCGGTCTGGTACTGCTACTGCCCCATGGCCACGAAGGACAGGGGCCAGAGCACAGCTCAGCCCGTCTGGAACGCTTCCTTCAACTTTGCGCCCGAGACAACATACAGGTCTGTATACCCAGCACGGCTGCACAGATGTTTCACCTGCTGCGCTTGCAAGCACTGCACAGTCAACGCCGACCCTTGGTTATTCTGTCACCCAAAAGTCTGCTGCGCCTTCCTGAAGCTACATCGCCCCTACACGCTTTCACCAAAGGCACCTTCAAACAGGTTCTGGATGATGAACGAAACAGCCGGCAATTAAACCCCAATAACGTACAGCGCATCGTTGTATGCAGCGGGCGCGCCTACTACGCACTGAAGCAGCGGCAAAGCGCAAGCGCCAACGCACAGGATACCGCTCTGATACGCATTGAACAGCTCTACCCCTTCCCCTACAAAAGCCTAGAAGCCACACTCAGAAAATACCCCCAGATCAAACAAGTGATTTGGTTTCAAGAAGATCCATCCAATCAAGGAGCTTGGCATCAAATCAAGCACCGACTGGAAAACGTGCTGGCCAAACTGGGTCAGACAATTACCCTGACCTCCGTATCCCGCCCAGCTGCTGCAGCTCCTGCTGTGGGCTGGCATCACATTCATAACAGCCAAGAGGAACAGTTGCTCAACCAAGTATTCCCCTCTTGACCATCTAGCCTCTGCCCAGCCTCCGCCTGCCCTCATACCCCGAATGTATCCATGAAAAATAAAACAGCCCTTGAAATAACGGCGCCAGATCTCCCTGAATCCGTATCAGAAGCCAGTTTACTAAGCTGGCATATTGAAGTGGGTGCCCAGATCAAAACAGATCAGCTACTCGCTGAAGTGGAGACCGACAAGGTCGTCTTGGAAGTAGTAGCTCTTGCAAATGGCATCATTACCGAAATACTGGTCCAAACTGGCGAGGATATTAGCGCCGGGAAAATACTAGCACGCATGGAAGTCAACGAATCGGCAGCAGATGCCGCTACAACCACACAACCGACGCATGCACCTGCTCCAGCCCCAGCGCCCAAAGCAACTTCGGCCCCGACGCATGCGCCCGCGCCGGCGCCAGCACAAAAGCAAAGCTCCAACCCAACTCCCGTACCACCATCCGGCCCTGCCATGCGTCGCTATCTACGCGATCATCCCAATGCTCAACCCGCCGCTCCCGTGCCTACTGCTGTTCCGGTACAGCCTGAACTAGTAGGTGGTAATATCCAGCGTACCCCCATGAGCAAGCTGCGCGCAACTATTGCCAGACGCATGCTGCAGGCGCGCCAAAACACAGCCATGCTGACCACTTTCAACGAAGTAGACATGGGTGCAGTCATAGACGCACGCAAGCAGTACCGAGACGAATTCGAGCAGCAGCATCAGGTTCGGCTAGGCTTTATGTCGTTTTTCGTCAAAGCCAGTGCCCGTGCACTACAAAAATTTCCTATTATCAACTCCAGCATAGATGGCAGCGATATCCTGACCTACAGTCAGATCAATATTGGTATTGCTATTGCCTCTGAACGCGGCTTGGTCGTGCCCATACTCAGAGATGTGTCCACCATGAACCTAGACACCATCGAACGCCAAATCGCCGAATACAGCCAAAAGGCTGAAAAAGCCCGCCTACTTCCTCAGGACTTCCAAGGCGGCACCTTCACGATTTCAAACGGCGGTGTATTTGGCTCACTGATGTCAACCCCTATCCTCAACCCACCACAGAGTGCTATACTGGGGCTGCATACAATCCAGAAAAGGGCTGTGGTTGTGGACGAAGAAATCCAGATCCGACCCATGATGTACTTGGCACTCAGCTACGATCACAGGCTGATTGATGGTAGCAATGCTGTGCGCTTTCTGGCCAAGATCAAACATACTTTAGAAAACCCGATTCGCCTTCTTTTGGAGATTTAATCATGTCTGACTGGCAAGTCGCTGTCATTGGTGCTGGACCTGGAGGCTATGCGGCCGCTATTCGCTGTGCGCAATTGGGCATGAAAACAGTCTGTATCGATCAGTTCACAGACGCCAATGATCAGCCCTCACTAGGTGGCACCTGCCTAAACGTCGGCTGCATCCCTTCTAAAGCCCTTCTCGAAGATTCACACTTCTACCACAAAATCAAGCAGGGGCATAGCGCTTTCGATATTCCTTCGGTCTCTGTTGATTTAGGTCGGTTACAAGAGCGCAAACAAGCCGTCGTATCCCGATTGTGTAAAGGCATCTCGCAACTTCTCCAAGGCAACGGTGTGCATGCCATCACCGCCCGAGCTCAGCTCACCCGTGCTGGCGAAATACTGCTCGACAACGGTCAAAGCCTCTCGGCCAAACATATCATCCTAGCAACAGGGTCCATACCGATTGAAATCCCTCCCGCCCCGTTCGATCATACACGCATCCTAGATTCAACCGATGCCCTATCATTGACTGCAGTGCCTCCACGGCTAGCCATTATCGGTGCTGGTGCCATAGGACTTGAACTGGGCAGCATCTGGGGGCGACTTGGCTCAGAAGTGACGATATTGGAAGCCTTGCCAGATTTTCTACCCACTTTAGACAGAGACATTGCCAGAATAGCACAGCGGCCTTTGCAGCAAGAAGGGCTGAATATCCAGCTAGGCTGCCGCGTACAAGCAGCCACCGTCAAAAAAGACCAAGTCGAAGTCTGCTGGGAACATGAAACTGGAACCGAAAAACAACTGTTCGACAAAGTCATCGTGGCAGTAGGTAGACGCGCCGCCACTGATACATTACTCGCACCAGATTGCGGGCTCGAGCTGGACAACAAGGGGCAAATTCCCGTCGATGACTACTGCCATACCGAATTGGACAATATCTGGGCTATCGGCGACATCGTCCGAGGCCCCATGCTTGCACACAAGGCTACTGAAGAAGGCGTCATGGTAGCCGAACGCATCGCTGGAGAGCAGACCGCAGTCAACTACGATCTGATCCCCTCGGTGATATACACCCATCCCGAAATTGCAACGGTCGGCAAAAGCGAGACACAATGTAAGAGCGAAAGCATCGACTGCCACTCGAGCTCTTTTTCGTTTGCTGCCAACGGGCGGGCGCTAGCCGCTGATGAATCCATCGGCAAAGTGAAGCTCGTAGGTGAAAAAATCCAGTCTGGAACTGCAGGGATAGAAGGTACCCGTATCCTCGGTTGCCAAGTAGTCGGCCCTTCGGCGGCCGAAATTGTGCAGCAGGCTGCAATTGCCATGGAATTTGGCGCTCTAGCCGAAGATTTGGCGCTTACCACCTTCAGCCACCCTACCATTTCAGAATGCCTCCACGAGGCCGCTTTGGATTTGTGCGGGCACCCTTTGCACCAACTCAAAAAACCCAAACGCTAGCGGCAAACACCACCCAGCGTCCAAACCCCGAAGTATGGACCTCCTCACCCAATCTATGCTCGGGGCTGCGGTAACCCGAACTCTAGCACCCAAACTGTCTGCGCGATTCAGCTATCCCGCAGGAGCTTTGGCAGGGATCCTACCCGATCTGGACTACATCATATATCCAGCCTTTCCGCATGCAATCGATCGTTTCGATCTGCATCGCAGCTTTTCGCACTCATTGGTACTGGCTCCTCTGCTGGCCGTAGTGCTA
Organism: Gammaproteobacteria bacterium; assembly: GCA_051008935.1. Taxonomy (GTDB): domain Bacteria; phylum Pseudomonadota; class Gammaproteobacteria; order JBPCXB01; family JBPCXB01; genus JBPCXB01. Next base: position 9,457 of record JBPCXB010000212.1, on the reverse strand, counting down.
GCTGGCCTGCTGTTGCTAGCCAATCGGAAGCTCCATGTCAAATCAGCCAGGCCGGAGCCTTTATTACCCTACTGGCGCTGGTACCTGATTACTTTGACGGTGCTGGTGACTCACATTCTGCTGGACCTGTGCACCTCCTACCATACTCAAATTTTCTGGCCATTGAGTCGCCAGCCCTATGCATTGAGTGCGGTCTTTGTAATCGATCTGTTCTACACCATACCTCTAGGCTGTGCGCTCTATTTTTGTTACGATGACAGCCGCAATCAAAGACAAAGACCCTTCACGTGGCTACACAAAACTCTGCTGGCAACCAGTGCCTACCTGCTGCTGGCCATCTGCGTCAAACTCTGGTCTTATGATGCCTTGAAGACCACGGTCATGGAGCAGCCACCAATCGCCGGATCTCTTCAGGGGCTGGATGCTATCAACACCCCTACCAATATCCTGTATTGGCGCTGGCTCTATGCTACAGACCATGGCATTGCCACAGCAATAGTACCGATCTGGGGCTTCCATGCACAGGTGCACTGGCACCTCCACCTCAGCCCCGAGAATGTACAAGACGCCCGACAGCAACTGACTGACCACAAAGAATTTATCCGTCTCCAGCAACTCAGCAATGGCCTGTATTTTCTAGATCGAGTCGGCATGAGATGGCGCTATAGCGACATCAGATTTGGTGCCCCAGAACTCGGCTACCCCTATTTGTTTGCATTCGAAATCGGCACAGAACAGACTGATCGCCCATTCCATTCCCTACAGCGCTTCGTCTGGTGGGAACCCGCACAATCAGATACACAGTAAAATCTAACACTGTTCAGACCCCCGTTATACGCATATGAATCTGCACGAATTTCAGTCAAAAGCCCTATTCCGCCAGTACCAACTGCCGGTCTCTGAAGGTATCACCCTGACCCGACCTGAAGAAGCCGCAGCTGCCTGCGCACAGATCGGCGGCGACAAATGGGTGGTAAAAGCCCAAATTCATGCTGGAGGGCGCGGTAAAGCAGGCGGCGTCAAACTGGTATCGACCCCTCAGGAAGCCGAGGACTTTGCCCGCGAATGGCTGGGCAAACACATGGTCACCTACCAAACGGATGAACACGGACAACCAGTCAATACCATTTTGATTGAGACCTGTACCGATATTGCTCAAGAACTCTATCTGGGCGTAGTGCTTGACCGCAGCCTACAGCGGGTTATCGTCATGGCCTCTGCCGAAGGTGGCGTAGAAATCGAGCAACTAGCCACCGAAAAACCAGAACTGATCCTCCGGCAGACCATCGATCCAATGTGCGGGCCTCTGCCTTGGCAAGGCCGAGAAATGGGCTTTCAGTTGGGGTTAAACACACAGCAAGTCAAAGAGTTTGCGCAGATCTTCTGCAAACTGGTGCAGATCTTCATCGACAAAGACCTGGCACTGATCGAAATCAACCCTATGGTGATTACTGAAAAAGGGCATCTGCACTGTCTAGATGCCAAATTAGAAGTCGATCCGAATGCCGCATTTCGACAGACTGAGCTGGAGGCGCAACGGGACGAGAGTCAGGAAAAAGCCACAGAATTAGAAGCAGAGCGCGAAGGCCTCAGCTATGTACAGCTAGACGGGAACATTGGCTGTATGGTCAACGGAGCCGGCTTGGCCATGGGTACTATGGATCTGATCCAGCTGTCTGGTGGCTCGCCTGCCAATTTTCTAGATGTGGGAGGACGTTCGGACGCCGACCGAGTTGCCAAAGCCTTTGCCATTATCCTGTCCAACGATAATATCTCTGCCATTCTGATCAATATCTTTGGCGGTATTGTGCGTTGTGACCAGATCGCTAAAGGCATCATTCAGGCGATCAACAAAATTGAAGTGAAAGTGCCAGTCGTTGTTCGGCTGGAAGGCAATCAAGCCGAAGCTGGCAGACAACTTCTGCTACAGAATGAAGGGCTGGATATTATTGCCGCCTCTTCGCTCCAATCAGCAGTAGAAAAAGTGGTCGAGTGCGCAAAATGAGTATATTGGTCAACCGCAAAACTAAGGTTATCTGCCAAGGTTTCACCGGCGCGCAGGGTACCGCCCACTGCACGCAAATGCTCGAATACGGCACCCAGCTAATGGGGGGCGTGACGCCAGGAAAAGGCGGCAGTCAGCATTTGGGCAAACCCGTTTTCGACACAGTCCGATCAGCAGTTGAAACCACAGGGGCAGATACCAGCATCATATTCGTGCCAGCCCCTTTCTGCCGAGACTCTATTCTGGAAGCAGCCGAGACAGGGGTCAAGCTGATCATCTGTATCACTGAAGGCATACCCACAGCCGATATGCTGCAAGTCAAAGCGCGCTGTGATCAACTGGATGTGCGCCTCATAGGGCCCAATTGCCCAGGGGTCATCACTCCGGATCAATGCAAAATCGGCATCATGCCCGGAAATATCTTTAAAGCGGGCAAAGTAGGCGTGCTGTCACGCTCGGGGACATTAACCTACGAAGCCGTCAAGCAAACCTCAGATGCTGGGTTAGGACAAAGTAGTTGTGTAGGGATAGGCGGCGACCCTGTTGCAGGCACCAGCTTCATAGACGTACTTGAACTTTTTCAAGCAGACCCAGAGACCGAAGCCATTGTCATGGTCGGCGAAATCGGCGGCTCAGCTGAAGAAGAAGCTGCTGAATTTATCCACAAACACGTCACTAAGCCGGTCGTCAGCTATATTGCCGGGGTGCATGCCCCCAAAGGAAAACGGATGGGGCACGCTGGCGCAATAGTTGCAGGCGGTAAAGGCAGCGCTGCCGATAAGCACGCAGCCCTAAAAGCTGCTCGGGTCAATGTGCTGTCCAACCTGTGCCATATAGGCGATGCCTGTAGCGAAGCACTGCGCTGAGCGCTTCAACCCTCAGCCCGTAAGCGCTCGACCTGCTCAAAGTCACTCTCAGAGCCCTCTATATCACCCGCTGCGCGCTTGGCTACAGCGCGGTTCTGGTAGGTAAGAATATGCTCGGGATCCAATTCGATGACCTTATTGAAATCAGTAATGGCATCCTGATAGACACCCAACATCCCCTTGGCCAGTGCCCGAAAATAGTACGCGTCTAAAAAATCTGGCTGTAAACGCAGAGCTGTATCGTAATCAGAAATAGCCCGACGGTATTTAGTTAACATGGCATAACAGCGACCGCTGTAATAGTAAGAATGAGAGTCATTGCTATCCAAACGAACAGCTGATTTAAAGTCTAAGATAGCCGGTTTGTACCAACTCAGTCTAAACTGCGAAACTCCCTTGGCATAATACACATCGCTGCGATCGGGCAGGAGTTTGATGGCAGCTTTGAAATCAGCAACTGACGCCTTGTATTCCGTCAATTCCTGTTGCACCAAACCTCTCTGATAATGTGCCTCGCCCCACCCGGATCGACTTTTTAGAGCATTGTCTAGGCTTGCGAGTGCCTCACTCTGATGCCCTTGCCGGTACCGAATCATACCGATCTGAAAGCTCGCTTCAGCATCTTTCGGGTCTAATTCCAGCAAATGCCGATAATCTTCCAGAGCCGCCGAATAATTCTGCAGTTGCAATTGAGCGGAGGCGCGCTTGTGCAAAATCGCTGTCAATTCGGGCGTATCCGCCAGCTCCAAAGCTCTATCTAACGACTGAACCGCTTCATCAAATCTAGACAGATTGTAGTATTCGACCCCACATTCAAAATACGCTGGGCTGTATTCAGGATGTTGCCTAGACACTTGCTCAAAATCTGCTAAAGCGGCTTCGTGCTGGCTCATTTTTTGATTAGCCAACGCGCGATTAAAGCAAGCCATCGTATAGTCAGGATCTCGATCGATGGCCAGACTGAATGCTTCAGCCGCTTCTTGGTACTGATTCAAATGATGAAGGGCGACACCGCGGCCATTATAGGCCTCGGGCAGATGCGGGTTCATACTTATCACCTGATCAAAATCTTCAATCGCTTGCCTCTGCTGCCCCATATTCGCCCGCGCCAAAGCGCGATTGAAGTAAGCCAATTCATCCGATTGATCCAGCTGAATGATCAAGCCAAAATCTTTTGCAGCATCCCGGAACTGTTGCCATTCAAAGTGCACTGCACCTCTATTATTGATGATCTGTAAATCGCTAGGTTTCAGCTTATGCGCCCGATTCAAGTCAGCCAGCGCAGCCTTCTGATCGCCGAGAACGTGTCTGCCGATACCCAGCCAATGCCAGTACCTCTCGCATTTCGGCGCGCCTGTGATAGCAGCCTTATAATCCTTCACCGCCTCCAGCAATTGGCCTGTTTCAGAAAGGGCGCGTCCTCTATAGAAGTACATCTCGGCCTCACCGACCCTGCTCACCAAGCGGCCAAAATCTTCTACTGCCTTATCGTAATCCCCGCTTTGCAAAAAAACCAAACCTCGGTTGTAGTAGAAACGGTTCTGTAGGTCATCTAGAGCAATAGCGTGCGTGTATTCACTGCTTGCGGAGGCATATTCATGCTGCTGAGTCAGCAAAATGCCCATGTTGTAATGCGCCTCAGGGAAATTACTGGAGGCACGAGTCGCTTTTTGGTAGGCTTCGGCTGCTTGTTCTAAATGCCCCTGCTGGTGAAGAACAACGCCGATATTGAATGCAAACACCGCATCCTTCCAGGCGTTTTTGCTGAGAGCCACCCTTTTATAATCTTCCAGCGCCAGCGCATGATTGCCCTGACTGGCATGAAGATATCCGCGTACCACACGTGCAGCATCGTTATCTGGGTCAGTTTCCAATACCTTATTGCCACTGGCCAAAGCGCTTTTATAACGACCAGCACGTGCCTTATCCCAAGCCACCTGCAACTGGCGATCCGGCTTGCTCTTCTTGCGATCTTTCTGAAACACATGTTCTATATTTGGCAAGATGCAATCAGCGATTGGAGCCCATTCAATAGTGCGATCCAAATGCCAGCGAACGGTTTCATTTTTGCCCAGATTCAACCGACGCTGATCGGAACTAAAGCCATCTGCCATCAGTGCAAAATCGACTTCAAACGAGTTCAGAAATAGGCGTTTAATGCCGTTTCTGAAGACCAGAATGAAGAGACCCACTGTGAAAAGTCCAGCAGCAGACCAGCCGATGGCGTAGTACAAATCGGCCCCTTGAAAGAATGCCAGCAACTCCCTCCGATATGCCGTGACCAATCCGACCAGACCACTGCCAATAATGGACCCGATAATACGGGCGAATATCGGCCGAAACCACATAGAAGAAAAGCGGGGGCCGAATCTAGCTAGAGAGCCCGTAATCCACTGTAAACTCGCCACCGCTGACATAGGATGAAGCATCAGAAGCCAGAAAGGCGATCACTTCTGCTACCTGATCTGGAGTGCCTGCTTGGCCGCCGGGTACAGACAGAGCAGCAACGCCCTGCACGCTTACTTCATTGCCGAGTTGACTCATATTGGCACGCAATGATTCATCATCCAGAAGAGGGGCCCATATCGGCGTATCGATGATGCCCGGATGCACTGAATTAGAACGTACCGGCATCTGTTTACCAGCACATTCTTTAGCAACTGCCTTGCTAAAGAGGCGCACTGCACCCTTAGTGGCACAGTAAGCCGACAGATTACCCATACCCTCCAGACCGGCGACAGAGGATATATGAACAATAGATCCGCTTCCCGATGCCGCCAGATGGGGCAGGCAATACCGAGTGCCTAAAAACACACCTTCAACATTGACCGCAAAAAGCTCCCGCCATTGTTCAAGGGTGAATTCCAGCAAATCACCGCCTACGCCAATGCCAGCATTATTGACCAGCACATGGAGTTCGCCGTAACGATCCATGATGTGGTTGACCACTGCATCCCAGTTCCCTTCATCGGTTACATCCTGTTCCAGAAAAAGTGCAGATCCGCCTGTTGCTTCGATTTTGCGGACCAGTTCCATACCCTTTTCATGCTGCAGGTCAGTGCCAACAACCGTAGCACCTCGCTTAGCCAGCAATTGCATTGTAGATGCCCCAATCCCTGAAGCCGCTCCAGTCACAAGAGCCACTTTCCCTTTCATATCTGTGTTATCGCTCATATTGCTTTCTCTTCTTTGCGCCTTTTCAGTTGGCCCACATGATTTGTTCAGATATTAACCCAAGCTAGCAGAAATACACACAAACTCTGTTAAACGGGCTAACAGCTAAACGACCGGTGCAACTTGTGAATTAGTCCGGTCCGTTTCTGTTCGCTTCTGGACGTTTCTGTCTACGCCTGTCTAGGTCTGCATAGAAAGAGCGTTAAATCCCAACCAATTGTTTGCCGAAATTTCGCCCTTGGAGCAAGCCAATAAAAGCATCGGGGGCGTGCTGAAAGCCTTCCGTTACAGTTTCTCTGTATTTTATCTTCCCTTCCTGCACCCAAAGTGCCAGTTGCCGGCTGATCGAAGGCCAGTTTTCCAACTGTTCAGTCACCACGAAAAAACGATGTTCAGGTTTCGGGTCAAGAGAGCCAAAGAGGCTGAAAGGAGTCTCCACTTGGGTCAGATCATCTGTACTGTTATAGAGAGAAATGTAGCCGCAAATAGGCACTCTAGCTCCGGCATTGAGTAAAGGCGCGACAGCACGGCTCACCGCCCCACCTACATTTTCGAAATATATGTCTACGCCATTCGGGCAGGCTTCTTTCAGAGCTTGCTCAAAACCCGCTTTCTTGTAATCGATGCAAGCATCAAAGCCAGCTTCTTCTACACACCAACGGCATTTGGTATCGCCGCCTGCAACGCCCACCACACGAAGCCCTTTAATCTTTGCGATCTGGCCTACAACCGAACCCACAGCACCAGATGCTGCCGAAACAACGATAGTTTCACCTTCTTTAGGCTTACCTATAGCATCTAGGCCGATCCAAGCAGTGCGTCCGGGCATACCCACCACACCCAACCAGGCGGGCATAGGAGCCAAGCTGGTATCAATCGGCATCAACTCCTGTGCATCACCATCTATGATGACGTGCGTACGCCACCCTTTGTGCAGACAAACAGCATCACCGACCTGCCAACGCGAATGCCGAGAAGCCGTGATAGTTCCAGCAGTTTCACCGGTAATCACTTCGCCGACCTGTAAGGGCTCGGCGTAGGACGCCGCATCACGCATCCGACCTCTCATATAGGGATCCAACGATAACCAGCGGTTCTCCACCAGAACCTGTCCCTCTGAAAGCTCGGGCAGCTGTACTTCCTTCTGCTCAAAACAGTTCTGTTCTGGCTCGCCATGAGGCCTCTTGGCCATCACCCAAGTATGTGCATTCGTAGTCATGAGACGATCTTCAATCTGTGTAGTGCAAAAACCAGCTATTAATTTAAGCGATAAATGATAAGGATGTCGGATTCGCTGAAATTCGGCACAAGCAGCTCAGATCCCAGCCTGTAGAATCAACCTTGCTGATGCACACTGGAATCATCACATGGCACATACGCACAGACAGGCTTCTGGAAGCCGGCCGCTAGGGCTCGCTACCCGTGTGAACTTTGGCATTGGATCAGCGACTGAATCGGCGTTCTATATTGCCTTCAACGTCTTTTGCTTCTTCTACTACGTACAGTTATTGGGGCTACCGGCCGGGCTTGCAGGGCTGGCAGTCTCCATTGCGTTGATTTTTGATGCCTTCAGTGACCCGCTCATAGGCTACATGTCCGACCGCTGGAAAAGCGCCCGATGGGGGCGCCGCCATCCATTCATGCTGATTGCCGCCGTGCCCATGATGCTCAGTTGGATTGCTCTATTCATGCCACCAGAAGGGCTCAGTGAATGGCAGCTTTTTCTGTGGCTCACGGTTTTTACCATTGCCGCCCGCGTCATCCAAACGGTCTTCTATGTACCGCACATCGCCATGGGCGGCGAGCTGGTAGACAGCTACTCTCAAAGATCACGGGTTTTCATTTGGCACATTCTGTTTCTCTGGGCCGGAGGGGCCGCAGTACATTATTTTGGCTTGCGGTATTTCTTCCCCACAACCGCAGAGGGAGCCAACGGCATGTTGGTCAGCGATAACTACTTCTATTTCGGTATTATCTGGGGGGTCGTGATCGCTGCACTGATGCTCATTAGTGCGCTAGGCACTGTATCGCGCATCCCCTATCTAAAAGAGCAACCTGCTACACGAACCCTAGATACTAAAAAGCTCTCTCTCTCTCTACATCTACAAGAGCTGGTCGTTGAATTCAAAGAGATCCTGACCAATCGCAATTTTCTACTGGTCGGGCTGGGGTTGCTCGCTCAGGCCACAGGCGCTGGTATCTATGAAACGCTACTCAGCCACTTCAACACCTACATCTGGCAGTTCAGTACCGAGCAATATAGCATGCTCGTCTATCCTAGCATGCTGGGATTCTTGATCGGCTTTGTGTGCGCCGTGCCACTACACTCCTATCTAGGCAAGCATACCGTGCTGGCAGTGTCAACAATCGGCATGGGCTTAGCACACGTAGGGGCACCTACCTTGTATCTGACTGGATTTCCTTTAGAGCCTGGAAGCAATCAGGTACTCTATCTAATACTCGCTAGTGCCGCTCTCTATTACACAGCGCAAAGCCTGATGCTGGTCAGCGTCGTCTCCATAATTGGAGACATTGCAGACGAACATGAGCTCAATACCGGCAAAAGGCGAGAAGGAATTCTCTATTCTTCGCGTACACTGTTTGCCAAAACCTCCTCCGCTTTCGGGCATTTGATAGCCGGACTGCTGCTTACGATCATTAGCTTTCCTACCGGAAAAGATGCCGTGCCAGGATCCATTCCACAGCAGATCCTGGATCAGCTAGTCACCTTTTATGTGCTTTTTATCCCACTGCCTTATCTGATAGCTGGCTATCTGTACTCTAAATACACTCTCACTGAAAAACGCCATCAAGAAATCCTGACAGCACTAGATACACGCAAACAATAATACATTCATGAGCCTATTCAAAACATGGAGGCGCAATAGACGTCTACGGAAAAACCGAACGACCGACCTAGCTGGAACCTGGATGACTCAAAGCGAAAACGCTATCTACCGATTCTTACCTAAATGCGGTAGCAACACCATTGGGCAAATTCTTTATTACACAGACCATGGGCACTTTTACAACGGCAAAGTGCATCGAACCAGTACTGGCATTCACCGATGGTCTACAGCAGATCGCAGAACGCGCGCCCAAATACAGCTCAAAATTAAGGAGCAAAACATTTTCACCTTTAGCTGTGTCCGAAACCCTTACACACGAGTGTTATCATGCTTTTTCGATAAGATCTGCAACGTACAGGACAGTGGCAAGTATTATCTCAGCCACTTACTGCGATTGCCCATGCAGAAATACGGCATTGACCTACAGGCTGAAGAGGACACTTCTGAACTCGATCAAATCAAGCTATTCCGCAGATTCCTGCTATTTGCTCGAGACACCGTTCATTGGCTAAAACCCGGGGCTGCTGACCCACACTGGCAACCTATGTACAGACAGTTAGCCA
>JBPCXB010000211.1:0-81791 GCA_051008935.1 Gammaproteobacteria bacterium | reverse complement strand
ATTGAATGGCAGCATCCAAATCATTATCGTTCTCTGTCAATGCTTTTTTACAGGCCATAAACCCTATGCCTGTGCGCTCTCTCAGTTCTTTAACCAAGCTGGCGTGGCTGGCTTTTTGGGTCATCTTTTTTTGACTCGAGGTTGGTTTTGGGGAGTTTTAATGGTCATGCACGGATCTCTCGGATCAATTGGCGCTGACGCTCTGCAAACCATCGGCGCAGGCTGCAGCAATCGTTGAGGTTACAAATTGAATGCTGTGGCGAGAATCGTCATTGGCAGGTATCAGGTGCGTGACACTGGCCGGGTTTGAATTGGTATCCACAACACCTACTACAGGGATGCCCATTTTCTGGGCTTCAGAGATAGCAATGGCCTCATGCTGCACGTCTATGACGAACAGCGCATTGGGCAAGCCGCCAATAGTGCGGATTCCTTCCAAATTGATGCGCAATTTATCGATAGCACGCTGGTGCATCAACAATTCTTTCTTGGTCATCTCCTCCCGTTTGGTAACAACTTCCTTCTCCAGACGTTCCATCTTGGTAATACAACCACGTATGGTTTTCCAGTTTGTCAAAGTGCCACCCAGCCAACGGTTATTGATATAGGGCATACCGGCTATCAACGCCTGTTCTTTGATAATAGGACGCGCCGAACGCTTAGTGCCTATAAACAGCACCCGCCCGCCACGGCTAGTCAAATTGCGCAAATAATCACAAGCCTCTATAAGAGCGGTCTTGGTCTGACGCAAATCAATAATATCCACCTTCTGATAGGTCGAATGGATATAAGGTGCCATAGCTGGATTCCAGAATCGCCGCCGGTGCCCAAAATGCACACCGCTTTTGACCATCTGGCTCATGGTAATATCGGCCTCAGGCTTGACCATGATCGACTCCACTACTGTATTGAATCCTTGCCTTCATACTAACTCCAGCGTCTGTTGAATGATAGCGAGAACCCCCAACTATCTTGTTTATCCCTTGTGTTATTCCTGTCTTCTTGCCGCCTTATTGCCTGCCTAGACACTAGAAAGCTAGCTGCCCGATTCGGTCCTATCTCTGGCCTGCAAAGCAGAACACCTCACTAAGGTGTAATCTATATGTGTAAGCATGCGTAAGCTATACACTGGCACATGAGGCTGTGTGCATCATACATCAGCCAGTCTAGTATAGAACACATGATTATAGATTTTATCTATCTGGCCTGCAGTTGCAGCCTGTCATACAAATTGTCTGACTGACCCATCAGAGCCGCCTCAAAATATCTGGTCGAAAACCCCCAACGCTTATAATGCTAGCGCCTCTTCGTATTTATACACAAGACTCAATACAACCAGCACCTGCCCTTATGAATACCGCGAATACCGCTCCTGCACCTACAACAGCTACCACTCATACGGCTCACTTGGAGCAGGTACTCCAGCAGGCACGTGAAGCTCAAGAAACCGTAGCCAATGCACCGCATCGTCAGCGCAACGACGCCCTACGAGCGATCGCGCAAGCCATCCTAGAGTCGCGGCACGATATTCTTGAAGCCAATGAAAAAGATATGCAACTGGCAGAGCAGAGCCAATTGGCTGCCCCCCTACTTGACCGCCTGCGCCTGACTGACAAACGCATCTCTAGTATGGCAGACGGGATCATCGAAATTGCCGACCAACCGGACTTAGTCGGCAAAACGACGCCATTCCAGCAGCAAGCCTCCGGCATTGGGGTCGCCACTATGCGCGTCCCTATAGGTATCATCGCTATCATCTACGAATCTCGGCCGAATGTGACCGCCGATGCAGCTGCACTCTGCCTGAAAGCAGGCAATGTCTGTATCCTGCACGGTGGTAAGGAAGCGACACACTCGAACCAAATCATTACTGATACGATCAAAGCGGGGCTCAAACAGTCCGGGCTACCTGTGGCAGCGGTACAGCAGTTGATGGATCGATCTGGCAATGCCAGCCGTAGCCGGCACGAAACAGTAGCCGACCTACTAGGGGCTGAAGGAAGAGTCGATCTGGCTATTCCCAGAGGCGGCAATCAGTTAGCTAGGGTCGTGACCGAATGCGCTCGTGTTCCCGTGCTCAAGCATCTAGACGGCATCTGCCATATGTACGTACACAAGCAAGCAAATCTGGATATGGCCACAGAGTTGTGCGTGAATGCAAAATGCCACCGTTGCAGCGTATGTTGCGCTACCGAAACCATACTTATTGATCATGACATCGCACCGGATATGATGATGCGTCTGGGCAAAGCCTTTGCAGAAGAAGGAGTAGAAATCCGAGGATGTGCCGAGGCACGCCTGCTGCAACCGCAAATCCAACCAGCATCCGAAGAAGATTGGCGTGCAGAATATCTAGCTCCGATCGTTTCCATCCGTATCGTCAAGGATCTACAGCAGGCCATTGATCACATTAGCCACTACGGATCACAACACACCGATTCCATCGTTACCCAGGATCAAACTGCTGCCGATACATTCATCCGTCGCGTCGATTCAAGCTCGGTCATGCACAATGCACCCACGGTTTTTGCCGACGGGAAGGAGTACGGCTTGGGTGCTGAAATCGGCATTTCAACTGACAAGCTACATGCACGGGGGCCTATCGGTGTTGCAGGATTGACTTGCGAGAAATTTGTAATAGCAGGAAACGGCAAGACACGCCATTGATTACGCTCATCTTCGGGGGCACTTTCGACCCTCCGCACAGGGCGCATTTGTTCTTGGCACAAGCTGCCCAACACGAACTCAGTGCTTCAAAAGTCTCGTTCATGCCCTCCGTGCGACCGGCCCACCGCCAGACTGCTAGCTCCCCTAAAGCGCGCACCGATATGCTCAAATTGGCTATAGCAGATACCACAAATTTCGATGTGGAAATGATGGAATGGGAGCTAGCCAATGAAGGCCTGTCGTCTTACACCACCATCAGCCTGAAGCGAATCCGCGCACGCACACCGCCGAGCATCGACCTCTGTTTGCTCATCGGCCAGGATTGCTGGGAACAAATCCAAACCTGGTACCACTATCGGGATCTACTCAAGTCGGCACATTTGGCAATTGCTCCCCGTTCGCAATCAGGACCGGTCGATCACGAGTATCTCAAAGGGTTAACCCCACCTGAATGGCAACCATTTATTGTCGAGCGACTGCCCCATGAACGCACCTCCACCGCATGGCGAGGCTCCATCATATTTTTGACTCAGCTACCCCTGTTGGCTATTTCAGCAACCGCCATCCGCACCCAGATCAAAGCAGGAAGCTACCCCAAGGACCTTCTGCAACCGAGCGTGCTGTCATATATCCGCAAGCACCAGCTGTATCAGTAACAATATGCTACTACCTGTATCTTCCCTTGCCCGGAGTACCCATTGTCATACTCATTGGAATACCAAGCTGTGAATTCGGAAACACAGATATTCGAACTGGCGCTTGAAGTTCTGTCAGATCATCAGGCCGAGGCTGTACACGGATTTAAGTCTGATAGGTTGTTGGGCTATACCGATTATGTTATTCTGGCAACGGGTCGATCTAAACGCCACCAGTTGACCTTAGCTGATAAACTGACTCAAGAAATCAAAAGGATTTTTCAACTCTTGGTTGTACAAGAAGGAGATGACTCCGCTTCCTGGCTGATACTTGACTGCAATTATGTAGTGATCCATCTGCAAACTCAGGAAGCCAGAGACTACTACAATTTAGAGGGACTGTGGTTCCCTCCTGAATAACGATTTGCAGCAAAGCCCGAATATTCTGTTTGCAAACTCGCCCACTTGGGACAATACGCATCAGGATTTAAAATACTGGATTGACTGGCTGGATTACGGCAAGTGAGTGATAATAACATGCAATTTTTCTATCGACCCCAACTGATTCTGGCATTGCTAGTGGCAGGCCTGAGCCATGCCAACCCACAAGCAGCTGATACCATAGCTCTGGACCAGCCGATCCAAAGCTATGGAGCGCGCGCAGATGTGCAGCAATTCGCCTATGAAATGGCACAAGAATACCAGCTGGACTATGATGCGTTAATGTCTATTCTGGCTCAAGCCACATTTAAAGAGAGCATCGTCAAACTGATGGACCGCACTCCCGAAGGCAGCTGGACTTGGGAAAAGTACCGCCGCCACTTTCTGGACAGCCAACGCATCAAAAAAGGGATCGAATTCTGGACACAACACCGCGAAACTTTAGAACAGGCAGAATCGGAATACGGCGTGCCCGTTGAAACGATAGTAGCCATCATCGGCATAGAAACGCGCTATGGTTCCGTCAAGGGACGCACCCGTATTCTGGACGCCCTGATGACGCTTGGGTTTGATTATCCTAGGCGCGCATCTTACTTCCGCAAAGAGCTCAAACATTTCATTCTCATGTACCGTCAAGAAGGCTTCGATCCCTATGAGATCAAAGGATCCTACGCAGGCGCCATGGGATGGGGCCAATTTATGCCCTCAAGTTACCGCACTTATGCCATTGATTTCGACGATGATGGCGTGCGCGACCTGCTGAATAACCCCATTGACGCTATAGGTAGCGTGGCAAACTATCTGGCACGCCACGGCTGGCGCCGAGATCTGATGCCAGCGATACGTGCTACATTGCAGCGCGAACCAGCTGAAGGTGCGATCAATTTCAACAAAAGACGTCCTTCTTATTTGCTATCAGAAGTAGCGGACTATCTGGTGCCAGTCAATACTCAAGAGAGCTACAGTGCCGATGAAAAGATCATCCCTCTCAAACTTAAAATGGACGAACCCCCTCCGCAGTACTGGTTGGGTAGCTACAATCTCTATGTCATTACCCGCTACAATAGTAGCCTACTCTATGCAATGGCTGCGCATGAGTTGGGACAAACTATCAAAGAACGCTATCACAATGCGCAACATGCTCCCTGAAAACTTCTCTTTCATGAATATTCGCCCTATTATCAACCTCGCTCTGGTTGTTGCCCTGAGCGGCCTATTTTCACAAACCAGCGAAGCATTCGTACCCCCTCCACCTCGGCTGGATGTAGCCAGTTACATACTATACGAGCCCAATTCTGGCACCGTACTTGCTGAATACGATGCAGAACGCAGGCTGCCCATCGCTAGCCTCACCAAAATCATGACCGGCTACATAGTAGTAGATCAAGCAGCCCAAGAAGAACTGGACATCAACGCGTTGATCCCGATCAGCAAAAAATCCGCTGAAACTATTGGCTCACGCACCTTCCTCAAAGCAGGCTCAAAAATCTCCATTCAAGACCTTCTGAAAGGTATTGTCATTCAGTCAGGCAATGATGCAGCAGTTGCTCTGGCCGAGCATATCGGTGGTTCTGAAGACGGGTTCACCGATCTGATGAATTCCTATACGCGCGCGCTGAACATGTCAAACACACTGTACGCTAACTCTACCGGCTTACCCTCAGACCGCGAGCAATATTCGACCGCACTGGATCAGGTGGTGCTATCCAGCGCACTCATAAAGAAGTACCCAGAGCATTACGATCTGTATAAAGAAAAATTCTTTACCTTCAGCGATATCAAACAACGTAATCGCAATGGTTTGCTATGGCTTGATACCACAGTAGACGGCATTAAAACAGGCCACACTAGCGAAGCTGGTTACTGCCTGGTCAGCTCCGCCAAGCGTAAACATATCCGACTGATTGCAGTGGTGATGGGTGCAGCATCTGAATCTGAACGCAATACCTACAGCCGAAGACTGCTGGAATATGGCTTTCGCCATTTCACTACCAAACGCATCTTTGAACAAAACGAAGTGCTCATTCAACCAGAGGTATGGGGGGGGACATCTGCTCGCATCAAGCTGGGTGTCACAGAAGCCTTGGATGCTACCCTAGTGCGCTCGGATTTTGAATTAGTCGACATCCAGACCCATATCACTGAAGAGTTGGTTGCACCTATTCAGTCGGGCGACGTCATGGGGATGGTAGAAGTACGCATCAAAGACGAACTCTATGCAGAATATCCTTTAGTTGCGCTGGAACGGGTACGCTCTCGAGGCTTCATGGGGCGTGTATTTGCCCAAATTAGCCTCTTCTTCAACCAGCTGTTTGGCACAAAATGAACCAGAATCCACCCTCGGTGGCTGATGACCCTTCCGAACGGCCGGTCTTTCTGAACGGTCGTATCTTACCGCTTTCAAAAGCCAGCATTTCACCTCAGGATAGAGGCTTTTTATTCTCTGATAGTGTCTACGAGGTCATACTCATCCGACAAGGCGGATTGTGCAACCTCAATCGACATCTGAAGCGGCTCGAGCAATCTCTGCAATTGATGCAGATACCGAACCCCTACGACCTACAAGAGTGGCGGCGGCATTTGACTGCATTGGCCCAAACCAACGAATACCCACATGCTTGCCTTTACCTACAAGTAAGCCGTGGGATCCAACTGTTTCGCGACCTCGTCCCCCCTGCAGTCCCCCCTGCAAATTCCGAACCAACAGTATTTGCAATACTGAACAAACAGGGGCAAAACGTCACTAAAATCAGCGCAGCAACAGCCGAAGATATGCGATGGGGTTTATGCCAAATCAAAACGACCGGGCTGACAGCTAACGTCATGGCGCGCATGGCGCATCCAGATGCGCAAGAAGTCATCATGCATCGGCAAGGCAATGTCACAGAAGGAGCATCAAGCAGCGTCTTTGCTGTCACCTCTTCTGGCATCGTCACCCCGCCCCTATCTCAGAATATTCTGCCTAGCGTTACACGCGCGCTCCTTTTGGGCATCCTAGCCGAGCAAGGGCATCCGTGCTCCGAGCAGACTCTCTCGCTCGATGAATTGCGAACAGCGCAAGAAATCTGGGTAACCAATGCTTTGGGCGGCTTCAGAGCTGTGACCAGTCTGGACGGAGCCACCGTAGGAAATGGAGAGTGCGGCCCTATCTGGCAGAAATTGAGTCCGATTTTTGACAATGCGCGCAACTCAGACTAGTCACAACCGCTTCTTGGCAGGTGCGCGAAACGGAAAGACACCACAGAGGGCTAACACTAAGCTCGTCAGCTCGTACCAAGCATCCTGAGCCGGATTCTGACCTTTGATGGTCTGATCAACCTGTTCCATACGCCGGGCAATCGCCCGGATGACCGAGGCTGATAGACGTGAGAGCAAGCTCGCAACCCGATCCTGATCACGCCGCCATAGCTTCTCGCGCGCCATCGCCTGTGCCAAACTCTCGCCAGACTCTTTGGCCCACATCAACCGGTAGGCTAAAGAAACATAGCGCCCCAACACCCCAAACACCAAAGGTGCGCTCTGGATATCTGCTGTCCGAATCAATTTCAATAATCGCAGCGCGCGCGTGATCTTGCCCTCCATACAGGCATCGGCCAACTGAAAGACATTTGCTTTCCCCTGATCATCGCTTAAGCCCAATTCTGAATCAGCACTTCCGGTCAATAACGATAAACGCTCCAGCTCCATCCAGGCTGCCAACAGATTCCCCTCTGTGCTGTAAAACAACAGATCTAATTCATCTAGAGTCAATTCGATGTTACGTTCAACGAGCTGGCTCTTGATCCATTGCCTTTGCTCGCGCTGCTTCAACGGCTCAATATCGATAATTTGCCCCCGCTCGGAAACGGCTTTCAACCAATTCTTCTTACTGCGCTTGGAGGCAGTGCTAGATACAGACAGCAACAGCAAATCCTCTGCCTGACTGGCCTCGACCAGAGTCACTAAACCGGATTCAATCTTTCCCGTCATGCCTCCGGAAGAGTCTGGCACTAGTACTTCTGTAAACTGCTTGTCCGCAAAAAGCGATCCGGAGCCCAGACCGGTACAAATAGTGCTGAAATCTGTTCCTGCATCGGCCAGTATGAAATTACGGGATGGGAATCCATCTGCCTGCGCTTTGGCACGAATCTTCTGCAAACAATAGAGTATCAGTACTGCTTCTGAACCGATCAGGGCACATACAGGCGGCAACGGGCTCTTGAGCAAGCGCTCTAGATCATTAAAGGCTCGGTTCACTTATCGGCTTCTTCTGACGGTTGCGGCAGCACATCCTGACTCATCAATAGGGATGCTCGAGATTGCATCTGCCGCCCACAATCAGACGCCATCTGCTCTAATAACCGCTCTTTCAGACGTAAACTCGCAAGAGGCCTGATTTCATTCAAAGGGTAGCTGTTGCTCTGATAGCACACATAGTCTTGCGTCTGTGGCTGGTCGGGCAGACGCAACCGATAGTCCAACTGCAATGTCAATATTGATTCCGCACGGCGCGCGCCGCCTCCAGAAGCGCTGGTCTGTGTATGCACCTGTTGCGCCAACACATCTACCAACACCACAGACTGAGGCGCATCCGACTGCGATTGATACAGAGGCACGACCGACCGCAACCCCGACAAAATAGGGATATCAAGATCGGCCTCCAAAGCGCTTTCTGGAGACAAAAAAAACCGAAAACTGCGATCAGACAGGGTAAAACCACAGGATGCAAGCAATACGCCAGTGCTCAGCCATAAGGCCAGGTTAAACAACCCAACAGGCGCCCCACCCAGAAACACGTTCAGTCCGACACCACCAGATTGAGCAGCCTATTGGGTACCCAAATCACGCGGTTAGGATCGCGTTGCCCCAGATATTTCTGCACAGAAGCCAGTTCAAGTGCCGCCTGTAGCGCCTGAGATTGCGATACATCTTTTGGCAATTCCACACGAGCACGCATCTTGCCATTGACCTGCACTACTACAGCAATCCGATTTTTTTCCAGCGCGCGCTCATCGACCTTTGGCCAACACTCTAACAACGGATCCCCACTCTGACCCAGCTTGCGCCAAAGATGATGACACAGATGCGGGGTAATAGGTGCCAGCATCAACACGCAAAAACCCAAGGTCTCCATGATCACTCTGAAACCTGGCTGGCTCGCCTTTATCTGTTGCTGTGTGTCAGGCAACGCATTGAGTAATTCCATGACAGAAGAAATGACGGTATTGAAATGCAAGCGATTGGTATAGTTTTCAGTGACCGCATGCAGCGTGGTGTGTGCCTTATACCTCAACTCTCGATAGTCTTCACTTAAATCGTCCAGCTGTTTATCGCTGAAGGGTTCAAAGATGGAAACATCGAGTTCTTTCTGACCGACAAAAGCGACCACCCGATTCCAGAATTTATTAATGAACCGCCACGCGCCCTGAATGCCTTCATCAGACCAGTGCATATCCTGCTCAGGAGGTCCAGCAAACAAAGAAAACAGCCGCAAAGTATCAGCGCCATACTGTTCGATATAGGCCTGCGGACTAACGGTATTGCCTTTGGATTTTGACATCTTGGCGCCATCTTTAAGAACCATGCCCTGTGTCAGCAAGCGCAAAAAGGGTTCGCCTGTCTTGATGACGCCCATATCACGCATCAGCTTGCAGAAAAACCGAGCATACAAAAGATGCAACACAGCATGCTCAATGCCACCCACATACTGATCAACCGGCAACCAACTCTCTGTAGCGGCATCAGCCATGGCATCGGCAGGCGCCGAAGCAAAGCGGGCGTAGTACCAAGACGAATCTACAAAAGTGTCAAAAGTATCTGTCTCACGCAAAGCGGGTTGTGCGCATTCAGGGCAGGCAACTTGCCGCCAGCTATCCAAATTTTTCAAGGGAGAAGCCGGCCCTTGATAAGTGATGTCCAGCGGTAAGACCACAGGTAAGTCACTCTCTGGAACCGGAACAGCACCACAAGACGGACAATGAATCACAGGAATAGGAGTACCCCAATACCGCTGTCTTGAAACGCCCCAATCACGCAAACGGTAGTTGACAGTAGGCGCCCCTAAGCTTTGCTGTTGTAACTGTTCACCAATCTTATCAATCGCTTGCTGTGAAGACAGGCCGTTGAAGACGCCGGAATGGATCAGTGTGCCCCTCCTTTCTTCAGCGCCAGCATCCAAATCAGTCTGCTCATCGACTTCGACCACTTGGCGTATGTCGATGCCTGCACTGTTCGCAAATTCCCAATCTCTTTGGTCATGAGCCGGAACCATCATCACTGCTCCAGAGCCATAATCCATCAGCACGAAATTGGCAGCCCAAACCGGCAGCTGCTCATGGGTCAAAGGATGTTGCACAAACAAGCCGGTAGGAACGCCTTTTTTATCGAGTTGTGCGAGTTCCTGCTGGCTTACCTTGAGATGCCTGAGTTCCTCCTGAAGGGCTCTCATATCCTGAGCGTTAGGGCAGGATATAGCCAGCGGATGTTCCGGTGAAATTGCAACAGCGGTACAACCCATGAGCGTATCTGCTCGGGTTGTGTACACTTCTAAAGTCTGCAGTTGGCTCTCTGATTGTTGCTGTTCAGGCCAAACCAACTTGAATGCAATACGGGTGCCTGTAGAACGACCGATCCAGTTGCGTTGTGCAGCCAAAACAGCGCGCGGCCAATGCGGCTCCAGCTGGTCCAATTCCGTCAGCAGTTCTTCGGCATAATCCGAAATACGCAAAAACCACTGGGATATTTCTCGGCGCTCCACCAGAGCACCAGAGCGCCAGCCCCGACCGTCCTGCACCTGCTCATTAGCCAACACCGTCTGATCGACAGGATCCCAATTGACTGCCGCTGTCTTTTGATACGCTAAACCAGCAGCGAGTAGCTTCGTGAATAGCCATTGCTCCCACCGGTAATAGTCTGGATCACAGGTTTTAAACTCGCGGTCCCAGTCGTAACAAAAGCCCAGACGCTTGAGTTGGGTGCGCATAAAGTCAATGTTTGCCTCGGTCCAGGATGCCGGGTGAACCGCTTTCTGGATAGCAGCATTTTCAGCTGGAAGCCCAAAGGCATCCCAGCCCATAGGATGCAAAACTCTATATCCCTGCATACGGCGAAAACGCGCAATGGCATCGGTGATAGCATAGTTGCGCACATGCCCCATGTGCAATTCACCGCTCGGGTACGGGAACATACCCAGGCAATAAAACTTGGGGGCATCCGAAGCCTGCGGCACCCGATGCAGATTATTCTGTTGCCACCAATCCTGCGCAGCGGGTTCCAGAATACTCGGGGCGTATTGCTGAGCGGAATCAGACGAACGAGGGCGAGTCATCCTAAATTAAGGTCAAGCCTCTCTGTCTGAGGGCGCAGTACGCCGTTTGAGGTATTCATTTTCCAAATAATTAACATGTACATCTTCGCTGAGCAGAGTAGGGTCTTTCAGCAATTGCAGGTGCAAAGGCTGAAGGGTTTTAATACCCTCCATATGCAGTTCCTGCAAGGCATTGTCCATGCGCGCAAATGCAATCTGCCGAGTATCTCCCCAGCACACAAGCTTGGCAACGAGTGAATCGTAGTTTGGCGGAACCCGATAACCGCTGTACAGATGCGAATCAAATCGGACCCATGGGCCTGCTGGAGCATGGAGTTCTGTCACTACGCCTGGGCTGGGTGTGAAATTTTCAGGATCTTCAGCGTTGATGCGGCATTCAACTGCGTGCCCCCTGCATTCAACCTCTGACTGCTGGTAGGGCATTTTTTCGCCAAAAGCAATACGCATCTGCAACTCCACCAAATCGATCCCTGTGATCATCTCAGTGACCGGATGCTCCACTTGAATACGCGTATTCATCTCCAGAAAATAGAATTTACCATCTTCATAGAGGGTCTCTATGGTACCTACACCCTCATACCCTAGCTTTTCACAAGCTCGGACGCATTTTTTGCGCAATTCAGTGAGGGCGCGCTCATTAACAAAGTTAACAGGGCCTTCTTCAAAAATCTTCTGCCGCCTGCGCTGAAGCGAGCAATTTCTCTCATAAAGATGAATGCCTCGAGTCCCGTCACAGGCGATCTGGACTTCAATATGCTGAGGCCGCTGTAGAAATTTCTCTAGATAGATGGCGCCATCACCAAATGCCTGCCTGGCCTCTTCAGATGCCATAGCAAAAGCTTCGCGCAATTCTTTTTCATTGAATACCACGCGCGTTCCTCGGCCTCCGCCTCCAGCCGTTGCCTTCAAGATAACCGGATACTCAATTTCACGCGCTACAATCGCCGCCTCAGCTGCATCGGCAACCAGTCCATCTGAACCGGGCAGAACTGGTAGCCCCAGATCAATCATAATGCGCCGTGCTGTAGCTTTATCGCCGATTTTGCGGATGATATCGCCCTTAGGACCAATAAACTGATAGCCGCTGGAAACCACCTTATCAGCAAATTCGGCATTTTCCGATAAAAAGCCGTACCCTGGATGCACAGCCTCTGCCCCAGTCACTTCCATGGCGCTGATAATCGCCGGAATATTGAGATAGCTCTTGGCAGGTTCTGCTGGCCCAACACAGACCGTGGCATCCATCATTTTCAGGTGGATAAGATCGCTATCAACATCTGAGTGAATACCAACCGTTTCAATACCCATGCTCTTACAGGTACGCGCAATCCTTAAAGCAATTTCTCCTCTGTTGGCAATCAAAATACGGGTCGGCCGATCCGAATCCGTGGATTTATTACTAAAAAGCACTTCTGCTCTCCCTTTTTTTATGCTGAAGTCTATTGATGTGTCTAAGCTCAGAAGCTAAGGCTCCAGATACAACAGCACCTGTCCATACTCTACTGGCTGGGCATTCTGTACTTCTATGGATACCACAGTACCTGCATGAGGCGCCTTGATTTCATTCATCATCTTCATCGCTTCCACGATACAGAGCACATCATCTTTTGCGACCCGCTGTCCAACCCGGATAAAAAGCTTTGCATCTGGGGCTGGAGCCGAATAATAGGTACCAACAATTGGAGAGGTCACAGGTTCTCCGTCTGGTTCAGGCTCTGAAATTTCTATGTCGCCGCCCTGCGTCTGAACCGGCTGAACCTCTCGGTTCGCATGCATACTGGCAACCATGTCGGTAGCTGTCATAGGTAAAGCTGCAGGAGCCATGGCCGCAGATACGCTGGCGTGACGCCTCAGGCAGATTTCTTCATCTCCCATGGTAATTTCCATTTCCGACAACTGCGAATTTTCCAGCAATTCAATCAATTTTTTGATTTTTCTCAGGTCCATATTTAGTTATCCTCGTCTAACGTCATCAACCCTGAAACAGAGCACGGGCTGACGCTTTGCACGCCCAATAGGCAAGATGATCGCTTGGATCTTGAATGCTCTGTATATCTCTCATAAAGCACCGACACTTCGTACAAGAGGAGACAAGGCCTAAACGAATCAATTTTGTTGCTATTATCGTTGATAATGCTGTGAATTGGAAGCCAAGATACAAAACAAGCGCTTATATACGAAACTACACGATAGCGCTTTTTCGATGCACTTCATAGTACTTAGCGGCAAGTCCCAACTTCAGCTTGCTGAAGCATGATGGGGCAGGATGATATAATGAGAGCTTGGCATCCGGATATCCAGATCAATTATTCATATGGCCTCCATTCTTCTCCTTGCGGAACATGACCAAAACCAACTGGCTAAAAGCACCGCCAACGTTCTGAACTGCTGTCAGCAGATCGACGACCAAAGCATCGACATATTAGTTACAGGTGCAGGCTGCAAGAAAATCGCCGAAGAAGCGGCACAGTTTCCCGGAGTACGCACGGTACTGCTAGCTGAAGCCGAGCAGTATCAGCATGGTCTAGCCGAACCAATTGCAGACTTGGTAGCGGCGGTCATTAAAGAACGCAAATACACCCATGCACTGGTTTCTGCAACTACGTTCGGCAAAAACTGCCTGCCCCGCATTGCTGCTCTGCTAGACGTACAACCTCTATCCGACATCAGTGCTGTCAAGAGCGAGAATACCTTCGAACGCCCTTTCTATGCAGGAAATTGCATCGCTACTGTCGAAATGCTGGATGCTATCAAACTAGCCACGGTGCGCACAACTGCGTTTGATGCCTCTCCAAGCAGCGGCGGCCAAGCAGAGATAGTAACGTTGCCCCCCGCAGATAGCACCACACCCCCAAAAAGCCGCTACCTGTCTGAGCAAGTAACGGAATCTGAGCGCCCCGAACTTACGGCAGCTGATATTATCATCTCCGGCGGCCGAGGCATGCAAGACGGCAAGAACTTCAAAATGCTCGAAGCTGTAGCAGACAAACTAGGTGCTGCAATAGGCGCCTCCCGGGCTGCCGTAGATTCCGGCTTTGTGCCTAACGACATGCAAGTCGGCCAGACTGGCAAGGTGGTAGCACCTAACCTCTATATTGCCGTCGGCATATCTGGAGCCATACAGCACTTAGCCGGCATGAAAGACAGCAAAGTCATTGTTGCTATCAATAAAGATGCAGAAGCCCCCATTTTCCAAGTTGCGGACTATGGCCTAGTAGCCGATCTGTTTACAGCCATACCTGAATTTGAAAAACTGGTATGACCTACCCGTCGCTCATCGGCTCCTTATGGGCTGACTGAGCCGCACAGCTATCTATGTACCAGCCTTATGCCACGATAGTTCTGCTTGCAAATGGCGCGCCCGAACATCTGCAAATGGCTGTTCATAGCTTGACCCTGATGCAAACCTTACCGCATATTGAGATATTGGCACTATACGGTACATGGCTCTCGAAACAGGATCCCGAGCATCTAGAGCAGTGCCGCTCGATCCTTGAGGCCGAAGCTCTACAAGATGACCGCGTCCAATTGATAGATAGCGGCAACCGCCAACTCGCAGACTGCCTGAACCTAGCTCTGGAATCGGCATCAGGGCGCTACATGGGACGGATGAACGGTCAGGATCTATCCCACCCAGAACGTATTGAAACTCAAACCAATATGCTAGAGCGATTTGCAGAAGTCCACACGGTAGCCACACACAGATCTAGCTTTGACTATCAGGGCGAATACCCGCATCGTACTGTTTACCGCCTGTGCAAAAAACTGAGCAAATACACAAAAAATAGCCGCATCAAACCTTGGCACTGGCTCGTTTTCGATTTAACAACTGCCATGCATCGAACCGAACAACTCAAACAAATAGGCGGCTGGCGCGCCGCTTTTGGCCCGTGCCCTGAATACGATCTGGCTTTCAGACTCAGACAACAAGGTACCGTTATGGCCGTACTAGCCGAACCTCTGTATCTAAGACGCCTGCCTCTTGCCGCTCCTAAGCCATTTCTCAAGCACCTCTATTACGGATCAAAAGCCTTCATTCGAAGCTATCCGCGTAATCGTACTAGTCATACAGCCGAATCGTGACTAAAGACATCACAATATGGTACTCAGATTTTTGGTACACATCTGAAGACACTCCTTACGTCTTAAAGCTCGTCCAACATCGGTTTCGCAACGAATTCAATCTGAAGATCGATCCTCACAACCCCGATTTTTTAGTCGCCTCAAACTTCGGCATCGCCTTCCACAAATTTAACTGCCCCAGAATTTGTTTCTCTCTAGAAAACATGATCCGAGACCCGAGGCTGTTTGATTTTATTTTCAGCCCACTAGACTCTGATGCGGCCAATCACTACCAATTCCCTGTCTACGCCTACCCTAGCAAACACTCTATACACCAACTGGCCGATCGGCAAGTAGACAGCCAGCAACTGCTGAATATGAAAACAGATTTCTGTAACTTTATGTACACCAACTCCGACGCACCAGAGCGGAATACATTCTTTGACCTGCTATCCCGATACCGCCCTATCCAGAGTACTAGTAGCCATCTCTACAATATCCCACCGATCAATCTGCAGTCGGACTACGGACGTATCAAAGACAAAATAGGCTTTATGAAGCGCTATAAATTTACCATCGCTTTTGAAAATTCCAGTTGGTACGGCTATACCACCGAAAAACTGCCTGATGCGCTAAGAGCCAACACTGTACCTATCTACTACGGGGACCCACATGTACATCTGCACTTCAACCCCAAAGCTTTTATAAACTGCCACGCATTTACAAGCTGGAAAGACGTCATCGAGCACATCATCGAAGTCGACAACAACGACGAACTCTATCGCTCATATCTTGAAGCGCCCGTTTTCCCCTCGACAGGCATACATCCCCATGCAAACCTAGAGAGCCTGTACCAAACATGGTACCGGATCCTGTCTTCTCCGCCTAAGGACCCGGTCTACAAAAGCCCATTCAATCAATTCATGCGCAAAGCACCTGACTCGATTTTGGAATACCAGAGACTCAAGTACCTGCAAACTAAAGGCCGCTCCTTACCCCCACAACTGCTCTGAAGAGCCCTACAGGGAACAAATATAGGCTGTTGCTAACAATAGCTAGCAGGCCTTAGCCGTCATGCAAAGCCCCATTGCAACAGGTGGCCAGCACTTTTCCACAGACCTCTGAACCCAGCTCGATGCAATTTTCTCCTGAAGTGCGCAACTGATCCGAAGCAACGGTCCATTGCGCCGATACATCAACAATGCAGAGGTCGGCCGCAGCACCCACGCGCAGGCTACCAACCTGCAAATCAAAAGCCTGTGCAGGCAAAGCCGTCAGGGCGTTTACCAATTGTTCTAGCGTCAGATCCCGATGCTCTACCAACTTCAATCCCAAGGGTAACAAGGTCTCAATAGAAGCAGCACCTGGCTCACCGGCTCCAAAAACTTCATATTTTGCCGTACTGACCAGCGGCCGGTGGTTGGATGAGATACAAAACATATTAGAGCGAACAGCCTCCAGCAAAGCTTGTCTGTCTGATTCAGAACGCAAAGGCGGCATCAGATGATAGGCTCCATCGTATCCCGCAATCCTTTCATCCGTCATGATCAGATTGTGAATCGGCACATCGGCAGTCACAGGCTGGCCTCTGTCTCTAGCCAATGCAATCATTTCAACGGCTCTTGCAGTAGAAATAGTAGCAAAATGCAGTCTGCATTCTGCTTGCTCTGCAAGCAACAACCAACGCGCTACCTCAATGGTTTCTGCCGTTTCAGAGACTACCGGCAAGCCCAGTCTGGCACTCAAAGGGCTCAAATGTACGTAACCCCTACCCAATGAACTGTCTCGTGCCGTTGCACATAAAGTCAAATCAAAGTTACGGGCGTACTTCATGGCATTCAGCAACAGCTGGCTGTTGCCGATATAGTGACTGTTTCCCGCCCCAATACTGCCATAATCCGCCAACGACCCCATCTCCGAAAGCGAGTCACCATCTGCCGTCAACAGATTGCAAATCGGCATAATACGCATTTCCGAAATACTGTCTCCTGCACGACGCAAGGCGGCAACTGCAGAAGGCTTATCCAGCATGAAATCAGTCGTCGGTGGAATCAACGCAGTAGTGACGCCCCCTCGTGCAGATGCCAAGGTCTCGGAACGCATCAAATTCCCGGCTTCTGCTTCTCCACCCAGCAATCGTGCCCGGCAATCAATCAAGCCGGGTAGCACATAAGCTCCTTGCGCATCAAAAGTACGGCACTGCGTTGGAAAGTTGGGTGGACACTTACCGATAGCCGCTATTTTGCCGTCTGTTATGTACAAATCAGCCTGTGTATTCAGCCCACAGCTAGGGTCAAAAACCGTACCGTTGACTACAGTCAGGTTTGATAGAGCATTCGAAGGGGCTATCAGACTAAGCCTCGGCGCGCAGTTTCTTCAGGCTCTGGCCAATACGATCGAGTACAGCCATACGTACCGCCATACCGTTAGCGACCTGCCTGAGAATAGATGAACGGCTACCATCAGCTAGCTCAGAGGCAATATCCAACCCCCGATTAATCGGCCCAGGATGCATCACGATCACATCCGGCTTTGCACCTTTGAGCTTGCTTTCAGACAGCCCCCAGTACCGAAAATACTCGTGAGCACTGGGCAACAGATTGCTCTGCATCCGTTCTGTCTGTAATCGCAGCGCAATCACTACGTCAGCCCCTTTCACGGCTTGTTCTAAATCGTTATAGCACAGAATATCGCGCTCCTCTAACCCGTCGGGCATCAGCGTTAAAGGAGCGCAGACGCAAATTTCAGGCACATTCAAAATATTCAGACCGTGTATCAAAGAACGCCCAACCCGACTGTGCAGTATATCTCCAACGATCACAACCCGAAGTTGCGCGAAATCCTTTTTCAGTTGCCGTATGGTCAGAAGATCCAACAGTGCCTGAGTGGGATGGGCATGCGAGCCATCACCTGCATTGATGACTCCGGTCGAGGGCAAAACACGTTCTGCGGCAAACTGTACAGCGCCACTAAACCCGTGACGCACCACAAAAATATCACCTCCACAAGCGTGCAGCGTCAATAACGTATCGCGCAAGGTTTCACCCTTGGATGTGGACGAACTGATCGCATCAAAGTTAATGACATCCGCAGACATCCGTTTCGCAGCAATTTCAAACGCACTACGCGTACGCGTGCTGCCTTCAAAAAATAGATTAACAACCGTCAGCCCTTCAAGACTTCTATTTTTGGTGAACCCGGCAGTCTGCCAAGAACCATTTTGGGGCAATAAGCTCTCTGCATGATCCAGAAAATCAGTAATGGCTGGCTCGTCCAGTCCGTCTAAATCAAGCAGATGCAGCAAACCTTATTTCCATTGTGCACACAGGCACCTACAGGCGCAGGGTGCCTTGGGTAGGATCGACATATCTCTCCAATTTTAGTTCTTTACCAGCCGGTCAACGAACAGCAAGGATCAGCTTTTCAGCCAAGTCCATCGACTCTTTGCCTGCTCTACCGCCAGCTAACATACGCGCAACTTCACCTGTGCGTTCCGTCATCCCCAATAATCTGGCAGATAGAACCGGATGGTCATCCATCGTGCGCGTAACCGACAGATGCTGATGCCCTACTGCAGCTATCTGCGGCAAATGCGTGACACAAAATACCTGCTTCTCTTCGCCCAGGCTACGTATTAAAGCTGCCAACTGATGAGCGGTTTCGCCGCCAACGCCTATATCTACCTCATCGAGAACGAGTACAGGGGGGCCCTTCCGGCTAGCAACGTGCAACTCCCTACTGGCCAGACTGAGGCATAAATATAGGCGCGACAATTCACCGCCAGAGGCAATCTTGCCAATGGCGCCTGCAGGCACTAAACGGGCCGGACTGTAGCGGAACACTGCACTCTCCAAACCCAATGCAGAGGCACTGCTAGGTTCCAGATCAATCCGAAATTCTGCCCCGCCCATGCCCAGCTGTTCCAACCCTTGATTGGTCTTCTCAGCTAACTGAGTAGCAGCCTGCTTACGCTCAGAGCTGACTTGCAACGCTTGCCGGTTCCAAGCCTCCTGTTCAGCGCCCAATTGCTTCTTCAGCTGCACGAGCCGTTCCTCGGCATTCTCCAGTTCAAACAATTCTTCTTGAAAGGCATCGGTCAATTTCCAAAGGGCATCAGGCGCACAACCATGGCGCTTGGCCAGCTCATGACAGGAAGCGATCCGATGTTCCAGATGCGCAAGTTTTTCTGGATTCTGATCACTGCCAAAGGCTAAACGCCGAACATCAGCGGCAGCTTCGTCAATCAAGACAGAGGCTGTTTCCAGGCTGCTCTGCACAGTACGTAGAGCGCCATCAGGGTCGGAAGCAACCGCCTGCAAATCAGACAGCTTGCGGATCGCCTTGGACAATTGGCTGCTCGCTGACTGCTGTTCACCCTGCAAGAAAATTTCAACCTGATCCAACCCCGCCAAAAGATCGCCCGAACTAGCCAGCCGTCGGTATTCGGCTTCAATTTCCTCAAAGGTACCCTCGGCCAGTTCCAACTTGCTCAGAGCCTCCAACTGCTGGCTGAGAAACTGACAACGCATATCTGCCTGTGCATTCAGCGACTCCAGCTGCTGCAGCTGCATCTGTAGCTGGTGGATGCTCTGATATCCATCTGCAAGAGTAGATAGGATATGCTGACTCTGCCAGCTGCTATCCAGCAGCTGCTGTTGAGCCGATAACTGCAGTAAAGAATGGTGCTGGTTTTGTGCAATGAGATCCACCAGAAGCGCACCAAGATCCGCCAATTCGCCTATTAGACAAGCACTACCATTGATATGCGCGCGGCTACGGCCATCTTCAGTAAAAGTCCGCCGCAAAACGCATCTATTTCGGTCTTCGTTGCAAAGATCGCGGGCCTGAAGCCAGTCAACAGCTTCAGAACAATCTGCCAGATTGAACCAGCACTGCACTTCGCCTTTAGAGCAGCCGGGACGCAACGGCTTGTCACTGACGCGGCCGCCTACTGCCAGTGCCAGCGCTTGAATCAGCGAGGATTTGCCAGCCCCTGTTTCACCCGTAATCACCGCAAGGCCATTACCCAGATCAAGATCGACTTCTTCAACCAGTTTGAAATTCTGTATGATCAGTCTTTCAAGCATAAAGCCCCTGAAACTTGAATTTACCAGTAGCTACCCCCATTTTAGACACTGAAACCACAGACGCTGAATTCTCTCAGACCACCATGCACGAAACGGACCCTGCCAAGACAACCTCAAGCCCTCAGGCAGAGGCAGATTCACTCAAATCTGATAACCGGAATGTGGATCAGAGCACAGCCTCAACGCCTGAAACTGAAAGCGCCCAAGCCAAACTTGAAGCCAGAGTTCAGGATCTGGAAGAGCAGTTACTCAGGGCACAAGCAGCCCAACAAAATATACAACGCATCGCCGCTCAAGACCTGCAAAAAATACGCCGTTATGGCGTCGAAACACTGCTGCATTCTCTGTTGCCGGTCATGGATGCGCTAGAAAAGGCCATTCAGGCTTTTGAAATAACCGACATCAGCGCCCCCGATGCCATACAGGCTCTGGCTTCAGGAGTTCAAATGACTTTAGACGAACTATCTGGCGTTATGAAAGCATCTAACGCTACGCCAATAGACCCTCTGGGAGAACCATTCGACCCGGAGCGCCACCAAGCAGCTTCCGTGAGACTACCCCTTGAAAGTAGCGACCGTCAGCTACAGATTGAACAGCAACTCGTGCTTGAAGTACTTCAAAAAGGCTGGACATTAGCCGACCGCACTCTAAGACCGGCAATGGTTGTCATCGCAGGAGATGCGAAGTAACACCCTATTGTATTAACGCGCAAGAATCCCAATAAACAACATG
Organism: Gammaproteobacteria bacterium; assembly: GCA_051008935.1. Lineage (GTDB taxonomy): Bacteria > Pseudomonadota > Gammaproteobacteria > JBPCXB01 > JBPCXB01 > JBPCXB01. The sequence goes on along the minus strand of JBPCXB010000211.1, from coordinate 60,861 downwards.
TAGGCTGTCGCCATGTGCATAACTGTTCATATCCGACACAACCTGCATGCAAACCCTATCAATAAATACTACCGGAGCTATATATCATGAGTATCATCGGCATTGATTTAGGCACCACCAATTCGTGCGTATCTGTCTCTCAAGGAGGCACAGCTCGCATCATCGAAAACAACGAAGGTGCCCGTACCACTCCCTCTGTTGTTGCATGGAAAAACAATGAAATTCTGGTTGGACAACCAGCCAAACGCCAGGCCATCACCAACCCGCAGAATACCATACTGGCAGCCAAGCGGCTAATCGGGCGGAAATTCAGCGATCCTACCTTACAAAAATTCATCAAACATCTGCCCTATAAGGTTGTAGAAGCACCTAACGGTGATGCTTGGATAGAAGTCGAAGACAAAAAAATACCAGCCCCGGAAGTATCCGCACAACTTCTCATGAAGCTGAAGAAATCAGCCGAAGATTTTCTGGGACACGAAGTTAAAGAAGCCGTTATTACAGTACCGGCCTATTTCAACGATTCGCAGCGTCAGGCCACGAAAGATGCAGGGCGTATCGCCGGCCTCGACGTAAAGCGTATCATCAACGAACCCACAGCTGCAGCGCTGGCATTTGGCCTGGACACAGGGGCAAAAGATATGCGCATTGCAGTCTATGACATGGGCGGGGGCACCTTTGACATCTCGATCATCGAAATGAGTCAAGTAGAGGGCGAATACCAATTCGAGGTGTTGGCCACCAATGGCGACACTGCTTTGGGCGGTGAAGACTTTGACCACAGAATCATTGAATACCTCACCTCGGAATTCAAAAAAGACCAGGGCGTCGATCTAAGCCAAGACCCGCTGGCCTTGCAACGCCTCAAAGAAGCAGCCGAAAAAGCCAAAGTTGAGCTCTCCAGCAACCAGCAAACCGACATCAACCTGCCCTATATTACCGCCGACAATTCCGGACCGAAGCACTTGTCTATACAAATAACACGTGCTCGACTGGAATCAATGGTAGAAGACCTGATCGAACGTTCTATAGAGCCCATGCGCCGAGCGCTGAAAGATGCAAAGCTGAGCCCCAAAGAAATCGATGAATGCATTCTAGTCGGCGGGCAGACGCGCATGCCTAAAGTACAGGAAGCGGTAACAAACTTTTTTGGTAAAGAACTGCGCAAAGACGTCAACCCAGATGAAGCAGTTGCTCTGGGAGCCGCTCTGCAGGGTGCTGTGCTGTCTGGAGACCGCTCCGACGTACTGTTGTTGGATGTCACGCCCTTGACTCTGGGAGTTGAAACCGAAGGCGGCGTCATGCAAGCCGTTATTGAGCGCAACACCACTATTCCGACCCAACGCAGCCAGACCTTCTCAACCGCTCAGGACAACCAGCCGGAAGTCACTGTACATATCCTTCAGGGGGAACGCAAAAAGGCAGGAGACAACAAATCTCTGGGCCAATTCAATCTGAGTGGTATTGATCCCGCACCTCGGGGCATGCCTCAGATTGAAATTGCTTTCGACATAGACGCCAATGGCATCCTCAACGTATCGGCTAAAGACAAAGGAACTGGTAAGGAACAGTCCATAGAAGTACGCAATTCCAGCGGCCTTGACGAAGATGAAATCCAACGCATGATTAAAGATGCAGAAGCCTATGCCGAGGAGGACCGGCAATTCGAAAAGCTTGTTACTGCACGTAATGCAGCGGAATCCATTGTCCATTCGATTCGTAAAATGACGCAAGAGCAAGGCGATCAAGTGAGCGAAGAAGAAAACAAAGCGATTGAAGAGGCAGCAACGAAAGTCGAAGAAGCCTGCAAGGGCGATGACCCAGAAGCCATTAGCAAGGCAACTGAAGAACTGACTCAGGCAGCTGAACCGATCGCCAAACGCGAAGCCGAAAAAATGGAGCAAGAAAGCGCAGCTGAAAAGCCAGACGATAACGACAAAGATACCGTCGATGCGGAATTTCAACAGGTAGACGACAACGTCGAACCACCCAAGGACAAGTAGCAAGTAGCCGAACCTTCTGACTTGATAAGCAGAGAATGACCAGTGAGCAGTGACTTTTATCAGGAGCTAGGTGTATCTAGAGAAGCCAGCGCTGCTGAGATCAGAAGTGCGTATCGCAAACTGGCTATGAAATTTCACCCGGATCGCAACCCCGACAATGAGGAAGCAGCCGATCGATTTAAAAAGATCAGCGAAGCCTATGCCATTCTGTCCGACCCGCAGAAAAAGCAACAATACGACATGGGGGGCTTTCGCAACGATGGCGGCTTCAGCGGCGATTTCTCAGATGTGTTTAGTGACCTATTCAGCCAGTTTGGCAGTGCTTTTCAACATTCCGGTCGTCAAAACCGCCACAACAGCCCTGTTGCCGGCGACGACATGGAGTACGTGCTGGAAATTTCACTGGAAGAAGCCCTGAGCGGCGCTAAAAAGAACATTCAATTCCCAGCAACGGATACATGCACCAATTGTGGGGGCAAGGGGCACGAGAAAGACGGTGGCCCTGAAGACTGCAGCCATTGCGATGGGCAAGGGCAAACTCGTGTCAGCAAAGGCCTGTTCTTCATGTCACAGACCTGTCGCAGATGCGGAGGAAGCGGGCAAACCTTCAAAAACCCCTGCAAAACCTGTGGCGGCAGAGGCGTCCGGCAGAAAAAACGTAAACTGGAAGTCAATATCCCTGCAGGCATCGCCTACGGCCAATCACTCCGGCTGACTCAGCAAGGAGGAAAAGGGCTGCGTGGCGGCCCCGACGGCGATCTCTACATACGCATCAAGGTCAAGGAGCATCCCTTATTTGTGCGTGAAGACAACGATCTCATCACAGATATCCCGCTCACATTCGCTCAAGTCACTCTGGGCGACAAAATCAAAATTAAAGCACCCAGCAATTCGTTTATGCTCACGATTCCGCCGGGCCTGCAATCCGGGCAGGTTTTGCGCATTGCTGGACACGGCGCACCCAGCTTGGGTGGAAGACCGAGGGGTGACCTGTTGTGTCGGATTCAAGTGCAAACCCCTGAGAATCTAAACAAAGAGCAAAAGCAACTGCTGAAAGACTTTGACCAGTCGCTGCCGGAAAACAAAAGAAACCGAAAATGGCACGAACGCATCAGCGAATTCTTCAAGCAAATTGCCTGAAACCGTGACGGCCCCTGACACCGGGCATGCTACCACCCGAGCTCTGATCTGGGGAGCTACAGGCCATATCGGCAAAGAACTGATTCAAGCAGTTCTTGCTCGACCCGATATGCAACTGGCAGGTGGCACTGCTTCCTCTGCCAGCCCTTGGATAGGAAAGGACCTCGGCCTGCTGTGCAACTTGCCTGAAACGGGCACCAAACTCTCCGAAGGACCACCCAACGATTGGGATTTTTTGATAGATTTCAGCCTGCCGGCCTCAAATCTCAGCAGCCTAGACGCAGCGTTGGCACAAGGAAAACCGGCCATCATCGGAACGACAGGCCTTTCCAAGCTCCAATTCAAACGCATGGAACAAGCCGCACTGCAGGTGCCGGTATTATTTGCAGCCAATTTCAGCCTGGGCATGGCCCTGCTACTGAAACATGCCGCCGCTCTGGTAGATGCATCCCGCGCTTTTCATGCACGGTTATCCATGAGCGAAACACACCAGATAGGGAAAAAAGATGCTCCTTCCGGCACTGCTCTGGCTCTGGCTGAGCAGTTGAACCTACCTACAAATGCTATTAAATCGATCCGACAACCCGAGTTTGCCGGCGTACATCGCATCGAGTGCAAGCTTTCCGAGAACGAAGAAATCCATATTGAACACCGCATCACTTCTCGATCTGTCTTTGCTCATGGAGCGCTGGAGGCAGCAACCTGGCTGATGCAGCAACCTGCAGGAAAATTGTACGGTCTCCATGATCTGCAACAACTGCCCCAATCGGGGCTCTAACTGCAATCAGGCTGTGCCAGCTAACCTTCGATGGACCACTAGCAGCTGTAGCAAAAGCCCTACAATAATCAGAAAAGCTGCGACATGCAAGCGCAAATCTGCCAGATTGGCGACGGGGCGCACGGGTATTGCCAGCGTTTTCACTAGGCTGGCTCCTTTGTTGGGATACTGTTCAGCAAAACCCGGCTGAATCAATATATCCATCATGTCCCTACGGCTACGATAGCGCATCAAAGCAACACTGGTCCACAAGTCCAGGTCCTGATCCAGCTCAGATTCCGGTTCTGTCACTGTACTGTACCCTGCGACCATTTGCTTGAGGCCGGCGCGATCAAAAGTGGGGCCTAGAACCTCCGCCAGAAACAGAGGCGCCCCACCTCTTGATGTGATTTCGCCAAGCATATAGTCTATGTACTCTTGACCAGCTTGCTCAGCTGTCATGCCATTAGCCGCAATAAAGTCAGGATCCCGATCGTGCAAATTATTGACGATAATAAAATCCCCCCCATCATCAGTACGCATAAACTGTTCCAGCCGATCTAGAGCCTGCTGATTGTAGTTAGCTTGCTGCATTTGCTGCATATAAGCCCGGATCTCCTGTTCATTCAAACGAGGCGAAAGTCCCGTATACCAACTCCAGAACACCAGATACACCAAGCCGACGCCACCCCAGATCATCCAGTAAGGGTGTAATCGAAACCACCTGCGCAAAGAGCGAAGTCCTGCGTTTACAACATTCAAAATCCGCTCCATACCCATGTTTTATTTCAACCTTATTTCTTCATGCCGTAAGACTTATGCGCCCAATAAAACAAAGGAATACACAAGGTCGACAGGCCATTGAGCCAGAACAAAGTCCAAGTATAGGGTTTGGCCACATGCAAAGATTGCATGACATCAATGGATATACCGCACATCAAACCACCTAGGCCCAGTCCGACTAAATTGAGCAACAAGATATAAAGCGCAATAGCCGTACCTCGGGACTGACGCGGCGCCAACTCCTGCACGGTAGCAAAAGTGGGGCCATAAAACGCACCTAGAGTGAAGGCCGCACAGCTGATGCCCACCCACAGCAACCAGTCTTCTGGACCCGCCAACCGATAAAAAACGGTTATGGGAGCCAATGCCAACATCAGAGCGGCCAAAAAAAGCGGACGGGTGAATCGCGTATGCTTCAACACCCAATCACTACAAAGCCCGCCGAAAATATTACCTAATGAGCCTGCGACCAAAAATATCAAACCGGTACGCAAGGCAATCCAACTGCGATCAAAGCCCAGTTCTTGAACGAGCCACAGTTGGTCAAATACAGCAGCCCCTAACACAAAGTGCAACACCACTCCACCGGCAATCGTCAATAGCAAAGCAGGGTTGGCCACCAGCTCTACACGCAGATCACCAGCCAACTTCTTGATTTCAGTCCATCTGGATTCAGCGCTGGCTTTGCGCGCGGCAATCTGCTCTATTCGATCGGGCGTTTCCCGGATCAATAGCAGAATCCCAACCATACACAAGCCGATCACTCCCATCAAATAGAAGCAATTGCGCCAACCAATCTCCGGCCCTAACAGGCCGACAATCAACAGGCTGATGCCTACCCCTATCGGCACGCCTGTATAGTAGATACCAGATGCAAAAGCCATTTGATTCTGAGCAAACCGCTCCGACAGCATGGAAATACTGGACGGCGTCTGGATCGATTCACCCACTCCTATCACCATTCTAGGCAACGCCATTTCTACAAAACTGCGAGCCGCACCTGTCAGGGCAGTGAAAAAGCTCCAGAAAAACAGCCCTAAGGCCAAAAGTTTAGGACGGTTGCCGGTATCGACCAACGAACCCACTAGCAGCCCAGCCACAGAATAAAACACGGTGAAGGCAAAGCCGGTGATCAGAGCAAACTGGGTATTACTCAAGCTCAGGTCTTCGACAATATCATTGGCAAAACTGGCAATGAGCTGACGATCCACAAAATTCAGAATATTAAGGATCACCAGAAACCCAAGCAGGAAATATTTCCCCGCGCCAGCCCCAGTACCACCAATAGAAGCGCTAGATTGTTGTTGTGTCATACTATCAAACCTTGCCGTATCAAAAAACCGAATGGAGCCCATTCTAGCCAGAATGTTGAGTCATTATAGTGAGTCGCAAAATGGTGCTAAAGCCCTCTGACGAAGTCTCCAACGCCCAGCCCTTCTGAGGCCAGCCAGCCCCAAGGCAACTCCAGTGCATAAGTAAGAACTCGGCGCGAACAGTGCTGCTGATCAGATCGAGGGGCCATTGATTCCACCTGCACAATACGCCCATCATCGCGTATAAAAGCAATATCAAGCGGAACATAAGTATTGCGCATCCAAAAGCACAGCCGCCGGTTATAGTCTTGAGGAAAAATAAACAGCATACCTGTGCCGGCCGCCAGACTAGTGCGATACATCAAACCTCTCTGGCGCAAGCTCTGAGTATCGGCCACTTCTACACTAATTGTCTGGTGACCTATGCGCAACGGCACTGTACGCCAGTGCAACTCGGCTTCCTGCCCAACGTCATTCTGGGCATAGGCTATGGCGCTCAAACCTATAAGCCCAATAAGCAACCCCATACGTAACCTTATACGTAACCTCATACGTACCCGGGGGCTGAATACCCATTTCCCTACTGCCATAGCTATTGTTCTAGAGCGGCGTGCAGTGCGGTAACAGCAGACCGTCGATTGGTCTGCGCAAAAATCCCCGAACCAACCACAAAAGTATCCGCTCCCCGATGCGCAATACTGCCGATATTATCTGCTTTGACACCGCCATCTACTTGCAAACGAATCGAGCAACCACTGGCATCGATCAAATGCCTTAAACGCGCAACTTTATCGAGAGTAGAAGGAATGAAACGCTGATTTGGGAAACCCGGGTTCACAGACATTAACAGCACCAAATCCAGGTCGGACATACAGTCATCCAACCAATGAAGCGAAGTAGCGGGATTGAGTACTAGACCCGCCTGCACGCCCAGCGCTCGAATCCGCATGAGAGTACGCATAGGATGCGTGCTGGCCTCTGGATGAAAACTGATGAGACCCGCACCTGCTTCGGCAAATTGTTCGACAAGCGCATCGACTGGGCTGACCATGAGATGCACATCGAGAAAAACCGAAGAAGAGGCTAGAGCTTTGCAGACCTGAGGGCCAAAAGTAAGATTAGGGACGTAATGGTTATCCATGATGTCCAAATGAATCCAATCCGCACCAGCATCTAGAACCGACTGAGTCTCTTCTCCCAGACGCGCAAAGTCTGCCGATAGCAGAGAAGCTGATATAACGGGGCGTTGCTGAGGCATGAAGTGAGCCAAAGGCAGCAAAAAGTTGCCTCTATCCTAACAGAAGCAAGAGATTTACGGCATACGCCGCGCAAGCAAAGCACGCAGATTTGCCAAGCTGGCGTGCTGGCCTGCATCAGTCCAATGCCCCTCATAAAGCTCAGCGGTCACCCGCTGCTGCTGGACTGCAGGCTCAAGCACATCCGCCCAAAGGTCAAAGAAAGAAGCTTTATCTGCTGTCGCAACTCGGCTGGCAAAAAGATCCGGATGCAGAACCGACATGCCAGAAAAAGTCCAGCTTGTTTCAGATGCCTTGCGGACTGTCACACGACCGCTATGGTATCCCACATCACCTGTTTTACCAGCTGGCGGCGGAACCAAAACCATATGGGCCAAACGACTTGAATGCGCAGAGCTGCCAACGGCAAGCAAAGAACGCCTTGGAAAATCTGTGTGTATATCGGCATTGATCACCACAAATGGTGCCGGTGCCAGATGCGGCAGAGCCTGCAAAATATCGCCGCCGGTACCCAGTCTGCTGTGCTGGAGCACAAAAACCAGCTCCAGTCGCTGCAAGGTGCCGCATTGGTTCTGCGCAGCCCGAACGCGCTGTTCGAGCAAGCTCCCCAGCCGATCTTGCATGCGATTGATGACCACCCTGCGTACCCCTGCTTGGGCCAAAGCCTCGAGATGCCACAGAATAAGGGCTCTACCGCCAACTGAAACCAGCGCTTTGGGGCAGTGCGCTGTCAGCGGATAGAGCCGTTGACCTGCCCCTGCAGCCAGCAACATGACACTAGGCATAGCAGTCATTCAAAACGCATCCCGATCCTTGAGAAAGCGTGCCAACAGCGGCTCTGAATGCTTCAGCACATTCAAGAGTGGTACTAATTGCGGCAACTCCGACGCAGCGCGCAAACAATAACAAAGAGTAGCTGGTAGATCAGCCAAATGGGCACTTCTGCCGTCGCGCAGATGCAAACGCCCAAAAGTACCCAGCACTCGCAAATGCCTCTGCAAGCTGCAAATTTCAAACCAGAAGCGCACTTGATCCCTATCAATACGGCTCCAAGGCATGTTCTGAACGCGACCCTCAAAGTGCACCTGCCACTGCAACTGCTGCATCCGATCCACATAGAAGGATAACAGCCTGCTCTGCATATGCGGCTTTAACTCGAAATAACAATCCCTTAATAACGACACAGGATCCAGTAACCAAGGAGCAATCAGGGCATCCTGAAAATCCAGCAGCGCAGGCACGCCATCATCCTGATACAGCAAATTGCAAGAATGAAAATCAAAATGCGTCAGGCACATCGGCTGTTGCACAAACTGATCAGCCAACCAAATCAGGCTTTCCGTCAAAGCAGCCTGAGCCTCGGGGTCTATATCAATCTGCAACAGCCCCTGCAAATACCACTGAGGGAACAACTGCATCTCTGACAGGGCACGTTCGCGATTCATCACCGACAACGCTGCCAACTTAGACAAAGGGCAGGCCTGAACAACAGCCATGACCTGCAGAGCAGGATGGTACAAATTTTCCAGATCTTGCTCGGATTGCGCCGCATGGATTTGGTCCAGATAACGCCTATCACCAAAATCAGTCAACAGCATCCAGCCTTCCACTGGTTCCCGATCATAGATATGCGGAACACGGATGCCGATTTCTTGTAGGATGCCTTGCATAGCCACAAATTCCGCATTTTTTTCCCCAGACGCAGGGGGTGAAATCATCAAAATGCGACTGGTTTCGATGGTCTCGCAACAATAGCTCATGCGTTCATAACTGCGCGAACTGGCGTCACCAGCCAGCGGCTGATGGCGCCAACTACTCAACTCACAACCCGGTCTGGATCGCGCCAACGCATGCTTGGCCCATTCAATGGCTGCCTGGCGTTGGCCATGCTCTACTTCCATCAGGCGCTCAGACCCCTCTATATAATGACTTATATCCGCGATCGAACGCTGGCATTAAAACTGTATCTTTGGAAACGCTTGTCCCGCATTTGACCCGCTTCTTATTGAGTTGCATCTGGGCAATCTTACCTGCTCTTTCCATCGCTGACCCTGAGCCTCAAGCAAACAGGGCCCAAGAGCCCTGCGTGCCAAGCATAGAGTCCAGCCCGACCGTTGTTCGCACCGTGACCGCAAAATTTGGCTCCACTACTATCAGCGCCAACACCCTAAGACTGGAACAGAATACCAGCAACCAGCCTGTTCTAGAGCTTAATAATGCCATCTACAGTCTGGATGATTGGCAATTCGAAGCGCCCCGTATGCGCATCGAGCAAAACACGCTGAAAGCCTACGATGTCCATTTTATCTACAACGAATTCAGCCAAGGGCGCATTAAAGAATTACTGATAGAGCGCATATCCACTGAAACTCCCGACACTCCAGATCAGTTCCAGATCTCCATGTCTGATTTTTCCCTGTCATTCTGTCCCAATCCACAAAAACGTGCGATCTGGGGCTTTGAGGGCAAATCCCTGACTCTGGACTCAACAGCCAAACTAGCCACCTCTCGAGGCGGGAAAATCAGAGTATTGTCATTCGCACTGCCGCTACCAGTCAGCCATTTTCCGCTAGACGGAAGAAGCATATCCGGCTGGCTCATCCCGATTGTCACGCAGCAACAAGAAGCACTCGATATCAGCCTTCCATACCTGTTGACCTTTTCTGAAGCAGCAGATATCACTCTGACCCCGCGCCTCATTGCAGATACCGGTCAAGGCATCGAGAGCAATCTGCGCTATTTGCACCGCAACCAATCTGGCAGCCTTTCGGCAGCAACATTTGAGACAGATACCCAGCGCTTCAATGCGATTCACTGGCACCATCAGGCCAAGTGGGGGCCATGGCGGCTGCATGCAGATTATTCAGATGCTTCCGAGGCCACCTTTCTCAACCAATATGGGCTGAAAACCTTCAGCGTCCCTAAAACCGCCGGTCAATATCTGCAAAAAATCAGCCTATCGTATCATCAGGAACACCTCAACCTGTCACTAGCTACGGTCAATCTAAAAGAAGACAGCGACGGCAGATTGGGTGACTACAGCGGCGAATTTGAATTCAGTCTACGCACAGACCGCTCCAGCCAGTCTTGGCAATGGTATTTGGAAACCCAACTAGGACAATACAAACGTTACGGGAGCAATTTGTACTTCAACCCGCTGCCAGCAGATCGCCCCTCTGGAGCCGATGAAAGACTGGAACGCCAATCGCTGGATACTGCCATCCATTTCAGACCAGAAATAAAATGGGGCTGGATCGATCTAGGTCTCGGTGTCAATCGCAGCCAGCAGCACAACAATTACGAACAAAGCACCTTGGTCCAGATAGATCTGGGACTCAATCTACATGCAGCTACCCGACCTACACTCAGCCTCAAGCCGCGCGCTCAACTCAGATGGATCGATCTTCAGACATCAGAAAACAACCTCAGCAATATAGACAGCCTGCCTCTACCTGCGTCCTCTCAAAGCGTCTGGAGCCACAGGCAAGCAGGCCAAGATTTGGTCCCCTCCCGAGAACGTATGAGCTTCGGTGCAGAGCTGGCTAGCAACCAAGGAAATACCGATATTAAAGTGGCTCTTGCCTGGAGCCGCTATGGGGCTGCCCCCGCTGAATCACTGCTCAGCCGCATAGAGCCGCAGCTCGAAAACCCCGAACAAATCAGCCTAGTCGAAATGGCATTGCACAAACGCACCGCTGAAAGCCAGCATATCTGGCTGTTACTACTCAGCAAGAGCGATTGGCAATTTAATACGGCTTCCTCCTTAAGCTATGCGCTAGATGCGCCTTGGGGCGGGCTGAAATTAGCCTTCAGCGAACGCAAAAAAGGAGCAGGGCTCAATACCGCGCTTAAATCTGTATCTTTTGATCTCAGCTTCCCTATCTCTGACAGAATAGGGATCACGGCCAATCAGTTCCGAGACCTGCAGTACCGACGCAATATCCGACAGAAACTAGGCATCCAATACCGCGATAATTGCTTTGAATTCAGCCTGTCGTACACTTCCCAACTCACCACAGATTACCGTTCAGCAACAGTGGATCAATGGCAAAATTGGCACAACCTTCCGATCGTTGACAACGATCGGTTGGAATTTAAATTTCATCTGAAGACAGGTGCATAAAATAGTAGATACTAACGGCACCTTTAGACCAGCTAGCCTGTCTAATTATGTGCGCTCAAAAAAACAGTTCCATGCCTGCATTGAAAACATCCGACCACCTGTACTTCCTTAAAACTCTGTGTGTACTGACTGCTCTGGCGATCAGCACATGGGCCGTTGCCCCGCCTGTACAGGGCCAAAGCAAATCCTTGGCGCTCATCGACCGCATAGCTGCCATCGCCGACAACAGTCTGATCATGGAATCCGAATTTGAAGAACGGCTGCAAGCAGTAAAAGATCGGCTACGCACCTCGCAGACTCAGGTGCCTCCGGATCGTTTTCTGGAAAACCAAGTCATGGAGCAGTTAATTGTCGAGAGCTTGATCAAGGAACAAGCTGCACGGGCCAATATTCAGGTCTCGTCTGCAGAACTCAACCAAGCCTTAGAACGTATCGCCAACCAAAGCAATTACTCACTGGCAGAACTGTACGAATCGCTCAAGCAAGAAGGCATAGCGGTAGACAAATTTCTGTCGCGCATCCGCGATGATCTGCTCATCCAAAAAACCCAGCAAGCACTGCTACGCAGCCGCATCAGCATTACGGAAGAAGAGATCGACCGCTTTCTCGCTTCTACCGCAGGCGATGCGCTACTCGGCCGTGAATACCTCGTCAGTCACATCCTGTTGCCTTTTGAAGACGACCCTCAAAAAGCCACTGACACTGCCAAGATAATCGAACAGAAGCTCAAAGAGGGTAGCGATTTTGAAAGCCTCGCAGTCGAATTCTCACAATCGCGAACAGCCCTGCAAGGCGGCAGCCTGGGCTGGCGCAAACCCAGCCAGCTACCCAACATCATTGCTCAGGCAATCCGTACCATGCAAGTCGGCGATTATTCTGCGCCGCTGGACGATGACTTTGCCTTGCACATCATCAGGCTGACAGACCGCCGAGGAAAAACAGTACGCTACACAACTGAATATCTGGTCAGCCATCTACTACTCAAACCCAGTGCAATCAGGACGCTGGAACAAACCGAGACCGAGCTGACGGCACTGCGAAATCGCATCACAGAAGGGGAAGAATTTACGGCTCTAGCACGCATCTATTCTGAAGACCCAGACTCTGCGCTCTCAGAAGGGAATCTGGGCTGGGTACAGATCGAACAATTACCGCCTGATTTTGCAACTGTCATTGATGCACTAACCGCTGGCACGCTTTCTGAGCCTTTTCAAACAGAAGCAGGCTGGCACGTTGCCATTGTCCATGACAAACGCACCTCCGATCTGACCGAAGAACTCAGCCGCAATCACGCCATACAGTCGATATTTGAGCGTAAATTCGAAGAAGAACTCGACCGCTATCTGCACGAAATACGCTCTCAGGCCTATGTTGATTTGAAAATCGATATTGAAGGACTCAAATAGCCAGCAGCAGATCCTGCGCATTGGTATCACTCAAGGAGAACCTGCGGGCTGTGGCCCGGATTTGTGCATTGACCTCCTGCACCGCCTGAACCAGAGCGAATTAGCAATCGAACTGGTTTACCTGGGCGACTGTCAGCTCCTCACCACAAGAGCCCAGAGCCTGAATAAAAAAATCAACTTGATGCCCTTTTCGCTAGCGCAGAAGCCTGAATGCCGCACATTAGGTGCTTGCGCAGCCGTCGACCTGCCGATCAATGCACAGGTATCTATCGGCACCCCGCAAAAGGCACACCAAACCCAAGTATTAGAGTCGCTCTCAACCGGCACTCAGATGTGTCTAGCAAACCAGCTGCAAGCTCTAGTCACTGCCCCTGTACAAAAATCCGCCATCCTACAGAAGCAACCGCAATTCACAGGCCAAACGGAATGGATAGCCGATCTATGCGGCCGCCAACCCCTCATGACCTTCTATGCATCCAATGCACCTCACAAGCCTCTGATTGTGGCATTAGCCACCACACACCTGCCGCTACAGCAGGTGCCAAATGCCATCACAACGGCATCGGTACTTAAAGCTATCATGCATCTAGACTCTGGGCTCAAGCAGCACTTCGGCATGGCAACACCACGCATCAGCGTCTGCGGGCTTAACCCGCATGCAGGCGAACAAGGATATCTGGGCCGAGAAGAGCTGGAGCGGATTACGCCGGCCATCAGCCAAGCCCAGCAAGCAGGTGTACAAGCACGTGGCCCGCTAGCCGCCGATACCCTCTTTGCCCCTCAGGGTTTGGAAAAATGCGATGCTGTCCTAGCAATGTACCACGATCAAGCGCTCCCCGTCATCAAATTTCACGCCTTTGAGCGTGCGGTAAATTTCACGCTCAACCTACCCTTCCCCCGAACTTCTCCAGATCATGGCACAGCACTAGACCTAGCCGGTACTGGCGCGGTCGACCCCAGCAGCATGGTTGAAGCTGTACACCTGGCTCTGAAACTGGCGCGTGGCACACACCACCCCTGACATCATTGAAAAAACGGCATTACAAAAAGCATCTGGGGCAGCATTTTTTGCGCGACCAAGCCTCTATTGAACGCATCCTCGCAGTGATTCAACCCAATGCATCGGATCATTTTCTGGAGCTGGGAGCTGGAGACGGCGCCCTGAGCAAAGCGCTGCTTGACTCTGGCGCCAAACTGACTGCCATAGAACTCGATCCCCGCTGGGTGCAGCGGCTGAATAACAAATACACACAATACATCGAAGCGGGCACCTGCCGCATCATCGCTGGAGATATGATGCAACAGGACTGGGCACAACTTCTGGGAACCCAGCCGAATTTCCGAGCCCGACTGACGGGAAACTTGCCCTACAACATCTCAGCCATAATCTTGGCCCGCACCATGAACAACCTTTTTGGCTGGTCCGATGCGCATTTTTTGATTCAAACAGAGATGGCACAGCGACTGACGGCAAAATGCGGGCAGCCAGATTGGGGGCGTCTCGCTGTATTGGCGCATGCAACGGTCAAGGCGCAATCAGCAATCGGCGTTCCGCCTGAGGCTTTTGACCCACCCCCTAAGGTTCAATCGACACTAGTGCGTATTGAACCTGAACCTCAGACGACGATACACCCCGAGTTACAGCCCTTTATTGTCCAGGTAGCACGGACAATTTTTTCCAGCCGCCGTAAATCACTGGGCAACAGTCTAAAAACACTGTTTGACCGCTCTGAACTCCTGCATATTGGGCTCAATCTGGAACTATCTGCCGATAAAACCAGCTTTGCAGATATCTGCACAGTTGCCTGCCTGCTCCAAGATAAAGACCCAAAGCTTCTGCCGGCATGAGGAAACTATGCATTATGTAATCGGCGATATCCATGGACAAGCCGCTGCACTCAATCAGCTGTTGCAACAAAGCAATTTCAGTGCAGAGCGTGACCGCCTCTGGTGCGTCGGCGATCTGGTGAACCGCGGCCCGGATTCTCTCGGCGTAATCCAGACGTTGCGCTCATTAGGGGACAGTTGCCAAGCCGTGTTGGGCAATCACGATCTCTATTTGCTGGCTTGTGCAGAAGGATTGACGCGACAGCGTACCTGTCCTCCTTGGGCTCAAGAAATTCTTCGACACCCTCAGGCAGATTCTGCGCTGGATTGGCTGACCACCCTACCTCTGATTCTGACTGGCCCCGACCCGCACAACCCCAATTGGATAATCGTCCATGCCGGCGTACATCCCGACTGGAGCCTGCAGGAAATCTTGACATTGAATACCGAACTGCAACAAGATTTGAGCAACAGCAAGCGCCGAAAAAAACTATTGGATCTGGCCTTACAGCCGCCACCCAACTGGGGAGCGCACTTGACCCGCGAGCAACAAAAACATGCAGCCTTGCACTATCTCACTCGGGTACGCTACCTGAACCCAGATTATTCCATGAACCTAAGCAAAACTGCACCGCCTTTCAGCGACAAGGACAGGGCGTGGTTTCAATGGCCACTACGCATGCTAGATGACGGCATGCATCTGATTTTCGGCCATTGGGCTGCGCTAGAAGGACGGACCGAACAACCCCATATACATGCCATCGATACCGGGGCGGGCTGGGATCAATGGCTGACTGCCCTTACCCCCGAAAACGGCCAGCGTATCAGTATCAGCTGCGCACCGATCAAAGCAGTATTGAGCTGATATGAAACGCTATCTGGTCGGCGGCTATGTCCGAGATACATTGCTGGGTCGCCCTGCGGGCGACCGCGACTGGGTAGTGATAGGCTCGACACCCGAACAAATGATACAGATGGGATTTAAAGCCATTGGAGAACACATACCGGTTTTTATCGATCGGGAAACGCGCGAAGAACATGCCTTGGCTCGGCTCGAATACAAATCAGGAACAGGCCACAAAGGGTTTCTGTTTCAGGCTGCACCCACAGTGACGCTGGAAGAAGACCTGACGCGCCGAGATCTGCGCATCAACGCCATGGCCATGAACGAACAAGGGCAGCTGATAGACCCACTGGGTGGAAAAAAAGATCTGGACAAACGCATACTCCGTCACATTTCACCTGCCTTTGCCGAAGATCCTCTACGCCTACTGCGTGTAGCACGGTTTTTGGCACAGTTGGCTCCTTATGGCTTTACATTGGCCCCCGAGACCCAAGAGTTGATGTGCAATTTGGCTGCATCCGGTGAATTAGCCACACTTCCAGCAGAACGCGTCTGGCGCGAAACACAACTAGCACTAGCTGCCCCATGCCCAGAGCGCTTTTTTACCACCCTGCAAGAATGCCAAGCATTGGAGCCCTTTTTCTCTGAACTCAGCCCCGATCTTTCCTTGCTCCTGCCACCATTAGAGCAAGCGCTGGGTCTAGATGCTGAGTGGAGATGGGCCGCTTTGTTGCACCTGCTGCCGCGCACACAGATCGCCGCTCTAACAAAGCGGCTGAAATGCCCCCGCTTAGGAACACAGGCAGCGCTTGCAGCTTGCGATTCAATCGCGCTAATGCGCTCTTCGCATCAGACCGGCGAGCAGATCTTCCAGATTCTTAAACAAAACAATGCCTGGCGCAACCCAGAGCGCTTCTACCAATTGACTCAGCTGCAACAATGCTTAAGCCCTACTCCCACCGAGCAGTGGTGGAAAAAAGCGCTAGCACTGACACAAAGCGTGCCCAGTGAGCTTACTCCTCCTGCTAAGGGCGAAGAACAACGCTATGCGCTCACACTAAAGCAACGCAGAATCGAAATCTTGCAACACTGGATTTCGAGCAGTATTCAGTTGCCGTAAACCTGCATAGGTAACCAAGTCGCAATCTGCGGGAACAAGGCCAATAATACCAGCAGCAGAAGCTGTATCCCTATAAAGGGAATGACGCCTTTGTAAATGCTTGGCGTCTGTATTTCGGCAGGGGCTACAGAACGCATATAAAAAAGCGCAAATCCAAAAGGCGGCGTCAAGAAAGACGTTTGCAGATTGACTGCAATCATCACCGCAAACCAGACCGGGTCCACACCTAAAGACAGAATGACCGGCGCGACAATGGGCAATACTACATAAGTAATCTCAATGAAATCCAGTATGAACCCCAATATAAATACCACCAGCATCACCAATACAATGGCTGCCACAGTTCCACCCGGAATATTAGTAAACAGCTGTTCTACCAGCGCATCCCCGCCCAACCCTCTAAAAACCAGCGAAAAAACAGAGGCACCAATCAAGATAGTGAACACCATGCTCGTAGTGGTGAGGGTAGAGCGCGAGCAGCCGGCCCAGACAGCCACATTCCATTTCCGACGCATTAAAGCCAGCAACACAGCACCAAACGCACCAACACCTGCTGCCTCAGTCGGTGTCGCAATCCCTGCCAGAATAGAGCCCAGCACCAGAATAATCAGCACAGTAGGGGGCAGCATACTCTGCATGAGCCCCGTCAGATCTATCGTGGCTATTGCGTTCTTGGCCAGGGCGCCCTGAGGCAAGTCAGCGTCCAGAGGAGTCCGGACCATGCGAATACCTAGATACAGCCCATACATCCCTACCAATACCAACCCGGGCAATAAAGCTCCCATAAAAAGTTGCCCAACGGACAGGGTCTGGAGGTTGAAAATCCCCTGCTGCAATTGCGCCTGCTGGTAAGAGCTGGCCATTACATCTGCCAGCAGAATCAGCGCCACAGAAGGCGGAATCAATTGACCGAGCGTACCTGTAGCAGCTACCGTACCACTGGCTAAATCGTGTGGGTAGCCTCTACGGATCAGGGTGGGCAGGGCTAACAGGCTGAGGGTAACGACTGTCGCTCCAACAATTCCAGTACTGGCAGCCAGTAAGGTGCCTACCAACAGCACTCCAAAAGCCAAACCACCCGGCACATTTCGGCTAGCGTCAGAAATAGCAGACAGCAAATCTTCAGCGATACCAGATTTTTCGAGCACACTGCCCATGAACACAAATAAAGGGACTGCTGTCAACGTGGAATTATTGAAAATGCCAAAAATACGGCTGGGCAAGGTATATAGCAGTGCCAAGTCAAAAGCCCCCAATGCCGCA
This sequence comes from Gammaproteobacteria bacterium, assembly GCA_051008935.1. Lineage (GTDB taxonomy): Bacteria > Pseudomonadota > Gammaproteobacteria > JBPCXB01 > JBPCXB01 > JBPCXB01. Next base: position 43,026 of record JBPCXB010000211.1, on the reverse strand, counting down.
CCTAGAAAGGCAAAGAGTATCGACACTCCTGCCAAGGTAAATGCAACTGGATAGCCAGCTACCAGACAAGCACATAGGGCTGCAACCAGCAGCAGCGCCAAATAAGATTCCGCTACTATCACTGGTCTATCTCGGGTCGCTCTCGGCCAACAGACACTCTACACTCTTCAGCGCCAGCGCCACGCCTTGTGCCGCCAACAGCGCAGGCAGCAGCAACAACAACGCCTTCTGCACATAGACAAAAGGCAACCCCTGCGAGTCCGCAGAAATCTCACGCACAGCCCAAGATTGAGCGACATAGTCATACGAAAACCAGACCATGACTGCACAGAAAGGCATGAAAAACACAAATGTACCGATTAGATTGACCCATGCTCTTTGCCTATCTGTAAAGCGAACATAAAGAAAATCGATGCGCACATGCTCATCCCGATACAGCGTGTATCCAGACAAAGCTGCGATACCGAGGCTATGGACGTAGATCAGCGTTTCCTGTAGTACCGGCTGACTGATCTGAAAGACGTATCGCAACAACACGATCGTCACAGTCAATGCAGTCATAGCCAACGGCACCCAAAGGCAAATGAGCCCCAGTGCAGCTGAAACCCGCTCCAGCCTACTTCTAAACCCAAAACTGTATGCGGTCAATCTGTTCAGAACAACGGTGCTCTTAATGAATGCTGTGGCCTGCGCTTCTGCGCTTGTCTAATGCTAACAGCATACCCGGTAAGAGGACTAATGCACAGATCAAGCTGACCACCAGACCAAAGATGGAAAAAACAGCGAATCGGTCGATCAACACAAGGCTAGAAGATAGAAGCAGCGCCAAACTACAAGCTAAAACTATACCGGCCGTTAGAATCCCCGGGCCTGATAGCTGCAGTGCCTGTGCCAAGCACTGATCAGCTGGCAAATCTTGCTTCTTTAAATGAGCGTAATGGTGTAGCAAATGCAGAGTATCGTCCACTGCAAACCCAAGTGTCACCCCAATCACCAGAATAGTACCAAAATCATAGGGCAGCCCTAACCAGCTGATTAAACCTGCCGTCGCTGCAAGGGGCAACATATTGGCAACCACACCTAACACCGATTGCCAACCTCTGAACTGAGCCAGAAAGACCAAAAAGATCAACGCAAAAGTCAGCATTAAACTCAACAATTGCGTCTCCAAAATTAATTCAGCCAAGCTGTGCAGGTACACGCCAAAACCGGTCAAAGTCACTGTCCAGTTGCCCTGTTGATCGACGGTATCCTGGACCTCATCCAGCAGCACAGCGAGGTCTGAAGACCCCAGATTAGGCGTGTGCATCGACAGCCGAGAGGCGCTGTAAGAAAAATCGCTATAGGGCTCTAGGACGCCTCTCTGTTCTTCTGAACGCGAATATTCAAGAAAAGCAATCTCCTGAGCAAGCTCTGCATCATTCTCTGGCAAACCCTGCTGTCCTGACAAATGCGGATGAACCTGGCGGATAGGTATCAAATAACTATCTGTCCGCAACACATTCGGTATCTCCAGTGCGGCCTCTACAGAAGCTACTGATTCCATCGCTGAATACGAACTGAAGTAAGAGTCTTGATCCGACGACAGAATCGCTTCTACAGAACCTGACCCCCCTAAATCTCTGTCTACTAAATCAAAGCCCTGGCGGATATGATCGCTTTCATCAAAAAATATCGCCAGAAAGTTGCTCTCTGTATGCAGTCGGTATAAGCCTGCTGCCAACACCAAACTCACCACGAGCACCCCCATAGACGCTACAAGTATTTGGGCGGTTTGGCCCTGCCTCAAGCGCTTCTCTATAGGCTGAACCAACAAGATGTACAAGCGCTCAATGCCCAAACGCCCTGAAACTTTTGCATCAAACCAATCAGGCTTCAATGCCAAAGCACCAATCAATGGGGCAATCATCAGTGGATAGGCAGTAAAGACACCTAGAATAGCCACCACACTGAACTCTGAAAGAATGACAATATCACTCAATATAAACGACCCACAGCCTATAGCGGTGGTCAAGCTGGCTGAAAAACACGGCAGCCATAGGTTTTTCAAAGCCGTCCAAGCCGCCTGTGCCGAAGGATGTTGGCGATACAGCCGATTCCAATGCAAAGTCAGATGAACCGAATCTGCTACTGACACCGTGATAATCATGACCGGCAAAATCAATGCGGGCGCACTGAAAGGGATGCCAAGCCACACCAGCCAAGACAGGGCAACAAGCATACAGCTCGAAGCGCATACTGAGATGAGAAGCGCTTGCCGCCAAGATCCTAGCAGCAAATACAGCAAAGCAAATGCGGTTATCACTGCCAATAAAAGGAGCCTAACCGTATCATCACCCAATCTCAGATTGAGCTCATTCTTGATCGCAGCAGAACCTACCAGCCAATAGTCATCTCCCCAATTGCCTTGAATGGTTTGCTGTATCTCACGCATCACTACTTGGCGCCCTTGATGATTCTCGCGGGTATCCAGTTTCAGCTTGATTGCGGCTAATAAGGTGTCAGCCGACAGCAGATAGCCCATATAAGGGCTGTCCCTAAAAGCCTGCTCGTAGCTCTTCTTGCCCGATGCCTGTTGCGCATCAGGCGAGATGGCTTGTTGTTTAATCGCATAGCTAAAGCTACCGATTTCCAATACCGGTACCGGCTGACTAGCAGATGGCGGCAGCTGAATAACGGTACGCGCTGTCAGCGGCGAAGATGACTCCAAAACCAACGGCAAAGCCGACAATTGATCTTCCAGATCCTCGACATGCTTCTGCGTTTCTGGAGATGTAAACCAGCGTTCCTTGAGAGGCAGTATAACCAGCAAGGTCTCGCCAGCATCAAAATCTTCCGCCAGCCAATCCAAACTACGCTCTACTGGATGGTCTTCTGCCAACCAGCGATCGTTATTGAATTCAAGTTGCCGTACAGTCCAAAGCAAGAACACAAGGAAAGCGGCCCAGACCAGAACCAGTAAAGTAGCTACTAAAGAACGCACGATCCGCTATCTCAAACAAATGCAACTGCTGTTGCTAGCAAATCAGATGCTAAAAACGCACCTCTACAGCCAAAGACAGGCCGGTAGACATCTGATTTGCGAGATCGTATTGCTCATTGTCATTATCGGCGGTATTACTCTCGCTAACTCGCTCAATGGATTCAAAGCCCAGTTGCACAGCAACGTTATCCGTTACATTGACAGTGTAATAGCTGAATATCCCGCCAAATTGGAAAAAGAAGCCTAAGCCAACACCCCAGTTGGCTGGGCGCCCCAGCAATGTATGGCTGTTATTGATGGAAAACACGGGAAAAAACAAATCCGAAAACTGATCATCCAGCGAACTGCCCCAATTCTCATCAAAACTGTTAGGTGCTGCTCTCAAGCTGTCCAATAGCCCGTTCGGGTCGTCTAAGGTGGTTGTAATGTTGAACAATTCAAAACTGTAATTCCAGCTGCCGCTGCTGCTGCGCCCCTCAGCCCCAATGGCAATGACATCATAAGTCACATCCAGATAACCCCGACCACCATTCAAGGCGGATAGAATCTGCACAAAATTCAATGCCTCACCCTGAGTCCGGCAATCAGACAGCGACGACGCTTGCGAACTACAGTTATTCAGAGCATGAAATGCCCCATCAACAGGGATATCGGCCTCTGTAGAGAACCGTGCATATTCAGCAATAAGATTCCAGTTGCCGGCAGTATAGGCAATTTCAAATGCCACAGCATCTAAATCTGCCAGCCTGGGCGCGCTAGTCAAGCTGTGCCCCAAGCCAGTATGATCGGTGTCCTGAAGATCTGTCAATGTGTAGCTGTTGCCACAGTAAACCTGCACATCGCAATCGGCCTGCAAAAACTCAACAATAAAGTGGCTAAACCCGCCAGAGTACATGGTAAATCCTACTGCTCCCCAACTCGGACGATAGACCAACCGAATCAGTTGCTGTTCTGAATCTGCAAATACTGCACCTGCATCCGCACCAGCATCATAGCCAACAGCGGGGTTGATCGTTAGACCCCCCCCAGACCCACCGAAATAATCGTCACGATACGATACAGCATACAGCTCTTCCTGAGCAGCATCCAGCCGAGTTTCCGGCATGATCGCCAACTGTACCTGCAATCTATCGATGGGATAGTAATTAAGCTCCACACTAAACTGAGGTACACGGCTTCCAACCTTACTGAAACCAATTTGTTGCTCACTATTGAGCGGTAACAACATATGGACTGGTGATACAAAAGAAAATTGACCCAGAACGAGCTTTGTCAGACCCGTTGTCAGAGAGAGACTGTCAGTAAAGGTGAACGTTGCATAGAGTTCATCAATTTCAGATCTGCCCGCTTTAAATTCGTATACCCTTGTATCTGCGGCATCAATATTGTCATCACAGTTATTGTTGTCCCAAAGCAACTCTTGTACCGGCTGGCGTGATGCGCTATCACGCGGTAATATGAGGCACTGCTCCTTCCGATTACGCACAAAGGAGGTCAATTCCAGATCCAGATCAGAGGTCAACGCACTGGCTAGGAAATTTCCATACAGACTGACGATACCTGTTTCATACTGCCCTCCAACGCGCAGCACGCTGAACTCACGGCTCAGGCTACTTCCGCTCGAAAATCCCACTAATGCCTGAATATTGAGATATTCAAATATGTTGAAATCATCAGCATCACTATCTGATTCATCTGCATCACTGTCACCGGTATCAAAAACCGGACCACCCTCAGAGCGCGATTGCAAAGACGATACTTGATCCTGTCGGTAAAATTGCACCCACTGGTCGGCAGGGCTTTTATTTGCCCACAACCCTAGATCCATTTTGTCTGCAGCACCAGCACTGCCTGCTGCAAATTGCAACACAAAAGCCAGATAGACCGGCAGACCTGCATATAGTTTCAAAGATTGCATCCAATCGCTCCGGTATTCCTTTGTAAAAATTAATCTTGCAACACGCATCATTTCTGCTCCAACCCTCTTAGCCCTACTTCATTGGGACCAATCTTGGTTTTAATGTCTATTTTTGAGCGCACCAACTCAGTACGTCCACCCGTGCGCGCATTCGAAACGAGGGCTTCGACAACTACATACATGCCGTTGAAGTTGCTGATGCGCTGATTTTCGAGGGTTTTAAGCAAACGGCCTTCTCGGTCATAAAATTCCACACGAGTAGCGACTTTGCTGGCTTTATGAACATCTGTCACCACTCGGGAATACGCATCTTCAGATGACTTAGGACGGCTTTCAACGATCCAGTAATCCGAATCGTCTCGCATTAGCTTGTGAGTATCCTGATTAGGCTTGCGCCCAGCCATATCCGATATGGTTAAATCCGACCCCAAAAAACTCTGATTGCGATTCTGGCTATTAATCTTACGCACGCTACGAAATGCTGGCAGATAAATCCACTGATCTGAATTTTCCTTGCTGTCTACAGATTCGCTCAAAAGACCAATGCCCTTCTGAGAAGTAGGGCGGTAGATCCGTAGCATCGACTTGCTGCGGTCTTTGAAAACTCTAAATTTCGATTTAAACCAACGTTTGCGCACCTTGTCTTTACGATCATAGATACGCATCTCCACAGTAGACTGCTGATTCTTGTGAATGCGGTTCTGATCATACACCTGCTGCATGATATCCAGACCGCTGGGGGCCGCTACTGCTGGCTCCAGCACAAAAACAGCTAATACCCCTAAAAAAATGCCCTTGACAACGGACCCTCTTAGCTTCCTAACATCTGCCCTCATCATCATCTAACTCTGACATCAATTTGAACTATTTTCATTTCGTACATTCCTAGACTACTCAACTACTTAACTACCGGGCAGTAACTACCACCCAAGACTGCTTACTATAAAAAGTATAATGCCACAAGAGGCAAAGACAAGCCCCTAATTTTATAGCATGGAAATCGTTAAACAAAAGCTGGCTCAGGCTGCCGTCGACTGGCTGTTACCTCAGCTACAAGAAAAACCACTCACCTTAGGTGTCGGTAGCGGCACCACTGTCAACTGTCTAATAGATGCTCTGGGTGACAATCCGGGGCTAGTGAATGCGGTGATTGCCGCATCCGTAGAGTCAGAAGACAGACTCAAAAACCGCAACATTGCGATCCTGCCGCCTGAGCAAATGCAACAACTGGATATCTATATAGATGGCGCCGATTTCATTGACCCTCAACTCTGCGCCATCAAAGGTGGCGGCGGGGCTTTAACGCGCGAAAAAATACTGGCGTCACAAGCACAGTATTTTGTCTGCTTGTGCGACCATTCCAAAGTGGTTCCTAACCTTCAGGGCTGCCCTATCCCGCTCGAAATCATTGACTTTGCCCGCACCTCTCTGTGCCGGTGGTTCGAACAACATCAAGCAACCGCCACAGTCAGACCCAATTATCTGACCAACAACGGCCATCCTGTTATAGATGTCACAGGGTTTGACCTATCACCGTCAATTGCAACTAGCGAGCAGCAGCTATGCGCCCTGCCAGGGATCATTGAATGCGGCCTCTTTGCCGTCAACCGCCCGCACCTGCTGATTACCACACGTCCGCCGCCCACAGCTGGCCAAATACACCACGAAAATGACATCCAAGTAGAATATCAAACTCGAACGCAGGCGCCCGACTATTTCGCCCAGCCGCCACCGCATTAAATACACCACCAGCAGAGCCAGTACCCATGAAAGGAACCGTTCATTACGAAACCCAAAAACAAGTTGCCATCCTGACACTGGACAACCCTCCAGTCAATCCTTTGAGTTCAGGCATTCGTCAGGGGCTAGCCGACGGCATGGTTCAAGCTCAGGCCGATGACGACATCAAAGCGATTGTGATTACCGGTGCCGGCAATGCTTTCATTGCTGGGGCAGATATTTCTGAATTTGGCCAGACCAAGCTCGAAGGGGCCAGTTTGGGAACGGTTATGCAACAAATAGAATCCAGTTCTAAACCCGTTGTCTCCGCCATCAACGGCGTAGCTCTAGGCGGCGGGCTGGAAGTAGCCCTCTGCACCAACTTCAGGCTGGCTTCGCCCAGCGCCAGAGTAGGGCTTCCAGAAGTCAACCTAGGGCTTCTACCCGGAGCAGGCGGCACCCAGAGGCTGCCGCGGCTGATCGGCTTGGAACGCGCCAGTACCTTTATGATCTCTGGCACACCAGCAAAAGCAGACGAAGCGCTGAAACTGGGCATTGTCGATGAAATCGTGCCGGAAAATCTGCTGGAATATGCCATCGAATTCGCTTTGAAGAAAGCCGCTGCGGGCGAGTTGCCCAAAGTCCGCGACAACACCGAAGCCCTCGAAAAAGATGCTGGGCGTATCGATGAAATCCTAGAACCTTTCCGTCAGCTTGCTAACCGCACCAGACGGGGCCAAGAAGCACCAATGCGCATCCTAGATTGCATCAAGGCTGCAGCGACCACAGACTTTGACGCAGGTCTGAAAGTAGAATCCGAGGCTTTCATCCAATGCCTCACTAGCAAGCAGCGTGAATCCATGATTCATATCTTCTTCAGTCAGAGGCAGGCTGCCCGCATTCCAGACGTGCCATCTGACACCAACGTCAAAACACTGGAACGCGCAACAGTAATAGGTTCGGGAACAATGGGCGGTGGTATTGCCATGTGCTTTGCCAATTCAGGGATCCCGGTCACAGTCATCGATCAAGACGAAAAAAATCTCAAACGCGGCATCGGCGTCATTGAAAAAAACTACAGTTCGCAAGTCGCTCGCAAGCGCATTTCCCAAGCACAGATGGATCGCGCTATGGCGCTCATATCAGCCAGTTTGAACTACGATTCAGTAGCTCAGGCCGATATCATTATTGAAGCCGTCTATGAAAACCTCAACCTCAAACAGGATATCTTCAAACGCCTGGATCAGGATGCTAAACCCGATGCCATTCTAGCAACCAACACTTCGGCATTGAATATTGACGCCATTGCATCCGCTACTTCCCGACCTGAATCAGTCATAGGCACGCATTTTTTCAGCCCGGCTAATGTCATGCAGCTGCTCGAAGTGGTGCGCGGCAAAGAGAGCAGCAAAGAAACCATAGCCAGCGCCATGACCCTCGGCAAAAAACTGCGCAAAATCCCAGTATTGGCGCGCAATTGCCCTGGATTCATAGGCAACAGGATGCTTGCAGGCTACAGCCGCCAAGCCGGCACCATGCTACTCGAAGGCGCTTTACCCGTTCAGATTGACAAAGTGATGTATGAATTCGGCATGCCAATGGGCCCCATGCAGATGGCCGACTTAGTCGGGCTTGATCTGGGATGGCGCGCACGCAAAATGGCCGGCGGCAGCAACGAGCTGACCGCACGCATTCCCGATGCAATCTGCGAACTCGGACACTACGGCCAGAAGAGTGGCCAAGGCTTTTATAAGTATGAAGCAGGCAGCCGCACCCCGATACCCTCGGAACAAATAAACGACCTGATTGTCCAAATCTCTGAAGAAATGGGATACAAAAGAAGGGAGATCAGCGACGATGAAATCCTACAGCGTTGTGTCTATCCTTTAATCAACGAAGGAGCGCGGATTCTAGAAGAAGGCATTGCCATCAGAAGCAGTGATATTGATGTCGTGTATGTGTTTGGATACGGCTTTCCCATCTGGCGCGGCGGCCCCATGCATTACGCCAATTCAATCGGACTAGACCAGATCCAGCGCGAGATTACCGCTCTCAAGGAGCTGACCCAAGATGATTTCTGGACGGCTGCTCCGCTGCTGCAAAAACTAGCCTCTGAAAAAGGGAACTTTAGCTAGCCACCATCTAGCGACACGTAGACCGGAGTACCCACTGCTATTTCTGGGTACAGCTCTAGGATATCAGCATTGCGCATCCTGATACAACCGTGGGAGACAGGCTGACCAATCAGCCCTTCTTCAGGAGTGCCGTGGATATAGATGTAGCGTTCTTTGGTACTGCAACGCCCGGTGTTGGCTTTTTCAGCACCCGCAAGCCACAAGATACGCGTGGTAATCAGATCCTGACCGGTCGGTACCGCGCGCGTTTCTATCTGTGCGATTTGTCGGGTAGCGCACCTGTGCCGAAACACACGGCCAACGGGTTCACCATCACCGAACCTGTCACAGATTTGATGAAGCCCCGAAGGCGTGCAGTATGAATCCGGCTCATTACCCATGCCCCGACTAGCTGTCGACACGCTGTACTGCTTCTCAAGCACACCAGCGCAATACAGATCGAGTCGCTGCTCATCGATCCTGACCCAAATCGCCACGCCCACCGACTGGCTAAGATACTGCTGCCAGCCTGCGCAGGTTATCTCATCCTTCACCAACTAGTCTCTCACTTTCTGGCCCATAAACCTCAATCTCAATGGCCAGCCACTATGGCCAGCTGCTAGATAGAGGGCAATAAAAAGAGCCGATAGCGCAGCATAAAACCATGCAGGCAACCAGCTAGCCGGCGTAGCATGCTGAACAACAGGGACAGTGGCTGAAATGGCATCCGGTTGGAAAGGCATCAAAGTATGCGCCATTTCCCCTCTGGCATTGATGACACCTCCGATGCCTCCGTTCACGGAGCGCAACAACCAACGGCGGCTCTCGGCGGCCTGAACCTGAGCAATCTGCAAATGCTGCCAAGGCCCTATAGACTCTCCAAACCAAGCGTCATTACTGATGGTGACCCCCAGCCCAGCCTCTGCCAACCGAGCAGCATAATCTGGATAGATCACTTCGTAACACACTGCAGGGGCTATCTGGATGCCATCTATCTGTATCACAGCCTGATGTTGCGGCCCTGAAGACAGCGACGATTCGGGAAAATTCAGCAGCTGAAAAAACGAACTGAGAAACTCAGGCGTATATTCGCCGAAAGGCACCAGCCTGCGCTTCAAATAAATCTCTTGCTCGTGGCCTGTGACTTTTAAAGCGTTGTAGATTGGGGCATTTAATCGATCCTGCCGGTCATGCAGCACGCCATAAACCAGAGACTGGCCCCTAGCGCTGTAGGTCTTGTTCAGGTATTCTTCAAGTTGTTGGGCCACCGGCCAACTGTCTCTAATAGGCAGAGCCGTTTCAGGCCAGAGAATCAAAGTGGCTCCTTGTGAAGTCAGCGCCAAGCTCTGGCTCAACACCCGCTGTAAACCTTCAGTTGTCCAGCGATAGCTGGCATCAAAATTGGTCTGTATGACCCGCACCTCAAGTACACGCTCCGTGCGCACCCAATCGATCTGCTTTAAGACACCACCAGCCAGTGCCATACAGAGCAGGACGGCGACCATCACCAAACGTGCGGCGAAAGTCCGCCCTGCGACCACCATGGCACCACCAGCCAGTAGCACAGCAGCAACGCCTGATTGCCCGATCACTGGTAGCCAGCCGCTCGCCCACCATGAAATAGACGTCGTGCCTAACTGCAACCAGGGTAACCCGGTAGCGATCCAGCTTCTGCACCACTCGATCAAAAGCCATACTGCTGCAAACAGCAAGGCGCTATCCCAGTTACCGAGAAGCCTGTTTCCAGCTTTTGCCGGCATCCTGTAATGCAATAACAGATAGAATATCCAGCCCGTCAAAAGCTGGAAACAAGCCATGCACGCTGCAAATCCTATGGTAATTAGGGCACTCAGCCATGCAGATACCCCCACAGAAGAGATGCTGAAATACAACCAGTACATGCCTGCCAGCCACAGACCTAAGCCAAAAAGCCAGCCAATCCATGCCGCTTCTAAAGGAGAGCGCGCCTGCTTCAATAACCAGAACAACAGGCTCGGGCAAAGCAGCGCCAGTACCCACAGATTAAAAGGGGCAAAAGCCAACACCAACCCGCACCCAGCTACTAGTGCATATACAGGCCGAGGGATGCGCAGCAATACAGACCGAATCAGAGACAAACGGTGCACCCAAGCAGGTAAATTAGCGTTCGTCATCCTTAATACATCCTGATCAGGTTTCGGGTTCCACCGGGAATATCAGCACCCGATCAATGTCGCCCTCTTTTAAGGATTCAGCCTGAAACCTGAGGTCGGAAACATCAACAAATGCGCCCTTCTGCACAGAACCCCCTAGCTGCTCTTTCAACCAAGCACCTACCGTACCGGATGAATCCTTTATCGCCGCCTGAGTGAGTTCCTTGACTTTGCTGATCGGGGCTTGAGCGGCGAGCCGCCAGCCTTTCTCTCCAATCTGTTCGATATCTGCAGCCAGATGGCCTTGCGCTTTGCGCCGACCCACTTCAAGCTGCTGAATACGGCCTCCTTTGACGGCCTTTACGCTGATATTAAAGTTATCTAGACTCAAAATCTGCCCGCGTTTGGGGATGCGCTGCAAGTAGTTCACCACCATGCCGCCGAGTGTCTCAGCGTCTTTATCTTCCAGCTCGGCTTTGAGCAATTCATTAAATTCACCCAAGGGAATAGAGGCTGGCACCAGCCAAAGGTCGTGCCCGATGCTCTGGATTTTCTCCGCCTCCACCTGCTTGTCATGCTCATCTTCGATATCACCGATGATCTCTTCAATAATATCCTCAATTGTCACGATACCCGCAATACCGCCGTACTCATCCACCACAGGCGCCATATGCAAGCGTTGCCGGCGAAACTCTTCAAGCAAATAGGGTATGCGCATGCTTTCAGGCACCGGCTTTGCGATGCGCATCAAATCCCTCGGCTGGAGGTGATAACGCGATTGCGGCTGAGCTAGAAGATCCTTGGCGTGCAGGATACCCAGAATCTGCTGCTCATTCCGATCGGCTACAGGCAAACGGGTAAAACCGGAGAGCAAAACCGCATTGATGACCTCTTCTCGGCTGTCATCCTCATAAACAAAGCGCACATTTGAGCGCGGAACCATAATGTCCCGTACCCGCTTCTGATTCAACTCCATGGCTGCATCCGCCATGGAGCGCAGCATGGACATGGAGCTGGATTCTTGCAACTTGCTGTCTTCGGCCGAATCAAAAATAGCGAGCAACCGCCGCCACCAAGATTTGGGAGCTCGGTCAGATGCTCCCTGCCATTCAGGAGATGAGCTGTCTTCCGCAGGGTAATTCACAGCCAGCTACCCGTCAGTCTATCCCTTGAATCTGCACGGATCATCCTATCCATAGGTCCAGTTCGGCCCTCCAAATTCATGGTCCATGCAGCTCAAAACGCTGTTGGCTTCCGGCGCCCGATCTGTCCGACTTGTCCGACCTATTCGATCTGTCCGGTCTATCCGGTCTATCCGACCAGGGATCTGCAAAGCCCAACTCCAACATGGCACGCGTCTCGGCGGCCTCCATGTTCTTTCTTTCTTCAGGCATCAAATGATCGTAACCCAACAAATGCAGCACCGAATGAATGGTCAAATGGGCCCAATGAGCCGCTAAAGGCAACTCCCAACATCCGGATTCTTTATTAATCACCGAACTACAAAGTGCAATATCGCCCAAGCTGTCAGTCATATTATCATTACCTGCACTGCAGGGTACCTGCTTCAGCATCACAGCCACTTCATCCGGCGAATAAGCTGGGAATGACAAGCAATTGGTCGGGTGCATTTTATTGCGAAAAGACCCATTCAACTCCTGCATTTGCCGCTCGTCCATCAGGCATATAGCTACCTGCCAGCTGCTACTAGCATCAGCAACTTTCAAAGCGGCCTGCACCCATCGCTGAAGCTCACGTTCAGTAGGCGAAAAAGCGGCCGCATCTGTTGATACTCCAGGATGCATCAGCGCACCTGCTTTGCCTGATCAGGCTGAGGGGACGATAGCCGTTGCCGCATCTGCTGTTGATGGGCTGACTGGGCACTGTATGCTCGGATAATACGACGCACGAGAGGATGCCTGACCACGCTCAACTCAGTGAGATAAGACACGGCTACACCCGGAACCTGACTCAGGATATCCAATGCATGCTGCAGCCCTGAAGGCGTATTGGCCGGCAAATCGCTCTGAGACAGATCCCCTGTCACCACAATACGGGAGCCGTTACCAAGCCGGGTCAGCATCATCTTCATCTGCTCTACCGTTGCGTTCTGGCTCTCATCCAAAAGAATGAAGCTGCGTTGCAATGTGCGCCCCCTCATATAAGCCAATGGCAGCACTTCTACTGCCCCCTCATCAACCAGTGCCTCAGCCCGAGAACGGCCCAGAAATTCAAATAAAGCATCGTAGAGCGGTTTCTGGTAAGGCTCTACTTTCTGCACCATATCTCCTGGCAAAAAGCCCAGTTTCTCACCCGCTTCCACTGCCGGGCGCACCAACACAATCCGCTCCACTTCACCTGCTTGAAGTGCCTGCACCCCTACAGCCATGGCCAGCCAAGTTTTGCCGACACCTGCTGGCCCTACACCAAAGCACAAGTCTGCGCTCAAAAGCGCTTCTAGATAGCTCTTCTGTTCCAAACCAGAGGGCCTAATTTTGATCTTAGGCGTCTGTACCAACACCGGGTCGAAATCTTCAATATCCTGATCAGTGGCTCGCACGCCTGGCTCCTTGCTCGATGAATTGTCCGATCCCAACTGACCCAGTGTCACCTGCTGAACCTGTTCACTGTTGATCACACCGCCGGCTGTAAGCTGATACAGCTGGTGTAGTGCCTGTTCCGCATTTTCAACGGCCTGCGGATCTCCTTGCACAAATAGCTGATCGCCTCGATGTTCAATACGTACCGAAAAACTCTTGGCAACCAAGCGCAAGTAAGAATCTACCGGTCCACAGAGCGCCAGCATACGCGTCATATTTGGAGGCTCAAAACGCAACACGCTGTATTTAGGCGCGGCGCCGTTCCCGACCGCTTTCATAGAGTCGCTCAAAGCATTAGCACAGAGTATCTGCCATAGCTAAGCTGCCCCGTAGCGAATTTGCCCGTTGGGTTTCAATCGTCAATTCCACGATGCGCCCAATCAAATCTGGTGACTGAGCGGGGAAATTAACGACGCGATTATTCTGGGTACGCCCCTGCATGTCATCTGGGGATTTACGAGAATAGCCGGTCACCAGGCAGCTTTGCTGCGACCCCAGCATGCCCTGATCGATACGCGCACGTTGCTGATTCAACAAAGCCTGTAATCGATACAGCCGCTCGCGTTTTTCTTCTTGCGGAGTATCATCGGCAAAGCGGGAAGCGGGGGTGCCGGGGCGCGCGCTGTAGATAAAGCTGAATGAATGATCGAAGCCAACCTGCTCTACCAATTCAAGAGTCTGCCAAAAATGCGCTTCTGTCTCGCCCGGAAAACCCACAATAAAATCTGACGAGATAGAAATTCCCGGACACGCAGCACGCAGAGCCTCTATCCGCTCCAGATAGTAGGCACGCGTGTAATTGCGCTTCATAGCAGTCAATATCTGATCTGAACCGCTCTGCACTGGCAAATGCACTTGACGCACCAGCTGGGGTACCTGTGCGTGGCATTCAATCAGCCGATCTGAAAATTCCAGAGGGTGGGATGTGGTGTAGCGGATACGCTCCAACCCATCCAATTGAGCCACCTGTTCAATCAGCCAAGCAAAGTCGCGATCCCCTTCCTCCCAAGCGTTGACATTCTGACCCAATAATACCAACTCACTGGATCCCCCAAGAAGTAACTGCCAAGCTTCCTCCAGAATCGCTTCTGCTGGGCGGCTAAATTCTTCGCCTCGGGTATAGGGAACCACGCAAAAAGAACAGTACTTACTGCACCCTTCCATAATCGAAAGCAAGCTGCTGACACTACTGACCGACGGTGTCGGCAGATGATCAAACTTCTCAATTTCAGGAAAACTGACATCTACAACCTGAATGGGCTCCTGTGATTTAGGGCTGCGGATATCGGCAGCCGCTCTCCGGGATTTGGATTGTTCCAGAAGGCTCGGCACTCGATGTAATGTTTGGGGGGCGAAGACAAAATCAACAATGGGCGCCCTGCGCTGCAATTCTTGCCCTTCCTGACTCGCTACGCAACCGCCGACACCTATCATGAGATGCGGTTTTGCCGCCTTCAACGAAGCCCATCTTCCAAGTTCAGAAAACACTTTCTCTTGCGCCTTGTCTCGGATGGAGCACGTATTCATGAGCAATACATCCGCTTCATCAGCTTGGCTGGCCGGCTGCAAGGCACATTGATCAGCCAGAAGATCGTAGAGGCGTGCAGAATCATAGTCATTCATCTGACAGCCCCAAGTCTTGATAAATACTTTCTGCGCCAAAACCATCCAGTGCGATACGAAACTGCCTACTCAGCCTCTGAGAGCAACCGAGTTACAGGAAAGAAAAGGCACAGACGCCAGAAGTTCAACCACAGACTCGTTCATGAGTAAAGCGAAAGATATTTTAGCCTATCGGTCAACAGAACCGGCCTGCAATAGCGTAACCGCAACGGCATCCTACTTGTCACGCCGTGCAGCAGGTACAAAAAGCATCTCTCTGTAGTACTTCAGTTCTTCGATCGACTCATAGACATCGTCTTTAGCCCTATGGTTACGCGCCTTGCGTAACTGCATGCCGCTACTAGGGCGCAACCAGGCAGTAGACAATATCTTTAAACTGCTGACATCTATAATACGATAATGGCAAAAATCAGAAACTTCCGGCATGTAACGGTATAAAAACCGCTTATCCTGCCAAACCGAATTGCCACAGATTGGCGCAGTATTAGGTGCAATATGCTGCTCGAGAAATTCCATCGTAGCCCGCTCAATATCCCGCACATTATTAGTACTATTTTGCACTCTGGCGGTCAAGCCACTTTTGCCGTGTTGCTCCGTACACCAATCATCCATCGCATCTAGCACTTCTGGAGGTTGCCAGGCCACCATATCCGGCCCCTCTGCCACCACGTTGAGATGTTCATCCGTGATAACAGTTGCCATTTCTAGAATCTTATGCCTAGCCGGATCGAGACCACTCATCTCCATGTCTAACCAGACCCACCGCGTCTGACTTACCATGCTCTATTACCTGCAACTCTGTCTGATGCCACTCTATCTACGCCCTACTTTTGTACTGTATTTTGCTGTACAAGATGCCTACGGGCAGCTTGCTCTTGAAATCCATTGTATCTGGTTCCGCTCTACTCAACCCAATTGCCGTCAATAGATAACCGAGGTTCTATCAGAACGACCATAATAAAGACACTCTTTCTTCTCCGGATCAGCCACCTCTCAACACCCTTCTTATGCAATACAACGCCAACAAATCATCCCAACAACCAGCACAGGCACACCGGCAGAAAGTCCAGCAGGTCTTCAAACAAGCCGCACCCCATTATGACCTGATGAACGATGCAATGACTATTGGCGGCCACAGGATCCTTAAAAAAATACTCATAGACCTGTCCACCATCCGGTCTCACCATAGTGTGCTCGATCTAGCTGCTGGAACCTGTGATTTAAGCCTAAAAATCCGACCAAGGCTCAAACAGGCGTCCTTGATTGCCGCTGATCCCAACATGGAAATGCTACTTACCGGACGGAATCGTTTAATCAACGCAGGTTGGCCAGATGTGCCCATGGTGCGTGCAACTGCTGAATCCCTGCCCTTTGCCAACGACAGCTTTAACCGCATCCTCATCGGCTTTGGACTGCGCAACTTCAGCGATAAAGCCACCGCTTTCAAAGAGATATTACGCTGCCTCATGCCCGCAGGGCTGGTGACCGTGCTAGAGCTGTCCCAACCCACTGCACCTCTGGGCCGAAAACTATACGATGCAATCTCTGAAACAGCACTGCCTCTGTTAGGGCGCATCATGGCCGGCGATACCAATTCATACCGTTATCTGCACGAATCCATCCGCGCGCATCCTTCTCCTGAAGCCATAAGCTCTATGATGGATGCAGCGGGATTGGTACAATGCCGTTTCTTGAGAATAGCAGGCGGCATATTCTGCCTGCATTCAGGATACAAACCCTGATGTGGGATACGCTCATAACCAACAGTCTAGCCAACCTGCCTGAGCATCTGGCTACACTCGACCCAGCTACCAAAGGCAGACTGCAGCGGTATGCTGGCACATCAATCTCTGTGCGGCTACCGGTCACAGCCAACTACCTACAACTGCTGATCGACGACGCCGGCACCATTACAGCAACATGCACCTCTCAGCCCGATGCTGAAGCGGATATCCATCTGCAAAGTACCCCGCCGAGCTTCAGCGGCAACCGACCGCTGGCACTGAGATTACTGTCTATTCTGCGCCGATACCGCCCTGAGCTAGGCGAGTGGTTGGAGATCTGGTTCGGAAGTGCAGCCAGCGGTGCCATAACACCTGTAGCAACTGCAGCCCATCACCAAGCTTCAAAATGGCTCTCTGCTCTGAATGCGTATCGAAATGACTGACCCCCACCACAGCTGGCTACACAATTCTGTGACCTACCTAAGGTGTGCACTCTTGCTATTTAATCTGGTCTTCAGAAGATTTGATGTACTGCTACCCCGAGCACATTTAAGTTGGAGCATCAAATTCGCTCTTGCACCTTTTCAACTCATACCGTGCCGAAACAACCCAGAACAACGTTTTGCGCGATATCTAGAGACACAAGGACCTGTTTTCATCAAATTTGGCCAGTTCTTGTCTACCCGCCCTGATTTAATCGCACCGCCATTAGCGCAAGCGCTTGCTCGGCTAAGAGACAACTGCCAGCCTCTGCAGGCCGCCCGAATCAGACAGACCATAGAGCAAGAACTGGGGGCAGATATCTCTAGCCTGTTCGACCGTTTTGAAAACACACCTTTAGCAGCCGCCTCTCTTGCTCAAGTCCATGAGGTTGAATGCGACGGTCGTAAACAGGTCATTAAGGTTCTGCGCCCCCATATTGAGCGCCGAGTTGAGCAAGACCTGCGCCTGGTATCAGCCGCTTTCCATTGGGCGCACCGCCAGCTAGGGAGCCGTATGCGCCTGCCTGAGATATTCCAAGATTATGCGCTCATCGTCAGGGGCGAATGCGATCTGATGCTCGAAGCAGCGCGCACCACACGCATGCGCAGAAACGCCGAACGCCATAACATGCTCAAGATCGCACGCATCTATTGGCCTTATACAACGCGCCGCGTTATGACCGCTGAATACATCAGTGGCATACCTGTTACCCATACATCGGAGTTGAAAAAAAGCGGTGTAGATATGAAAGAGTTGGCTGAAACGGGCGTGCGTATTTTCTTCACGCAGGTATTTCAAGATAATTTCTTTCATGGCGACATGCACCCTGGCAACATCATGGTGCGCAAAGATACCGCACCTGAACCTGTATACGCTGCCGTCGATTGCGCCATTACCGGGCATCTAGGCGATACCGAACTGACCACCTTGGCGCGCATTCTGCAAGCCATCCTGAATTCTGATTTCCAACTGGCCGCCGAAAAAATCAAAGCCGCTGGCTGGGTCAGCGCTGAGACCCGAGACATAGACCTGGGGCTGGCAATACAAGCGGCCTGCGAACCTCTTTTGGATCAGCCGCTGGAGCAGATGGATTTTGGCCAACTGCTGACTTACCTATTCGCAGCAGGTAAAACCTTCGGCATGATTATGCAACCCTCCATGGCGCTTCTGATCAAAACCTTGATCAATATTGAAGGAATGGGGCGGCAAATCTACCCCCAATTGAACATCTGGAATATTGCCCGCTCTGAATTGCAGCGCTGGCGCAAACGCAGATTCTCTCCGGCAGCCGTGCTGGCAAGACACCAGAAAGAGTTCGAGCAAAACATCCACTATCTGACCGAACTGCCAGCACGCATTCATCGCCTGACAGAGCCTGTGCAACGAGCTACTAGAGCTCGGACCAGCCACCTACACACTTGGGGGCTGGGTCTACTACTGATCCTGACCACCTATTTGCTGACGCTACATGCCAACGAGATCCTCAGCGGGCTGCAGACCCTATTGCATGCCATAGGTCTAGACGCCAGAAGTCGTTAAATACAGTACACTCTGCATCACCTATCGAACGCTCTCCTATCCCCCATGACTGCATTCAACCCAGAGGATCTCAAACAGCTTTTATGGCCCACCAGCGGCCTACTGCCCGTGGTCGTCCAAGACTACCACAATGACGAGCTACTCATGCAAGCCTGGGTCAACCAACAAGCGCTGCAACAAGCTATCGAACAACAGCGAGGGGTTTATTTTTCGCGCTCACGCAACCGCATATGGGTGAAAGGAGAACAATCTGGCAATAGCCAGCGCTTGGTGGAAGTGCGCACAGACTGCGATAAGGATTGCCTGCAGTATCTGGTCGAGCAGAAAGGCCCCGCCTGTCATCTCGGCGCCAGATCCTGTTTTTTCCATTCTCTGGCGAAGGCTGAAACGCCTCCATTGCAAACCCGCAACACCGACATTCTGTCCCAGATACAAGAATTGCTCGAGCAACGCAAGCAGTCCGACCCTGACCAATCCTATGTGGCCAAACTGTACCATGATGGGCTGGAAACGATGCTGAGCAAATGCACAGAAGAAGCAGAAGAAGTCGTAGAGGCCGCTCGAGAGGTACAACAAGGCCAGCAGCCCGTCAGCCGATTGGTAGCTGAGCTTGCAGATCTGTGGTTTCATTCTCTGGTGCTACTACACAGCCTCGATGGCCAAACAACAGATATACTGGCTGAACTCAATAAACGCGCTGGAGTATCGGGGCTTACTGAAAAACGCAACCGAAAAACTTAAAACCACTAAAATCGATTATTGGAATATTGCAAAACGAAACAATGTGCTATGGGAATCGGTAATTTTGGCATTACAGAACTGCTCATCATTCTGGCAATCATTGCCCTACTGTTCGGCACCAGCAAGCTGCGTAATATTGGTGGCGACTTGGGTACAGCCATCCGCAGCTTTCGCAAAGGGCTCAATGACGAAGATGAAACAGAAAAGAAGACCTCAAAGTCCAAGCAGCATATCGACTAAGCCGCCAGCTGCATTCGATGAACTGACGAGCAACAGACCATGCTTGATATAGGAATTGCCGAATTCCTACTGGTCGCTGTTGCCAGCCTGCTGGTGCTGGGACCAAAAAGACTACCCAATGTATTGCGCACCCTGGGGCTCTGGCAACGACGCATCAGCTCTAGTTACCAGACTTTTCGTTGGGAACTCGAACGGGATATGCCCGATACGCCGCATCCTGATATACTCAAACCCCCTATTCAGGAACAAGAGCCAGAGCCAGAGCCAGATGCCAAAGAGCGTGCCTCCAAGGAGTATTCTTGAACGATTCTCCCTCTGAACGCCTGCAAAAATCGGAGACTACTTCAACCCAGGATGAGCCGCAAACTCTGATCGCCCATCTCAGCGAGCTCCGATACCGATTGCTCATGGCAGCAGCTGGTATTGCCGTCTTCATTCTGGTGCTACTGCCGTTTTCCAGTAGCGTCTATGAATTGGTGTCTTTACCCATCAGAAACCTGCTGCCAGAGGGCAGCAGTATGATTGCCACCGAGGTGGCCGCCCCTTTTCTGGCGCCCATCCGACTGAGTATCTATATAGCCGTACTACTTGCGATGCCGTGGATACTCTATCAACTGTGGGCCTTCATAGCGCCCGCCCTCTATAGAAGCGAAAAGATTATCGGTGCGACGCTGCTACCGTTATCCATCCTGCTTTTCTACGCAGGGATAGCATTCTGTTGGTACTTGATCCTGCCGCTTCTATTCAGCCTGTTCATCACCGCAGCGCCCGAAGGCGTTACCGTGATGACCGACATCAACAGCTATCTGAACTTTGTGCTGAGATTTGCGCTAACCTTCGGGCTAGCGTTCCAAACCCCGATTGTCGTCATAGCACTCATTACTTTGGGGGTCGTCAGCGCCAAACGACTGGCTCACATGCGCCCTTATATCGTCATCGGTTGTTTGGTGTCGGGCATGCTACTGACGCCGCCTGATGTCGTCTCCCAGCTGGTTCTGGCCATCCCTATCTGGACGCTATTTGAGCTAGGGCTACTGTTGGGGCGTCTTTTGACCTACTACAGAACCCGAAATCAGGCCACTAAAACCTGAACTTCCGAACTGAAAAGCAATCAGTTTCTGATGCTGTCCTTGACCTGATAGGTGCCGTTGCTGTAACCAGAGAAATATTTATCGATATCCGGGTGATCGATAGGCGCAGCATCTTCATCCAGCATCAGATTCTGCTGACTGGCATAGGCCGTATAGAATGCTTCCTCATTCTCCGCAAACAGATGGTAGAAAGGCTGCTTTTTGTCAGGGCGAAACTGAACAGGAATCGCCTGATACCATTCTTCTGTATTGTTAAATTTTGGGTCGACGTCAAAAATGACTCCCCGAAAATCCAGGTATTTATGCCGAACAACCTGACCTAAAGTGTAGTGCGCCTGTCTTGCAGACCCATTAGGCTTAACGGTCATCTCCTCCAGAGATTCGGCTGCATTAAATTCTTTATCCGAATCAGTCATCAGTCTTTATACTCCTTGGTCAATATCTCATTCATCCACTAATTCTGATAAATAGGTCTGATAAATCTGAGATATTTGTCGCCAAAGTATGATATGAGGGCAGAGTCATGATTAAGCAAGTGCGCAATGCATCTTCCCTTAATCTACTGAATCCCGAATGCATCTCCTGTACTCTGCGCCCCCTAGCAACAAACCATCGTGCAACTAAATCCAAGTACAGCAAAAAGGCAGATCAAAGATATAGCACGGGCATACTGGCATTATACTCTATGCAGATGAACGCCTTAATCAGCCCTAACCCTGAGGTTCGATAATACTGCAGGGTTGATGCCAATCACATCAAGCCTTTTTCTCGCTATACTATTCTGTTTTGCACCTTCCGAATTTCGGATCTAGCAACTACTATTTAGCGACACTAACCATGAATACCACCGAAGAGTTTGTACTGATCGTTTTGGGCTCAGGCTCTGACCTGCCACAGGTTGCTCCAGCACAGGAAGTCCTGACCCAGCTCAATATCCCGTTTGAAACACGCATCGCCTCTGCCCATCGCACACCGGATGATTTGCGCAGCATATTGTCTGATGCTGAACAAAGAGGGTGTGCTGTCATTCTGGCAGCAGCAGGCCTCAGCGCTCACCTCGCCGGTACAGTCGCAGCCCACAGCCTGAAACCTGTCATCGGTATTCCTATCGTCACTGGACCTCTACAAGGCGTCGATGCCTTGTTATCCACCATTCAAATGCCCAAAGGAGTGCCCGTTGCCTGTACAGGGCTAGGTATTAGTGCCAACTCAGCATGGATGGCTGCCCGTATTCTGGCCTTGAGCAATCCGACCGTTGCACAAAAACTCGCCCAAGAGACTCAAAAAATGGCCGACAAAGTGCGCCAACAAGATGCTGACCTCAACCCCTGAGCCGCTGCATCCATTTGCACAAGCACTTAAAGACGGCGAAATCGTAGCCTATCCTTGCGAAGGCGTATGGGGGCTGGGTTGCGACCCGGCTAATCCAAAAGCCATAGACAGATTGCTCGCCCTCAAACAACGCCCTTACGAAAAAGGGCTGATTTTGGTCGCTGCCAATCTAGAACAATTGGCGCCCTACATAGCACCCAACTACCCAGCCCTTCAGCAAGCCCAATGGCCTGGGCCACACACCTATCTGATACCTGCATCTGAAAACTGCCCCTGGTGGATTCGTGGAACAGCAGACAACCCAAAAGTTGCTGCACGAATCAGCGCGCATCCTCCAGTACGAGCGCTCTGCAAGATTTTTGATGGAGCCATCACCTCTACCTCTGCCAACCCCGCACAGATGCCCCCAGCGCGCTCAAAACAACAGGTGCTGGACTATTTCCAAGGGCAGATTCACTGGATTATGGAAGGCGATATAGGCAGCTTAAAAGGAGCCACCCCCATCTACGATCTTGAAAACCAAACACACACACGCCCGCCAGCAGGCTGTGATCTACCATGAACTCGAGACCTCCACCCTCTACACTGCAAACACAATTTGACTGTGTAAAGAATTGCTTCGAGCAGGAACAACAAAATCTGATCCAGTGTGTCAATCAGGTAGAAGGCAACAGCTGCTTCGTCTCGGATCACTGGAACAGCGCACTCGGAAGCGGCATATCAGCAATTACAGCAGACAACAACCTGATCGAAAAAGCCTTTATCGGATTTTCCTGTGTGGGCGGCAACCAACTGCCTAAAACAGCCGCCGAACGCCACCCCGAACTCATCGGCAAAACTTGGAAAGCAGTGGGCGTATCAACCGTCATACATCCGCAATCCCCTTGGATACCGGCCGCCCATATGAACGTGCGCTTTTTTCAGGCCGGCGCTTTTGCTGACGATGGCGATGGCAATGACAATACAGCAGCAACGAACTGGTGGTTTGGAGGAGGCTTCGATCTCACCCCTTGCTACCCAGAACCGGAAGACTGCCGTCTGTGGCATCAAGCTGCGCAGGACGCCATTGAACCCTTCGCTCCGGGTCACTATCGCACCTTCAAAGAAACCTGCGACAACTACTTCTATTTGCCCCATCGAAAAGAAATGCGCGGCATTGGCGGCATTTTTTTTGACGACTATAACTCAGGAGATTTTGACCAATGCTTGAACATGGCTCGGTCGGTCTGTAGCCACTTTGCCAAAGCTTGGTCCAGCTTGGCGCGCAAATACGCCAAGCGCAGCTACAGCCCTAACCAAAAGGCATTTCAACTGCATCGAAGAGGACGCTATGCAGAATTCAATCTGGCTTTCGATCGCGGCACCCGATTCGGACTACAATCAGGAGGACGCGTTGAATCGATCCTAGCGTCATTGCCGCCCTGTGCACGATGGGACTACAATTACAAACCTGCCGAGGGTAGCCCTGAAGCGGCTCTTGATGACTTCCTGCAACCCCGAGAATGGCTTCAGTAACCTCAAATACCGCATGCATACCCCGTTAAAACGCTTTACCTAGATACAAAACGCTGATGAAAAACAAACAGCCAACGCAATTTGCAGTTGTTGGAAACCCTATCCAACACAGCCTGTCTCCAATAATTCACCAGTATTTTGCAAAACAAGCTGGAATTTCCTTGAGCTACGAAAAGCTCGAACCGAGTACCGAAGAGCCGATATTTGAAAGAACTATCAACACGTTCTTCGAGCAGAACGGCACAGGGCTAAACATCACTCTGCCATTCAAAAAAAGAGCGTTCGCACTGGCCAAACATACCACCTCACAAGCGCAAGCCACGCAAACCGCCAATACCCTCTGGGTTCAAGACAATCAGATATGGGCCGATAGCACCGACGGGGTAGGGTTGATACGTTCACTCGCCAACCTAACAGGATCGCTTGAAAACAAGCGCATCCTCCTGATCGGAGCAGGGGGAGCTGCCCGAAGTATTATCCCCGCGCTCCTGGAGCAGAAACCCGAGCTGCTTGTCATCGCAAACCGTACCATGGCCCATGCTCAGACACTTTCAGAAACATTCAATGCGCTTCTCAGCGAACGCATCATCGCCACTTCCAGCCCGAAGTTAGTTTCTCAACACTACCATCTAGCGATCAATGCCACCTCATACGGCCGCAAGAACGATGATCCATTGCCCTCTCAGTTGCTAGAGGCTGTTGAATGGTCCGACCTGTGTTACGATTTGAATTACAACCAGAACCTCGAGCCTACCGCCTTTTGCGCAGCTGCTGATCTGAAAGGAAAACAACACAGCGATGGCCTTAATATGCTGGTGCAACAAGCAGCGCTTTCTTTTTCAATCTGGCACCAATTTCAACCGGATGCAGAGCAAGTTATCCTGCGCCTGCGCTCTGAACTGAGTAGCCACAACCCGTGAAGCTGAGATTCATTGCCGGCGCAACCTGTCCCAAATGCCAAGATATCGACTGCATCAAGGGGGAATTGCACGAAGGGCAGATTATTGCAGCTAGCTGTGTTTCATGCGACTGGCAACAAGTCAATCCAAGTAATCAGGGCCATCAGGACAATCACGCTGCGAGTCTGGCAGAACAAGCTGTACCTGTCAGAATACTAGACCCCAATGCCGACCCTTCCGACAGCTTCTAATAGCTGGCACATGTACAACATGCCAGCTCAATTCCAAGAGACCTTTGCTGTCTAAAAGATGGAATAGCCGCCGTCCACAACCAACGTATCGCCCGAATGATATGACGAAGCTGCGCTGGCTAAATAGACTGCCAGCCCGCCAAAATCCTCAGGCTTGCCCCAGCGCCGAGCCGGGATTCTCGGCACCACTTTTTCCGCAAAAGCAGTACTCTGCTGCGCTCCCTCGGTCATATCTGTAGCAATCCAGCCAGGCAATATCGCATTAGCGCGGACACCATGGCGCGCACATTCTACGGCAATCCCTTTAATCATGGAAATCAACCCGCCTTTAGTCGCAGCATAGTGTTGACTGCCTGCAGCTCCTTCGATTGCTGCCAAACTCGATACTCCCACCAGCGACCCGCCTTCGCCTCCTTCAATCATCCATTTGGCGCCTTCTCTGAGAGTAAAAAAAGCACCGTCAAGATTCACCGATAACACTTCCCGATATTGTTCATAAGGAATGTCTTTAAAGGCATAACCACCGCGTCCAATACCTGCATTGGCAAAAACTGCATGCCAAGGTCCATAGGATTGACAGGCAGATTCCATGGCCTGAACCACTTCGTCCTCTGAGCCTACATTTACTACAGCCTGCCGTTTCTTGCCGTTTCCTATCTCATTAAGCGCCTGTATTGCTTGCTGGTTGCGTTCAAAATTAGTTCCCCAAATAGTCACATCAGCACCTGCAGCAGCAAGCGCTTTACTCATACCCAAGCCAATACCTCGATTTCCGCCCGTCACTAACACTCTCTTTTTAGATAAATCAAATGGCTGGTATGTCATAGAATGAGACCTCTTGCA
The DNA here is from genome assembly GCA_051008935.1 of Gammaproteobacteria bacterium. GTDB lineage: Bacteria > Pseudomonadota > Gammaproteobacteria > JBPCXB01 > JBPCXB01 > JBPCXB01. Next base: position 17,279 of record JBPCXB010000211.1, on the reverse strand, counting down.
TGCTGTATCAAAACCTGAAGGCAATTCTAACCCAACAGGTACGCCCAATAGGTAGGATAGTTTAAAAGCGGTATTTAATATTCAAAAATTTTATTAACTATACAGCTATCCATTTGATAAAATGGAAGGGTATTCAATCGATAATATTGCTTGTTAATGGATGGCATCCATGGATAAAAAATATCTATCCAATTGATCTTCATTGATATTTATGATACACTAGCAATTACGTGAAGTGTATCAACTCACATTTAATCTAACACTAACAAGCAGGCAAGACATATGGATCCAGAACAAAACATTGAAAGTAGCACTGAGCCATCAAAAAAGAACATTTTTGATGAATCCAAACTAAAAAAATACGAACTCAAGAAGCTAGCCACCCTGAAGAAAGCAGTGGGCGATAAAATAGCCCAAGACGCTTTTCTAAAATGGAAAAAGGAGCAAAGTCGAGAGGTTGACAAGAAAGATGACCCAGTTGCGCTTCAAATCTATGAAGCAATCAACAATCTGGGCGATCTCAATCTGGGTATCTACGGCTACACCATCACTAAAGGACGTGGGCGTGGTACAAAAGGACTTCGGGTCATCAAGAATTCCAAAGCGGGAAGCTGAATCAGCGAGGCCTTCTTAGCAGCCCTTGTACTGTTTATCACTGTTTATCCAGGCAGCCTCTGGCTAACCTCTGCGCGATCTCAATCTGGGCCTCTGGGGCTATACCATCACTAAAGGATGTGGGCGCAGTACAAGTGGGACAAGTGGCACAAGTATTACCAAAGGACTTCGGGTAATCAAGAATTCCAAATCTGGAAGCTGAATCAGCAGGGCCTTTTTAGCAGCCCTTGTACTGTTTATCACTGTTTATCCAGGCAGCCTCGAGCTAACCTCTGCGCGATCTCAATCTGGGCTTCTGGGGCTATACCATCACTAAAGGATGTGGGCGCACAAGTGTTACAAGTGGTACAAAAGGACTTCGGGTCATCAAGAATTCCAAAGCGGGAAGCTGAATCAGCGGGGCTTTTTTAGCAGCCCTTGTACTGTTTATCTAGGCAGCCTCGGGCTAGCCTCTGCGCCTCTTCGATCTGACCAGCGGTCATACGCTGCTCCAACTCGTCTCTGAGCCTGCGTCCATCTTCATCGCCGTTAGCTGCAGCCAGATTGCCCCACATATAGGCGTAAATGTAATCCTGTAGTACACCGACCCCCTGCTGGTAAATCAAGCCGAGACTGTATTGAGCAGCGCCATTGCCTTGTTCGGCTGCCAGAAGGTACCATTTCACAGCTTCTGCATAATCCTGCTTAACACTGTCTCCATTCTGGTACATCACTCCCAAGCTGTTCTGAGCATCGGCATTTCCCAATTCAGCAGCCAAACGATACCATACCACTGCTTCATCATAGTTCTGCGGAACGCCAATGCCGTAGTGGTACATTTCACCCAGGCTACTTTGTGCATGCTGATTGCCCTGGTCAGCAGCCAAAAGATACCAGTTCTCTGCTGCTGCATAATCTTGAGCTACACCTAATCCGGAGTAGTACAGATCCCCTAGACGCGCCTGCGCTTGACTGTTGCCCTGAGCCGCCACATAGCGATACCATTCAGCAGCTTTCTCATAATTCTGGCGCACGCCGCTGCCGCCCAGAAAATACATCTCTGCCAACAGCAGTTGAGCCTCTAAATGGCCCTGTGCTGCTGCCTTCTCATACCAAGCTATCGCTTCGGTCACATTGCGCGAACCGCCTTGACCCAAAGAATAGAGGCGCCCCAACTGGTATTGCGCATTCAGGTTGTCTTGTTTGGCAGATCGCTCAAACCAACGGCGTGCCTGTTGCGCATCTCTTGCCAGAATACCGCCTTTCAGATATTCCAGCCCCAGACTGTACTGTGCATCAGCGTCTCCCTGTTCGGCGGCCCGTCTATACCAATCAATCGCCTCTGTTGCATTGTGCGGAACGCCTGCACCTTTCTGGTACAAACTAGCTAACAGATTCTGCGCCTCTGTATTATTCTTTTCCGCCGCTGACCGATACCATTTTTCAGCTACTTTAGTGTTGACCGCAACACCTAGCCCTTGCCCGTACATTTTGCCTAAGGCAACTTCGGCATCTTCATGGCCTTTTTCTGCAGCCAACAAATACCATTTAGCTGCCTGCCGGTAATCCTGACCGACGCCTATACCTTTGAAATAAGCCTCTCCCAGACTCACTTGCGCCGGAATGTGCTTTCTTTTTGCCGCCAAACGATACCAGCGCACCGCTTCCGAGAAATCTTGCTCAACGCCTAAACCTTGCTCATACATCCTGCCCAGATTATGTTGCGCCGCCAAATTACCTTCTGCAGCTGCAAGTTGATACCATTTCACGGCCTCAGCGTAATTCTGTTCCAGTCCGGCACCCTTCTGATAGAGCACGGCCAGGTTATTCTGGGCATTTGCATTGCCTTTTTCTGCAGCCAACAAATACCACTTAGCTGCCTCCGCTAGGTCCTGCTCTGTGCCTTGGCCGATCTGATACATCAAGCCCAAGCTGTATTGAGCTGGGGTATAGCCCTGATTAGCACTCGACCCAAACCATTGCAGAGCCTTGCCGTCATCCTCAGGCACACCTAAACCATTTCTATACAAATACCCCAGATGGTACTGCCCCGCTGGATCTCCTTTTTCAGAACTGCGCACAAACCACTCGAAAGCAGTTTTATAGTCCCTCTTGACATTGCGCCCCAACTGATAGAGTTTGCCGATATTGCTTTCAGCTGGCGCATAGCCGTCTTTGGCAGCCTGACGATACCAATGCATCGCTTCAGCATAATCACGAAGAACACCACGGCCATAGTAATAAAGGTCGCCTATATTGTTCTGAGCGGCCAGATTGCCGTTTTCTGCTGCCAATCTAAACCATTGCAACGCCTGCTCATAATCCTGCAACACCCCCTGCCCATCTGTATAAGCTTCTCCCAGATTGTTTTGAGCTGGCGCATAGTTGTTGTCTGCCCCTAATTGGAACCAGCGAACACTTTCTTGAAAATCTTTAAGCACGCCCTGACCCGATCGGTACATCTCGCCCAGACTGTTCTGTGCTTTCGTATTGTTTTGCTCAGCTGACGAACGGAACCATCTAAAAGCCTCGGTATAATCCTGATTGACTCCTAAACCAACGCGATACATATTGGCCAGACTTCCCTGCGCCGATACATTACCCTGCTGAGCAGCACGGTCATACCACTTGAAGGCTTCTTTGTAATTGACGGGTACGCCTTCTCCATCGTAATACAGGTTGGCCAAATTGTTCTGCGCGTGTCCGTTCTCCTGTTTGGCTGAACTGAGGAACCATTTTCTGGCTTCATCTAGGTCGACAGCAACTCCCAGCCCTCTGTGGTAAAGAACCCCCAGATTATTCTTGGCATTTGAATGCCCCTGTTTGGCCGCCTTTAGATACCAAGTACGCGCTTTGGCATAATCAACCGGGACACTCCGCCCGAAATGGTAAAGAACCCCCAAACCATACTGGGCATTCGGATTGCCTTGCTCTGCAAGCGGCAACCATTCGGCAAAAGCTGTTTGATAATCCCCTGTTTTTGCGGCATCACTGCCAGATTGCAAGTTGTTGGCATAAGCAGACAAGCCAAATAGCGCTGCAATAAAAAGCAAAGCAAGCGATAAAAAAATCTTGGCTAATTTCAAATCTTTACCCTCTTTTATGCTTCAAGTCAGTCTCTGTATCTGCGAAACATCGCAGCAACTGCCTTCACCATGTCACTTCCCGACCATAAAAGTTCTGATTTCAACCATCAGGGTCAGGACCAACTTTTCTAACTACCTCAAAATACCGAGCGAAATACAACCTTTCTAATTGAATTATAGACAATTAGAGTCAGAAGGTAAATTATACAGCATGCGTAGCTAAACCGATATCCCATATATCAAGGATATATGGGCACAGGCTCAAAAATTCAAGCAGACAACGGATCAGCTATCGACCGACGCGAAAAGCCTTTACTATAGTAATTGGCTCGATTGGTACGTCCTGATGGCCTCCCTTTGTGTGGGTGCCTACCTGAGCAATCGCATCCACTACTTGAGTGCCTTGGACCACCTTGCCGAACACTGCGTAACCCGGCGCCTGACCTTTAGGGTCTAAAAAAGCATTGTCGGCCAGGTTAATAAAGAACTGGCTAGTAGCAGAATGGGGGTCTGATGTACGCGCCATAGACAAGGTGTAATGCCGATTACGCAACTCATTGTGCTCGTAGTCGATAGGGTTGCGCGTCTTCTTCTGCTGCATGTCTGGCGAAAAGCCACCACCCTGTATCACAAATCCCGGAATGACACGGTGAAAAATCAATCCATCAAAAAATCCGGCATCGACATATTCCAAAAAATTAGCCGCCGTATCTGGGGCATACCGCTCGTCAAGTTCAATCAGCAAATCCCCTTTGCTGGTCTGCATCTCCACTATAGCTGCATCAGCCGCACCACCTGCAATTGTCATAGTCACCATCAATAAGAAAAAACGCATTCCACTACACGAAATACCAACTTGTAGATTATTTTAGTCAACTGTATCCGTCAACTCACATAATCTACTTGACGCGCTCCTTTGGTCTCTCGCTCCTGTTCAACATGGCGGCGCAATAGATCCTTGACTCCTAAAGGGTCAGAGATCGCATAGACCACCACCTCAGGGTCGCTGACATCAGCAGTCACCATTGTGATATTTCCGAGCCCAAGCAAGTTCATAGGGAATGGGCGAACCACCTCATAATCTTTGACGCGATACAACTCCAACTCTTGGGTAACCCGAGTCAAAATGCCAGTAGTCTCCATAAAACGCTGATTACTCAGTTCATATCTGTGCAGACGAGTCAGGATGTAACGCACTAGCAAGCCACCTGTAGCCACTAGCAAAGACAGGATCTGCCCCCCCAAAAACACCCAATCAGGAACCCCCTCCAGAAAGGCTGTCAATTCGAGGGAATTGCCCTGATAGTGCAGATACCAGAAGCCTATCAGCGGCGCGCAAACCAGTCCAAGCCACAAGATATAAAACAATACATGCGTCCACTGCGAAGGCGAAGCACTCCATATGATCTGCTCTTCTTTCACGACGGCTCCTTTTGATTGCGCACACACGCACTATTGTATTTAAGAAAAAACAACAAACCCGTCAGAAACAAGCCTCTATCTGCTGCATTTGTTCAGCTGACAGCCGCTTTGCTTGCTCAGCATCCAAGCTTTCCTGAAGCTCAGCTGGATTTTTCACCCCCAACACCACTGAGCTGACATCCGGAACGCTCAGGGCATACTGGTACGCCAAAGCAGATGGGGTCATCCCCCATTCTGCGGCCAAATCTCTAAAAGGCGCCGCCCGTCTGAAATCAGCCAGATCTGGATCATCCTCTGGCAAATTCCTGTCCATAGATGCAGTCAATGCACCGGCTTGTACTGCCCGAATCCCCAGTACCGCCACCTCCTGATCCAGGCAAGCATTGTAGATAGCTACAGGGTCAAATTCAGGACGCACGTTGTTCAAGCCGCCGGGTGAATGCATGGCGTTGATGACAGCCTGCACAGCGTGAGGCTTGGTTGTATGTTCAATAGCCTGTATCAAAGCCTGTTGCTCGCCGCTACCAGTAATACCCCAATGCTCGATTAGCCCCTCTTTTTGCAACCGCTCAAAGGCTGGAACAATAAAGTCGAAGTAGGTACTCAGCGGAGTCACAAAACGCGCCATTAGTTCTTGGCGGCGAAAGGCAGAATGCGTCGTATCCAGCCTGAGGTTCGAATGGTAGATAAATAAGTTAAGCCGGTCAATGCCCATCAAATCTAATGATTTGAGCAACGAAGCACGCAATTGGTCATAGACTTGGCTCCCCTCAATATCCCCAAGGCCACACTTGCTCGACACGAACAAACCCGATTTTTCTTGCGCACTGAAGACCCGCCCCATAATGCGCTCAGCTGCGCGCCTAGAATACATAGGCGCCACATCATAGGCGGTGATGCCCGCATCAAAGGCCATGCGCACTGTCTGTTCCGCTTCAGCCTCAGAGCGTTCTCCCCACGAGCCGGCGATCCCCGCCCCTCCTAAAGTCAAAGCGCTGATCTGACGCTGACCTATAGCTCTATATTCCATTGCATTTCTTCTCCAGATTGGTGTTGTCATCTGCAAGCGAACCTACTCGAAACAGCACTTGTAACAGTACTTGTCAGCCCCTGGCAAAGCTCGCAGTATCCAACGAGGTATTCGACACAGTATTGACGTCGTACTCCGTGCTATTAAACACGAGATAGTCCGGAACAAGCCAGATCAAAAATCAGACTAATAGACAACACAGTAACAGCGACTCTCTGAACTTTCATTACAAGTCATTGCAGGTCGCTGCAATAACCCCTGCTCAGTCGTCAGAGTTAATTCTGCGAGCCAGCTTGAAGTGGACCACCCACATCACTGAAGCAGTTAGAAGCACCATCGACTGAGGCACCAATCTTTGCTGGGCACGGAACTGCAAGATTTTGATCTCATTCTCATACTGCGTCTGAGATACCGAATTAGCGAGATAGTCCAAATACAGAGCAGGGTCGATCACCAACTGGGGGAAAAAAATAGAGATCGTGCTGTAGACAGCCAGAGGTATACAAACAACCAAGGCGATCACCGCAACAATACAGGCACCGTAGACGTATACCTGATAAGCACGCAGAATCTTGTCGTTAGTAAACATTATCTGTTCCTCCCTTTACTGAATGGCCTGCGCCGTTTTGCACAAGCCGAGAAATGATGCAAACAGGTGCAAAGATCAGCCCCGCATGCCCGCATACTTAAGGGCAAACAAACTCTTGAAGCCATTTGAGCCGTCAATCCCTTTTTAAACCTCTGCACCCCCATTTTACGACCAGATACCGACTGCATCCAGCCCGAAATCTAGCGAGCTACTGTCTAGAAACCCCGCCCTACATACCCTACATGCCTCACATAGAGTCACCTGTTGTGAATCACATGGCAATGCTCATGGTTCTTGAGTACCGATGCCGATAAAGGCACCGTCATTTTGCCGTGCAATCTCTCGCATCAGCGTTGCAAAACTACTGGCAGATTGCAACGAGGTCAAAAACCCTACACCATGTATACGCGCTATGGGTTTTTTCAAAGTGCCAAAAGCTCGATTCTGCCGTGCAACCTGCTCCAATACCTGCTCAAAAGATGCGCCCGTATAGTCATCGCCAAATACATAAATAGATAATCGCCGATTATTTTTGGCATACACCTGTAAAGCTTTAGCCAAACCCTCAGCGGGGCTGCTGTTGGAAAAACTGGTCCAGTTTTGCGCCTGCTGAAACATACTCCGGCGGTGTCTGGGACTATCTGGGATCCATCGCTTTGCATATTTCGGCAACAAATAGGCACCATTATCGCTAAGAACCTGAAAACCTTTGACCTGAGGATGGATGTCAAGTATGTGCTCAATTTCCTGAAGGACGCGCTGCCATATCGCTTGCATACTGCCCGAAGTATCCAAAACAAAAACCACATAATCGCTCTCTGCTGGAATACCACCCACGTTGACCACCTGCGCAAGTCGCTCTTGCTCGAGCCGCTGCTGCTTGCGCGCCTGTAAATCCTCTAGCCTGCTCAGCGCATCAACCAGATGCAGCTGTTTCTGTTCCAGCGCTTCCGGATCAGGCAAAGCCTCCTGAGCCCGAGCGACGTCAGACTGTAGCTGATTCACCTGTTGCTGTAGCTCTAGCTGGCTCTGTTGCAACTGCTCAACCTGTTTGCGTGCAGCTATGAGCTCCAGCAATTGACTTTCCATGTCTTGTGCAACTGTACCGCCTTCAACATCGTTCTTAGACAACAGCACCAACAGCACCATAGCCCCAAACCCACAGCACACAACATCCAGCAACGCCATACTGAAAATGCTGATATTACGGCGCGAACGAACTATGGCCATGATGCCACCGGAGCAATCATAGTGCCACCTGTACTAGCAGCCCACATCCAATAGTAGGGAGCTGCCTGTGCGTCACCTTCTATAGGCAACAGCACGGCATTGATTCGAGGCAGGACATTTCTGCGCGCTTGCGCAAAATCTGCAGCCGCACTATTGAATATCGATTGCCGGCACTTACTGGAAACTGTTTGCGCTCCAGACCTAAGCCGGCATTTTCTGGACTGGCTCTTGCCTATGGTGGGCAGACTATCAGTGATGATATAGATATCTGTCGGCATGGACTGCCTGCTCGCCACTAATTGCAATGCAGCATACAGATTGGTTGCCTGATGAGGGTGCAGCACATCCAGGGCCCGATCCATTTCTATTCTGAGTTTTTCGTCCTCTTTTCGGATCCATTCTTGGCGCACTAGAAAAGCCGCTTTATCGTTGAAAGCCATGACACTATAGCTGGAGTTCTCTGGCACTCGGTCCAGAATCCAATGCACGATTTTCAACGTCCGTTGCCACTTGCTGGCGGCTCTTTTAACTGCAATACTCGATACCTTCGTTCTGATAATATCAATCAGACGTTCTTCAGCCATGGATGCACTGTAATCCAGCATAATGAGAATACGTTTGCCCTCGACCCTGAGGCCAATCAAATGCTCCTGCACTGGCTTCTCTTTTGGGGCAGTCGGCCGCGCATCTTCCTCCTCAAGTATTGCTATTGCCTTTGCCAATTCAGACAGCTTGGCAGTCAATTCAGCATCTTCTACTTGAGCCTGCTCTTTGACCTGCTGCATCTGAAGCATCTGCTTGTTAAGATCAGCAATACTCTGTGTCAGGATACCGCTCTGTTCCTGAGCCGACTGCTTTTGCCCTTGTAGTTCGCGCAGGTCGCTTTGTAGAGCACTGACGGCTTCCCCAGACTGGGAAGTCTCGTATTTAACCAGCATAAACAGCAGGATAACGGCGCCCAGACCGCAGGACATGATGTCTAGAAATGATAGATTAAAGCCCTCCGCATCACGCCGCCTCAGGCGCATCAGTGCTTCTCGATACGTTGCAGCAAGAACTCCTCACAATAGCTTTGAGTATCCACCACCAATCGGTCTTGCGACCGTTGCAACTCATGCAGCAGAAACATGAGCAGAATACTGATCAGCAACGCCACAAAGGTGGAATTGAAAGCGATGCCCAGACTCGCAGTCATACCAGAAATATCACCTGCAAGCGCCTTGTCTGCCTGAGACAGAGCCTGCCCAATACCGCGCACCGTGCCAATAAATCCAATTGAAGGAATGACCCAGACCAGATAACGGATCATGGAATTTTCGGCTTCCAGTTGCGCCCCCAGCGATTCAACGCCTGTCACAATCGCATCAGAAGTATTCTGTATATCACCAGTAGCGATATAGCGGCGTGCCGCCATACTCAACGTCTTAATCAACGGCGCATCGCGCGTCTCTCGATCTTGAATCTGCTCAAATTCGTGTAATACGCTGTGCATATTATCTTTAATGGAATCCTGCGGCACGGTCGCATCGGGGTCGCTGGCCGCCCGCTCTGGAATCAATTGCATGTTGAACAAGAAGCGGTGTTTGTTGAGCTGGTAATACTTGTACAGTATTAGATAGATGCCCCACAACATCAGAATCAGGCAAATTTCCTGTTCATAATCCTGAAGTACCACAAATAAGGTTCTGGCCACTGCCTCACCCTGCTGCTGCGCCTCGAGCAACGCTTCTGCTGCATTAGGGCGAATCCATGCTACATAGATCAGATGCACGCTAATAGCGCTGATAATGAGAGCTATGCCGTCTTTAATCGATAAGGACAGTCTGGACATCAGTTTCTCCTAAATATCAATCGGGAAGCTCACTTCATCTGCCAATTCCACCGAGTACGGCTCTGCAGCATCAGCGCGATCCGCTTCGATCAACAAAAAAGCAACACCTAATACCGCCAACAGCAGCCATAGCGGCCACTTATTCAGTCGTTTGTTCATATCATTCAGCATATTATTCAACCTATTCTTCAGGCCTGGCGCCTTCCAAAAGCTGCACATCCGGCCCATAGAGATAGCGTGCAATACGAAATCCTACATCATCACGCGGCTGACTCAAACCTTCCCGATAGCTAGAGCGCAACTTGGTCACAGACGCAGAGCGAAAGCTGGAACCCTTGATGACACGGCCCTCGCCATGTGCGGCCGCAAATGGATTCCGCTCTATTACACCAGATGCTGGCGGCACCAAGCTGTAGACATCCTGTACCCACTCACTGACATTGCCCGCCAGGTCATACAACCCGATGCGGTTCGCATCAAAAGAAGCTACAGGCGCCACCGTGCTAAAGCCATCTTTGTAATTTGGAATATACTGGCTCACCGTTCTCACAGCACTCTGATCCGCAAAATTACCGCTCTTTGCCGGTATCTGCGTCTGATTGCCCCAAACAAAGCGCACCGGTTTTTTATGGCCTGCAACCCGTGCCAACCATTCCCACTCCGCTTCTGACAGCAAGCGATAGCCTTCGGAATGACGATCAAAACCCAACAGCCTACTGCCATCAAATCTGTAGGCTAGCGGCAAACCTTCTTGTGCACTGAGCCAGTTACAGAACAAAGCGGCTTCAATCCAAGACAGGTTGCGAACCGGCAAATTGCCTGCCGCTTTGACGGCGGCAGTCTGCTGCTGGTAGGCAGCAAATTGCGCCTCGGTAATTTCAGTGGTGCTGACATAAAACGGCTTATCCAATAACACCTGTCGCTCAAATTCATCGGCACGGCGGTGCGGATCTCGCACAGACGCCCCCATCGTGAAACGGGGCTGCAAACCCCGTGGGTCAAACAGCTTTATGTCGATGCCAAGCACTGTGAACGCAGCGGGAGCTTCGTCCAACCGCGCCTGCAACTCCGACTTGAGCGCCTGTTCAATAAAGGTGGTCTCTCCCCATTTGGGTGTCACCATCAGCTCTAGAGTGCGGTATCCCTTGCGCTGCAAACTGATCTTCTGCGGCAGCACTTGCAATTGCAAAGTACCAGGCGTAGAACCAGCAGCACTGCCATTAACAAAAATATGCGCAGCTGGCGTACTGGTGATTTCCACAGCCGCCATAGCCAACTGCAAATCCACGGCCAGTGTGTGACCCTCAGTCATACGCATCACTTCAGCATGCGTCACGTAGCCCGGCTTTTCGTAACGCACAATATATTCACGGCCGACCGATAACACTACCGGTTGCTCCAGATTAGTGTCCAGCCCATCAATACTGAAAGTACCATCTGGTGGCGTCACGGTAACCTGTAGCTGCGTTTGCAGAGGCAGCAAACGATAATTACGGCGCACCCGGGGGTTGCGGTTGGTAACCATAATGTCTTCAACAATGGGGTTACGACCATCCAAATGCAGCTGTATCTGATAAGCCCCGCCTTGCACATCGGGGATCTGTACCGGAGTTTTGCCGTGCGGCTGACCCTCTACCGACAGCAGCGCGCCAGCTGGTTCAGAATGAATATCCAGACTACCGATGACAGGCTGCAACTCTATGACCTGCTCATAGTCCCGACCCAATTCCACAGTAAAAGCATGCACCTGTGGCTGATACAGCGGGTGATTGAGCGACAGTTCAAAATCCCCCGGCGACAGTTGGCTTGCAAACTCCTCTCCCACCGACAGATGCAGCCCGTTTAGTAGCCATTCGGTCTGGGCCAGTGATGGCGCAGTGCCAATACGAACCTGCGGGGGTGCCAGCTCCATAACGACCTGAAGCGGCGTGTTCTGTTCAGCCGGCCGCACTTCCACACTCTGGCTGATAAACCCCAGCGCCTCGATGTTCAGAGTCGCTCGGCTACCAATGATATAGGCCGCATCAAATACCACCAGCCCCGCCCCTCGGCTGACACGCATCTCAGCGCCTTGCCGAGCCTGCTCCGGAAAAATCTGCACGGTCACCGAGTTACTCAGTAGCCAGGTAATAACCGCCGATGCCACCAATAGCCCTACTGCCCCAGCACTCAGCAGCAGTCTGGTTCGGGCAGCTTTGCGGGCAGCCTCTAACTTCTGATCAAAGGTATTCACAGCTTTTCGTCGCAAACAACCGTAATTTCAGCAGAGGAAACGCCAGGCTCCAGCCGCATCTTCACCAGCTTCGATCTGTAGCCTTTGCGCACCCCCTCAAACACATAGTCACCCGGGCGCAAACTAACGGTGCGGCGCAATGTTCTGCCAATTTTGCCGTGGCCACGCACCCCTATATCCGTTTGATTATCCGACACTACAACCACCTGCCCCTCCGCTACATAGAGCGCAATCAGGCGCTCAAGCTTTTCATATTCCTGAGCCAAACTGGGGCTCAAAGGGCGTAAAGCAGCAATACCTCTGAGAAAGTCAGAGGCTTTTGCTTCAATACCAGCATCCTGCAATCGATCGGGGCGAGCGATCAGGCGACTCAATGTGCGGGCAGCATCATTGACCTGCTGCGCCTGCTGATGATGGGTGCGTGCTTCGTCATGGCGCGGGGCAAGCACAATAGCCTGTGCATATTGCTGCTGCGCTTTGGGCCAATTATCCTGCTGCTGCGCCTGCCAAGCCGTCAGCATCAAATTCGCAAAGTGTTCGCCTTGCTGCTGCTGTTGCAGACGGTATTGCAGCTTTTTCAACTGCGCATTATCGGGCAGCAAACGTGCCGCACGCTGCAAATAGGCTCCGGCTGCCGCCAGATCGCCAGCCTCTAAAGAGCGGTAGGCACTGCTCCAGACCTGTGAAAATGCGCGCCGCTTCAGCTGCGTCAGGCGCGGACCGACCTCGACCAGACGTTGCCGGTCCAAAGCCAGCACTTTTTGCAATGCCGCTTGCTCTTGATCCGAGCGGTTTTCATGGCGCAACACCTCGGCTTGCTGCAGCAATGCCAAGATTTCTGGCAACACCTTAATCCGCTGGTGCAATTGCTGCACCTGCACATCTTCAGGCTGAATACGCAATGCCGCCTGTAGCCAATTCTGTGCACTCTCTACATGCTCAGCGGCCAAAGCGCTCTGGGCATTCTGGCTGGCTACCCTGAACTGCTCATCCAGATCATCCACTACATCCTGTACCAGAACCATAGACTGCTGCAAGCTGTCTAATGCATTCTGATACTGCTCGTTAGCAAAATACCCCAATGCTGCCGCCTTGGTCTGGGTCAATTGCATGTAAACGTCAGCAGCCAATTCCTGCACACGCCATTCTGCAACCAGAGGGTCAACCTCGCGATCGTAGTGCTCTAATTGGTCGATAAATACTTCGCGCAGCGGCAATAAAACGTTGTCATTGGCGGCATTGGCTTGCTCAGCAACAGCAGATTCATCAGCAGCTGCGGTATCCAGCTCAATCCGCGATACTACAAAATAAATTGCACTGAGCAACACGAAAGCCGCGCCGCCCTGTACCGCCCAATTAAAAACCTTTTGGCGGGTAATGGTAGCCTGCAGGCGCGCCTGCTCAATCTGCTGCTGAAATGCGCTGCTTTGCTGCTGCTCTGGAAGCGTTGAAGAGGGGTCGCCGTTCGCCATTCTTTCTGTCGCCCTTACCAGCTACCAGCCAACACTACCGATAGCCTTATAACGGGCGATCTGGCACCTTTTCGTATTCAAACATTCGAGCTAAAAATTCAATCCATTGCACCTGCTGCTCAGCAAATGTGCCTGTCAACTCTGCCGATTGGTTCTCAAACTGAACACGCCGCGGTGCCAACACACTGTCGACCGAACCGCCTAATTCGGCCAAAGCCTGTTGATGAATAGCCGCCTGCTCACTCGACAGCGAGCTCGACCGCCAAAATGCTATCGAACCCTTCAATGCTAAATTCCCTTCGTACAAGGACAGGAGGTCACGATCTTCCACCCCCTCCTTAAGAGCATTCGCAGCGGCTACAGCTGACAAGGCGCCGGCTATCCCCTTCCAAAGAGCGGCCGCTTTGGCCTTTCTGACCTCTTTAGCTATGGGGTAGCTCTCTTTTTGCCAAACAATATATGTAGGATCCAACCGTTGATTGAAATCAGCATAAACCGCCTGCATATCATCCAAAAAGAGCTTGTCTCGAACCCGCAGAGGGCGAATACGAGCCAACATTGGATCGTCCGCAGCAGGGGTGCCCACCAGCTTCCAAATAGTGGACCGGCCCCGCGAATTCCGCGAATTTCGGCTTTTCTTAGCGCCTGGAGCGCGCTTTAGATAATGCGCAAAACTTTCTGTAGACAGGCTACTGCCGAAACGCAGCTCTGCAATGAGTTGCAGGTTTTTCAGATTGTTTGCCTTTTGTTTGACCAGTTTTTTAGCAATCGTGTGTGCTATTTGAGCAAACAAAGGCGCATAGGCATCCTGGCCTTGGTTCTTGATATTTCTAAAAAACTGACTTTTTACCCGCCGCTTGAAGGTTTTAGTCAACCAACGTTTACCACTAATATCGACTACCGAAATTTGCAAATGCAAATCCTCACCGTTGGATCGCAGAATCTTGCCCAGTACATAGAGCTCACTGGTAGCAGAGGCAGAGGGTGCTACCCGCACTGATCCAAACACACCAGTGCGCTCAAGTGCTTGCTTAGTCTTCCAGGCAAAACGCTTTGCTTCTGCGCGGCGCAACTCAGGATAAATCTGCTTTTTATCGAGCGTTTCAGCATTCATTTCATCCAGATTTGCTGGCAGGTTGGGGTCAAAAACAGCTACCACAACATCCGGATAAATACCCGATTTGTTGACGAAGGCCGGTTTCTGCTGCTTGTCTTTGCCAGCTTTAGTCTTAGCCTCTGCAATGCGATCACTAGAAGACGCAGGGCCAACACCCTGCAAAGAAAATACAGAAGCTGCTACCAGATCAGGATGCCCAGAGGCAACCGTACCATCGACCCCAGCACCTACCGGCATATAGCCCTGTAGACCTAGAGAAGCAATCAGAAAAACTGCCAGCGCAAAAGCACTGGTATGGGTCTTGGCGGCCATGGTTTTGTGGTCTGCACGCATGAAATGAACTCCCTTAAAAATATGAAACAATAATAGGCTTATAGCTTGCCCGTATAGCGCCGGTATTCTTCCCACAGCCGCTCCTTGATAGTGGCATCCGGCTCATTTTCTGCCAACTGGCGAATTTGTGCAGCAATGATGTGATCACTATTACCACGGCGTTTGGGTATTTCTTTATCCCCATGCGGCAAATGAACGCCAGGGCCCACATTGCCCGACTGTTGCTGCGCTGGGGTGCTCTGCACGCTGGAAGCTGGGTTTATTGCGGCAGCTGCACCACTGGCTGATACTGCCTGCTGACCAGCAGCCAATGCACTCTGCCAACCGCCGACCGGGCTGCCATTGCTGTTGCCTGTATCCGGCGCCCCCGCGTTTTCGGCGCCTGAAACACCTGCACCCTGCGAGATGGCGCGACAGTCAGGCCGATTCACCGCATCCAATAGTGCCTCATCCAATAATGCCGCCTTCTCGGCTTGGGTCAGCCATTCGCCATCAGGCAGCTGGGCATCTACACATGGCAGGTTGAGATCGGTACTACTATCTGTGGCATTTGAGATATCTGCGCTATCTGTAGCACCGGCAACGGACGCAAGCATCGCCAAAACGCAGCACCTACAATACGCATTCAACAGCTTACTTGCCAACAGTACTACCCATGATTATCCCTAATGCTGCACCCTGCGGCACTGCAATAGCGAATACATGAAAACTGCAACATATCAGCTATTATCAGAAAACCCGCATTCTCAAGAATGCTTCGCCCATTATACATACTAACTAACAGACAATACCCAATATCCTTTGTAAGGGCATGCGGCCAGCGCTCTGGCAGAGCAATGCTCTAAAAGAGATGGGCTGACACATACACAGGTTACAGCGCCCGTGCTAACCTGCACCCCGATACATCAAGCCGGCACACAGCCAAGCATACACGGCAAAATAACACCCAGATCCAGCAACCGAGAAACACACCCATGCCCTCGAACCCATTAATAACCGGCGACACTTTAAAGCCCTTTCAAGTACAAACCACCGGCACACCACCCACATTGACCGAAAAAGACCTACAGAACCAGTGGACAGTACTGTATTTCTACCCCAGAGACGACACCCCGGGCTGCACCGTCGAAGCCAACGACTTTACCGCACTAGCTGCGGACTTTGGCAGCCTCAACGCCAAAGTAATAGGCGTATCCGCCGACACCTTGGCCAGCCACGATAAATTCATCAATAAGCACAACCTCAACTTGACATTAATCAGCGATGCAGACAAAAGCTTTTGCAACCTGTTTGGCGCCATAGTAGAAAAAAACATGTATGGCCGCAAATACATGGGCATCGACCGCTGCACCTTCCTGATCAATCCCGAGCTTCAAATTGTTGCAGAATGGCGCAAAGTAAAAGCCAAAGGCCACGCCGCCAAAGTGCTAGAGACCCTGCAAGACAAAGCGCAGGATTCAGCCTGACTCTGGATACATATATCTGATGATAACTCAAAATAACTCCCCCCTTGAGGGGGAGTCGGCAAGGCAAGGGCAACGCCCGCAGCCGAGCCGGAGGGGGGAGTCGCTAAGGCAATCTTTAAGTCATGGTTTGTGGGCTTTGACCCTGTGCGAGCAAAAAACGTACTGAAACATCACTCCCCCCTTGAGGGGGAGTCGCTAAGGCAAGGGCAACGCCCGCAGCCGAGCCGGAGGGGGGGAGTGATTAGAGCGTTACGCGCGCCAAAAGGCACCGATATTGAAAAGCCGCCATTGCTGCACATTGCTGCTTGCACTTAGTACCAACAATCCTGAAAAAATGGCTAGGTTTTTAACGAAATTTTGCATTTCGTGTGCAGGATTGGTGTTTGGGTATTCGTTCCAAAAGTCGTGCATGCCAATATTTATCAGTATGGTTAATCCGGCAAGCATCATGGCCGGTTCTTTGATGCGATAGCCTGTGATCAGCAGTGCCCCTAACACTATTTGCAAAACGATTGTGATTGGCAACAGAATATGGGCTAGGGGTATGTTATGAAGGGTCATGTATTCGATCATGAAGTCATAACGGGGGATTTTTGAAATACCTGGGTATAAAAAATACAGGCCAAGCAGTACTCTACCAAGGGTGATAAAGGCTTTTTCGATTATTTCCATTAGTGGCAAGTCCTATTCTGTTCTTTGGCCCAACCATGCAATCCCAGCTAGTCCAAATGTGTTCATTTTGCTTCGGCTAGTTTCTTTGCACTGTTTGTGTGCCCGTTATTTAAAATGACAGCTCCAACGTTTGCCTCATAGTAACCCATTCCAGCAACTATCTGTTGGACGGCACTATTGCTCGTTTTTGTTAGAGGTTTTTAA
>JBPCXB010000210.1:0-34178 GCA_051008935.1 Gammaproteobacteria bacterium | reverse complement strand
GAGAGATTTTTTGGCATTTGCTCAGGTGCAAAGCCGAAGGTATCACTGATATAGGTGTGCAATTTTTCGATGCCTATGGACTCCAGCAGTCTAATGGATACCATGTTCAAAGAATGTACCAATGCCTCACGCAGTCTCACCGGCCCCAAAAAGCGTCCGGAAGAGTTTTTAGGGCGCCATCTTTCCTCTAGTGAATAATCTTCAAAGACTACTGGGGCATCGTCGTAAATGGTCGCTGGCGTATTGTCAAATTCGAGCGCCCCCAGATATAAAAACGGTTTAAGCGCAGAGCCGGGCTGCACTTTAGCCTGTGTGGCTCGATTGAACTTGCTCCGTTGAAAACTGAAACCGCCCTGCAGGCTCAAAATAGCACCGCTGCGGGGATCCAAAGAGACTACTGCCCCTTCTGTCTCCGGCAATTGAATCAAAAACGGCTGGCTGTCAGTATCGGAGTAATCGGCATAAATGACATCACCCGTATCCAGCAAATCCTGAAAATCTCGGGGTTGAGCCCCAAGAACATCTGGATCCCCATCTGCTTCCAGCCGAGGACGCGCCCAAGAAAGACGCTGCTCTTGCCAATCGAATACCTCAATACGCGCTTCCGGACTCAAAGCCCAGAATTGAGCCGGATCGACTAATAGCACCAGCAGCGGCCGTTGATTGCCAATGGTAGGAAACTCACCCAAACGGTCCAATAAATCCAACACCCCTTCGTCCTGCTCCAGGGCTTCATCTTGAGAGAGCAATTGCTCCAATTCGCCAAAATCGGTCAGATCGCGTTTTGCTATCTTCTCCAGACTGCTGATCGAGAAGTATTCTTTCAAACTGTCCGGACGTCGCCATCCGTGGCGCTTATCATGCTCTTTCAGGCCATTCGCCAGCGCCTTTGCTGCTGCCTGCTGCATGCGGCTATCAATAGTGGTATAAGCCCGATAATTGTTTCGATAAATCTGAGGTCCGAAGCGATTGACCAATTCTATGCGTGCCATCTCAGCGACATACCGCGCATCTAACTCTGCTACATATTCGTCGTCTGCTAGGCGGACTGGGGTCGCCACGGCTAGATCGTAGGTCTGCTGATCAATATAGCCCAAAAACAACATGCGCCTGAGTACCCAGTTGCGCCGCACCAGCGCGCGGGCAGGTGATCTAAAAGGGTTCAGGCGCGAAGGCGCCTTAGGCAAGGCCACCAGAAGCGCGATCTGCGCCAAGGTCAGATCTTTGGGATCACGATCAAAATAGACTTGAGAAGCAGCTCGGATCCCGTAAGCGCGATTGCCGAAGAAGACACCGTTCAGATAGAACTCCATCAGTTGCTTCTTGGAAAACCGCTGCTCCAATTCAATCGCCAACAAGACTTCGCGGAATTTACGATAAAAAGTACGGTCTCTGCTCAGAAGATAGTGGCGCGCGACCTGCATAGTAATAGTGCCGCCACCGCTGCGGATCTGGCCACCACTGCTGATCAGCTGCCAAGTAGCCCGGCCCAACGCATAAATATCCACTCCTGCATGCGAGAAGAAATCATCATCTTCAGCGGCTAAGAACGCCTGCACTAAAAGAGGGGGCAGATCCTCATACTGGATTGGACTCCGCTTCTGCTCTCCAAACTCCCCTATCAGCTTACTGTCGGCAGTATAAATTTTCAGCGGCGTCGGCAACTGCACTTGCAGCAGAGAATCGGCTACTGGAATACGAGGAGAGAAGTACAGAAAAGCCGTTGCCAACACCATGGCCAAACCACTGGCTGCCAGCAGCCCGAGCTGCACCACTAGCGAACTAACAGTTACCCCTGCCCGAAACCAGGGCTTGGCCCGCATCACTCGCAGTGCAGGAAGCGCAGTGCTTTTGTAAAAGATATATGCTCTTTGGGCTCCTCGTGCGATCCAATACCCGATCCAGCGTGCAGTTTTGCAGATCCACGGCCAAACGCTCTGGCGCCAGAATGATGCCAACCATTTGCCAGATCCGCGCCATATCTGCAACCGGGCCAGTCCCATCCTGCCCCATCGCTTTGCGTGTAGCCAAAGCTGCTTTAAATGCAATAGGGCATAATGCGCTATTGAGGTGCATTTCTGCACCAAATACGCATATTGCGCTGCAACAAACTCTTTGCAGCCAGCATAGAAGCTACCAATGGCTGTAGCAGCGCTTCTCAGCTTGCGGCTTAATACAGACCGATCAGGATTGTGTTTCATTCAGATGTTGTAAAGGGCAAGGGAAATAAAGAATAGTACAATACAATAAAGTTCTCTAAGCACGATCATACAGTACAGCGTGCTTTTGCGCTGACGCAACTCACATTAGATTTCAAGATAACGCCCTACAATACAGTGTTGCTGCTTCGAGCAACAACTCCTGCACCTGAATATGCTCGAACTACCACACTCAGCCTCATATTGCCTATGTTCCCGCATGCCTTGCGGCACCTGCCGATATCCTGCGCTTACTCACTTCGATTGCCTCACAGAAACGCTTCTGAACAGGGGTGTTATGACACCTGAAAAAGCTCCCTAGAGCTGCATCATACAGTATATCCCGCCCAGCATATTTACAACTCACACAATCCATTCAGATTGGCGCCATACAAGGCGGCATGCAGAACATACGCTTAGCACCAATCAGTCTATAGAACTCACAATAGACGACTGAAGGAGTACTAGAACAATTGAATATCTTCATTGTAGGCCCCATGGGGGCTGGAAAAACAACTGTTGGAAAGCTACTCGCCCAAGATCTAGGGCTAGACTTCAAGGATGCAGATGAGGAGCTGGAACTCCAAACTGGCGTCGATATTGGCTGGATATTTGACGTTGAAGGTGAGGACGGACTCAGACGCAGAGAGAGCGAGATCATCGATCAATTGTCGCGTATGAGCAGCGTGGTGATTGCCACAGGTGGCGGCGCAGCCAATAGCTCCGAAAACCGCCATATCCTTTCAACCCGTGGATCTGTCATCTACCTTAATACTCCTCTATCCCTGCAGTATGAGCGCACACGACACGACCAGTCACGGCCATTGTTGCGCAATGGCAACCGCCAAGAAATACTGGCAAACCTGCACGCAGAACGCGACCCACTCTATCGGGAAATTGCAGACTTGGTGATTGATACAGGCAACAAAAACAGCAAAGCCATCGTCAAAGAAATTACCGAACGCCTGAACCACCCGAACTGATATGCACAGCCTGCGCATAGGAAATACTTCTGAGCTACATATCGGCTACCAATATCTGCAGCAGCCGGAATTCTGGGAACAAGCTATTGAAGGGCCGTCGGCTCTTTTAATAAGCGGCAAAGGCGTGCCGGCTATCTGGAGTGAAAGCGTGATCAGCGCGCTGCGGCAACTCGATAAAAAATGGGATCATCACGTGCTTCCCGACCAAGAAACCGATAAAACCCTCACCAACATCCAGCCTATTTTCGATACATTAGTCGAAGGTCAATACGCTCGTGATACCACGTTGATTGCACTGGGCGGCGGGGTCGTCGGCGATATGACGGGCTTTACTGCAGCCTGCTATCAACGTGGCGTAAGCTGGATCAATCTGCCGACTACACTGCTGTCTCAGGCCGATGCTTGCATTGGCGGAAAGACTGGAGTGAACCATCCGCAGGGGAAAAACATGATCGGTGCTTTTCATCACCCCACCAAGGTGCTGACAGATGTAGCAACTCTGAGCACATTGCCACAGCGCCAACTGCGAGCTGGGCTGGCGGAAATTATCAAACACGCGGTAATTGCTGATATCGATTTATTAGATTGGCTGGAGCGCAAATTACCCGCCTTTCTTCAACAGGAACCTGCTGAATTAGAAGAAGCCGTCTTTCGGTCCTGTAGCATCAAAGCACGGATCGTCGAACGCGATCAGCGCGAAAAAGGCGAACGCGCACTACTCAATTTCGGGCACACCTTTGGTCACGCCATTGAAGCGCACCAGAAGTATTCAGGGTTGCTACATGGCGAAGCAGTCAGCATAGGGATGGCCATGGCACTGCAAATGTCTTACACTCTGGAGAATCTCAACACAACCGACGGCGATCGGGTTCTAAATCTGTTGGAGCGCGCAGGGCTACCCATATCACCGGCTGCGACCAGCATGCGCCCTGAAGATTTCCTGATCGGTATGGCCAAAGATAAAAAGATACTAGCAGATCATATGCGCCTGATACTCTGTCCAGCTCTAGGTCATGCAACAATTCGGGCTGTCGATATTGACCAGCAGCTCCAGCCTTTTCTGCAAAGATACCTTAATACTTAGTTGCTTGATGCCGCTACTCTAAATCCAGAGTGTAAAGTAGTCTCATTTTTTATAAAATTACAGTTCGGTCTATTGAGACTCCATCGCCAAAACAAGGCAGATATAACTCGCTGACCTGAGCAGCCCTAATATAATCGCAACCCTCACCCCTAAAGAATCTGGTACCCCTCTCAGATTCAATTCCCGAGTTGATGAGACTCAACGAACGCTTTTGCCTCTATGATTGCTACTCAAGGCCTATACGACTCCCAGCATGAATCTTCTGCCTGTGGTGTTGGACTAGTTGCGCACCTAGAAGGACGCCCTAGCAACAGGCTGTTGCAAACAGCGCTGGAATCCGTCCGTAACATGGAGCACCGCGGCGTTCTCAGCGAAGACGGTCTATCCGGAGATGGATGCGGGATCTTGATGCAGAAACCCGACCTGTTCTTGCGCCAGCAGGCCAAAGAACATTTCGGCCGAGAGCCCGCTAAAGCTTATGCAGTCGGAAGTATTTTTGTCAGCAAAGACTCTGACAAAGCGCATAAGGCGCGCACGCGACTGGAGACCGAGCTAGAGAGGGTAGGGCTCATGATACTGGGATGGCGCCCCGTGCCTGTCAACACTGCCAAAGTCGGACCGCGCGCTCTGGACAGTATGCCGGACATGTGGCAGCTCTTTATCAATAGCCCCCGACCCGTATTGCGTCAGTTTATGACCAACCTGTTTATCGCGCGGCGGCGGGCTGAAATTGCACTCAAAGATGATCCTGATTTCTATGTAGCCAGTCTGTCGCCTCGGTTGCTTTCCTATAAAGGCATGATGGTGCCCGAACACCTTCCAGCCTTTTTCCCGGATCTGGCTGACGACACGATGCAAACCAGTATCTGCGTCTATCATCAGCGTTTTGCCACCAACACCATGCCGAGATGGGAGCGCGCTCAGCCCTACCGGCTACTGGCACACAATGGCGAAATCAATACCATCAACGGCAACCGACACTGGGCGAATGCCAGGCTGAAAAAACTACTGACACCTCAGATACCTGATCTGGAATCCTTGATGCCGCTAGTCGCATGGGATTCTTCCGATTCAGCCACTATGGATAACATGCTTGAGCTGCTGCAAACCGGATCCATGAATCTGCTTCAGGCTCTACGTCTTCTGATGCCGCCTGCTTGGCAAAATCTCACACACATTGACATGGCTCATCGTGCATTCTATGAATACTGCTCTGCCATCATGGAACCTTGGGACGGTCCTGCCTGTCTAGCCATTACCGATGGCAGACACGCAATAGCAGCACTGGACCGCAACGGGCTCCGACCTGCACGCTACACGGTCAGCAAAAACAACTACCTGACTGTTGCATCCGAAACAGGGGTGTACGACTACAAGCCTGAAGACATCATAGATCGAGGCTGTTTAGGGCCAGGCGATATACTGGCGCTGGATACTCGTACCGGAAAAATCCGCCATACGGAAAACATTGACAAAGCTCTGGCAGAACGCTTCCCCTACAGAAAATGGTGGCGTGAGCGCTGCCATAGACTTCAGGCCGCGCCTGAAGTCGTACCGAACTATGCTCGGCCCATAGCCAAGCCCGATGCACAAGCCAAACCTTCAGAGAACCTCTCTGGAGACAACTTGTTGCGCGCTAAAAAACTGTTTCAATTTACTCTGGAGGAGCAAGAACAATTGCTCCGCCCGCTTGCAGAAAATGGCCAGGAAGGGTCGGGGTCCATGGGGGACGATACCCCTTTACCAGCGCTTTCCGATCAAGTTCGCCCACTATATGACAGCTTTCGACAACGCTTTGCGCAGGTCACCAATCCCCCCATCGATTCATTGCGCGAATCATCAGTCATGTCGTTGGAGTGCTTTGCAGGCAAGGAACACAATTTATTCCAGTTTTCACCTGAACACGCCCACAAAGTCATCCTCCAAACCCCCTTACTTTCGCCTTACAAACACCGCCAACTGCTGAAGCTTGAAAATTTTCCGCACCAAGTACTGACGCTCTGCTTCACACCAGAAACAGAAAGCCTCAAACAAGCAATTGCCCGTCTAACTCTCGATGCCATATCAGCCGTACGCAACGGAGCGACTTTGTTGATATTACGCGAAAAATTGCCGGACAAGGATGAATTACCCGTACACATTCTGCTAGCAACCGGGGCCATTCACCACGCTTTGACGAAAGAAAATCTGAGGTGCGATGCCTCTTTGATTCTGGAAACAGCGTCCGCCAGAGATTCTCATCAGATTGCTTGTCTAATCGGATTCGGAGCAACGGCAGTCTACCCTTGGCTGGTCTACGACCTACTGGCAGATCTGTGTAAATCGGGATATCTGGCAGATAGCGCAGACATCTCAGCCGAAAAATACCGCAAAGGCATCAACAAAGGGCTGCTGAAAATTCTTTCCAAGATGGGTATCTCAACGATCAGCTCCTACAGAGGCGCCCAGCTCTTTTCTGCGCCGGGGCTAGCACAAGAAATCATCGACCTGTGCTTCACAGGTCTGGATTGTCATTTAGGAGGCATGGACTTTGATGATTTACAGGCAGATGCAGAGCAACTCCGCGCGCACAGCCTAAAAACCATTGAACCAATATCGGTGGGTGGTATCTTCAAATATGTATCAGGCAACGAACAGCACGCTTTCGGTCCGGAAATTGTCACGTCCTTACAAAAGGCAGCTCAAACAGGAGACTATGGCGACTGGCAAACCTATGCCGATTTGGTGAATACCCGTACACCACTCGCTTTACGCGACCTGCTGCAACCGATCCATGCCAAGCAACCGCTGCCACTCGAACAGGTTGAGCCGGTCTCTTCCATCTGCTCGCGCATCGATTCAGCTGGCATGTCTCTAGGTGCCCTGTCACCCGAAGCCCATCAGGATCTTGCCAAAGCTATGAATAGCCTCGGCGCACATTCCAATTCGGGCGAAGGCGGCGAAGATGCAGCCCGCTTCAACACAGACGCAAACTCTGCTATCAAGCAAATTGCATCGGGCCGCTTTGGAGTTACGCCACATTACATGCGCCATGCAAAAGTACTACAGATCAAGATTGCTCAAGGCGCTAAACCCGGTGAAGGCGGCCAGCTACCTGGGCGCAAAGTCAATGCTCTCATCGCTAGGCTGCGCTATTCTGTCCCTGGGGTTACGCTTATTTCGCCTCCCCCTCACCATGATATATACTCCATCGAAGATCTCAAACAGCTGATCGACGACCTCAAACAGGTTAACCCTGATGCGCTGGTATCCGTCAAGCTGGTCTCTTCACCCGGAATCGGTACCATTGCCGCAGGAGTGGCTAAAGCAGGTGCCGATCTCATTACAGTGTCAGGCTACGATGGGGGCACTGCCGCAAGCCCGCTGACTTCCATCCGCTATGCCGGCGAACCTTGGGAGCTCGGGTTAGCAGAAACACAGCAAGCTCTGGTGGCCAACAACCTGCGTTCTATACTGAGGTTACAGGCTGATGGCGGCTTAAAGACTGGTCTAGACGTTATCAAAGCCGCTTTACTGGGTGCCGACAGTTTTGGGTTCGGCACAGCTCCTATGATTTCGCTCGGCTGCAAGTATCTGCGCATCTGCCACCTGAACAACTGTCCGACCGGCGTGGCTACTCAACATGCACGGCTACGTGCAGGGTTCTACAACGGTACCTATACCAAAACCCGCAACTTTTTTTCCCTGCTAGCAGAAGAAGTTCGCATACACCTTTCTGCGCTCGGGTTTTCGAATCTGCAAGAGATTATTGGGCGAACCGAGCTACTGCAAGAGTTACCACAGCGCACCGGGAAACGGGGCAAATTGAATCTGAAACCCCTACTTCACATGGAATCTGGAACAGAAGACTCGAAACGCTTCATATCTTACCCACCCAAACCCAAAGATTCGCCTTTGACACAAAAGATGCTCCAAGCCTGTCTCCCGCACCTTGATACAGGCACAGGGGCGCTGTCTGCGACCTACAGTATCCGCAACTCGGATCGTTCTGTAGGTACGCGACTGGCCGGAGAAATCGCAGCGCGCTACGGCACCAGTGATCTGCCGGACAAATCTTTCCAGCTCCATTTCACAGGCATTGCCGGGCAAAGCTTCGGAGCTTTCAATGCACAGGGTATGAACCTGTCGCTCACGGGGGAGTGCAATGACTATGTGGGGAAAGGAATGGCCGGTGGCCAAATTGTATTGGTGGCTCCAACTAGTGACCAGAACCAATCCCACCTCAGACCGATCATGGGTAACACCTGCCTCTACGGCGCAACGAACGGCTATCTATACGCAGCGGGATGTGCAGGTCAACGATTTGCAGTACGCAATTCGGGGGCAACAGCTGTAGTAGAAGGGGTAGGGGAGCACGGTTGTGAATATATGACCGGCGGCCAGATCGTCATTCTCGGTCAAGTGGGCAACAACTTTGCCGCTGGAATGACCGGTGGCTTCAGCTATGTTCTGGATGTCGAACAGCGCTTTGTTGATGCCTGTAACAGAGAAATGGTGAGCCTACATCGCATCACTGGAGAAGAAATGGAGGCACACCGCACCAATCTTTTCCGACACATTCAACAGCATGTCCAATTGACACAAAGCGCAAGAGGTGCCTCTATCCTTGCAGATTTTGATTACTATACCCGCCTGTTCTGGCTAATTACGCCTAAAGCAACCAGTACTCAGGCATTATTGCGCTCCGAGCGCTCTGAAGCGGCATGAGCAATGGATAAAGATTTCTATTTCTTAGAGATTGAGCGGCAAGAGCCGAAGAAAAAGCCTCTTCAAGAAAGAAACCGAGGCTTTGCGGAGATCTATACGCCCTACTCAAACGAAAAAGCTGCCACGCAGGCAGCGCGTTGCATAGCCTGTGGCACCCCTTACTGCGAATGGAAATGCCCTGTCCACAACTACATCCCCAACTGGCTGGATTTGCTGGCTCAGAACCGTCTAATGCAGGCTGCAGACCTGTGCCATGCAACCAACAGCTTGCCCGAGATATGCGGCCGAATCTGCCCACAAGACCGACTGTGCGAAGGAGCCTGCACGCTCAATGACGAATATGGAGCCGTCACCATCGGCTCGCTGGAAAAATACATCACCGACACAGCACTAGCGCAAGGCTGGATGCCAGATATGAGCCAAGTAGAGGAAACAGGCTTCCGAGTCGCTATCGTAGGTGCCGGACCCGCAGGGCTTTCTTGCGCAGATGTGTTGGCCCGCAATGGCATCCAGGCTCATGTCTACGACCGATACCCTGAAGTCGGCGGGTTGCTAACTTTTGGTATCCCCGAATTCAAACTAGAGACACAAGTCGTCCGCAAACGCCGCAAAATTCTGGAGTACATGGGCATCCAATTCCATCTTGGCCAAGACATAGGCAGCGATATCCCTGCTACGCAACTATTGGAACAATACGATGCACTTTTTCTCGGCATGGGCACCTATACCTATATGCCGAGCAACCTTCCCGGCGAGGATGCCGAAGGAGTTCACGATGCGCTGCCCTACTTGATTGCCAATACCAATAAAAACGAGTCGCTCGGTTACAACACCTTCCCTTACATCGATACCGGCGGTAAAAAAGTGGTAGTACTTGGCGGCGGGGATACTGCCCAAGACTGTAACAGAACGGCCATACGCCAAAATGCCCAGAGTGTGACTTGCGTCTATCGACGCGATGAACAGAGCATGCCGGGCTCACGCAAAGAAGTCGAGCACGCTCGTGAAGAAGGGGTGCGTTTTTTATTCCAAGCGCAGCCTGTCGAAATCTGCACCAATGCGCAAGGAGCAGTCAGCGGTGTACGATTGATCCAGACCCGTATTGGCCCACCCGATGCAAACGGCCGCCCTGGATTTGAATTAGTGGCGGGCAGTGAATACGTGATACCAGCAGATCAAGTGATTATCGCCTTTGGCTTTCAGCCCTCGCCGCCTGCATGGCTGAAAGATCTAGGCGTTGAAACATTGATCGATGGACGCGTACTTGCGCGCCCTGACGGCGAAAACCCACTACAGACCACGCATCCTCACGTCTTTGCTGGCGGAGATATGGTGCGCGGTGCTGATCTAGTTGTCACTGCGGTCTGGGAGGGGCGGCAAGCTGCGGCAAGCATTGTGTCCCTGCTGAAATCCAATGCCTGATCACCTGAAAAACGATCTGCTCCTGAGAGCACTGCGTTTAGAACCTACCGAAAGAACCCCCGTGTGGCTGATGCGGCAAGCAGGTCGTTATCTGCCTGAATACCGCGCATTACGACAGCAGATCGGCTCTTTTACTGCCATGATGCGTTCTCCTGAAGTGGCTACCGAGTTAGCGCTTCAACCTCTCAGGCGATACGACCTTGATGCGTCCATCGTCTTTTCAGATATCCTGTGTATTCCCGATGCCATGGGTATGGGCTTATATCTCGAACCGAACATAGGCCCTATGTTTGAGCGTCCCATCACATCTGCACGCCAGCTCCAAGATCTCCGCTTACCCGATACAGAAAAAGAACTGCATTATGTTTTGGAGGCAGTTACGCGCACCACTCAGGCTTTAGAACGGAAAATTCCTCTGATCGGTTTTGCCGGAAGCCCTTGGACCATCTTTGTCTACTTGCTGGAATGGCAACCAGAGTCTGGTAAAGACGCGCGCATCGAAAATGCTGTCACCTTTGCACGCAATCATCCCGAGGAAACGCTCTTCGCGCTCAAATTGCTCACTCAGGCCGTCACCAACCTGCTGTTAGCGCAAAAGCACAGAGGAGCGGATGCATTGATGCTGTTTGATAGCTGGGGTGGCGCATTGGGACCAGATTTTGATACCTTCTCGCTGCCTTTTTTGACGCAAATATGCCGCCGGTTACGCCAAGATGATACGCCCACCATCCTGTTCTCTAGAAATACCACGCAGTGGCTCGGCCCATTAGCTCAATGCGGCTGCCATTGTCTAGGTATTGACCAGACCTGCACCTTGGCCCATGCGCGTTCACAGACCCAGGGCAGCGTTGCTTTGCAAGGCAATCTAGCACCACACTGGCTGGATGGACCTGAAGCTTCCAGAACAGACCTGAAAGAAGCGGTACAGTCCGTACTGGCAGACTACGGATCGACCGGAGATCGTGTCGGCCATATCTTCAATCTGGGGCAGGGCATCAGCCCTCAGGCTGAGCCTGAACTGGTACAGCTACTGATCGATGAGGTTCGGCAAGGATCCACACGCAAAGCCACCTCATCCAGCTTGTAAAGCTCAGCTGCCGCGATAGCGGATCAAGCCTTCCTGCGCTACAGATGCCACCAATATACCGTCCTGCGTGTAGATTGAGCCCCGATTAAACCCGCGCCCACCTGAAGCTGATGGGCTATCAGTAGCATACAGAAGCCATTCGTCAATACGATAGGGGCGATGAAACCACATAGCATGGTCTAAACTGGCTCCCTGAATCTTGGGGTTCATAAACGTAATGCCATGAGGGCGCATGGAAGTTCCCAGTAGGCTCATATCAGATACATAGGCCAGCAAAGCCTGATGCAACACTGGATCATCGGGCAACGACTGCTCTGATCGAATCCAAATATGACTGTTGGGGTCTTTTTCCATAGACGTGAAGTAATGCTCTATATCCTGATCTACGGGCCGTGTCTCAATGGGGCGTTCGTGTAAAAACCGCATCTTAACCTGATCTGGTAGATTTTTTCGAGCAGCCACGGATTTCCGGATTTCCAGTTCACTCTTCAAGCTGTCTGGACCTGGAACAGAAGGCATCTCCGCCTGATGCTCGAAACCCTCTTCATGCATCTGAAAAGATGCCGACATGTTGAAAATTGGACGCCCGTGCTGAATGGCTCTGACCCTTCTGGTATCGAAGCTACGGCCATCTCGAATGCGGTCCACATCATACATGATAGGAAATTTCATATCTCCCGGACGCAGAAAGTACGCATGGAGCGAGTGGGCGATCGAATTCCGACCCTTGGGCAGCGTTCTGGATGCGGCAACAAGAGACTGCCCCAAAACCTGGCCCCCGAACACATTGCCGCTGCCGAAATCCTGACTTTGACCTCTGAAGAAGTTTTGCTCCAGATTCTCCAGATCCATCAAAGATTTGATGTCTGCAATCGAATAGTTCATTTAAACTTTCGATCTGTCCAGAATGGGTATAAATCTGGCATATCTGTGGGAACCTGACCAGTGAATTCTGGCGCGCGTTTCTCTAAGAAAGATTGAATGCCTTCTCTGGCATCAGGCATCTTTCCCAATGCACGAATAGCACGTGAATCTACCTTGTGAGCTTCCATGGGATGATCGGCACCCAGCATCTTCCACATCATCTGCCGCGTAAGAGCTACAGATATCGGTGCGCAGTTATCAATAATTTCTCGCACCCGCCTTTTCGCTTCAGATAACAACTGGTCAGCCGGAACAACTGCACTCACTAACCCAGCTGAAAGGGCTTCTTCTGCACCAAATACGCGCCCCGAATAACACCAGTCCAAAGCCTGCTGAATGCCTACCAGCCTAGGCAAGAACCAACTGGAAGCGGCTTCGGGAATAATTCCACGACGCGCAAATACAAACCCAAAGCGGGCGTTTTCAGAAGCCAGCCTAATGTCCATCGGTAGCGTCATAGTAACGCCTATGCCTACTGCTGCACCATTGATCGCTCCGACGACTAGCTTGGGGAAATCATAGAGTGCCAGCGTGACTTTTCCCCCACCATCGCGTCCATCATCTTCCCGGCCGGTGCGCTCACTTCTTTGCCGGTAGTTAAAAGTTTCGCCACCCTGCTCCAGATCAGCACCTGCGCAATATGCTCTAGTGCCGTGACCGGTAAACACAACTGCTTTGACTTCTGTATCCTGTGCAGCCTGCTCCAATGCATCCACTATTTCATACTGCATTCTGGTATTGAAAGCATTCATTCGGTCAGGCCGGTTCAATTTCAATATCTGAATACCTTCTTCCAGGGTCACTTCAATCGTTTCAAAAGT
The DNA here is from genome assembly GCA_051008935.1 of Gammaproteobacteria bacterium. Taxonomy (GTDB): domain Bacteria; phylum Pseudomonadota; class Gammaproteobacteria; order JBPCXB01; family JBPCXB01; genus JBPCXB01. The sequence goes on along the minus strand of JBPCXB010000210.1, from coordinate 20,952 downwards.
CATGGGTTATCTCCGAAGTTATAGATATAGAAGCCACTCAAACCTGAACAGTTCGACCCTCTACCGTTTTGTAATTCTAAAGTCTAGCGTTCGTTGTCAGGACTCAACAAGCGAACTCGATCTGTTTGCTGGATCTTTTACGGGACCTTTTACGGAACTTGGGCCTTCCAGAGAGTCTGGTGCCGCCTGCCACCAAGGAACTTTTGAAGGACCCGAAACAATCTTTGCTGGCACACCAGCTACCGTCATACCGTCTTCGACAGATTCTAAAACGACACAGCCTGCAGCTACACGTGCATATTCTCCGATCCTGATATTTCCCAATACCTGGCTACCGGCCGACAACAATGCTCCTCGAGCTATGTGCGGATGCCGCTTTCCGGAATCTTTGCCGTTCCAGCCTAAAGTAACACCCTGATAGATGGATACATCCTCTTCTATGATAGAAGTTTCACCAATAACCACAGCAGAAGCATGATCAATCATGACGCCATGACCAATCTGCGCAGCGGGGTGAATATCTATTCCATAAACTTCTGAGATGCGGCTTTGCAAAAACAGCGCCAGCGAGTGCCGGCTATTGCTCCACGCCCAGTGCGATACCCTCCAAGCCTGTAGCGCCTGAAACCCTTTGTAGAACAGAATAGGTGTCGAGTAGTAGCGGCACGCGGGATCACGCTGACAGACCCCTTCTAAATCCGCCATTACTGCAGCTTCCATCTCTGGACTGTCGGCAAAGGCCTCTTCAAAAATCCGCTTCATACTGATAGCAGGCATGGCGGCACTACCTAACTGCAGTGCGAGGATATAGCTGAGGGCGCTGCTTAAGCTATCGTGCTCCAAAAGTGATGTATGGAAAAAGCTGGTTAAAGCGGGCTCAGCGTCTCGCCTCAATTCTGCTTCTACTCTAACGCGCTCCCAGATACCTCCTGTAGGCACTTTGGACGATTCATACTCTGTAGTCAAACTGTTAACACCATCTCAGACAATCTTGCATTCTCTGTGTAATTCTAAATATTAGAATTACAGTACTATAACTTGTCCAGTTTCTGTAACTCATCCAAACAGCGTCAGCTGGTATTAACCGCAGCACGCTCCTTTCATCAACATAAGCATCAGCCTCCATGGAACACTTATCCCAGCTACCCGCCCAACCAGATACCCTCGTAGATGCCGCAAGTACTTTCGGTATTGATGCCAAGCTCTCTGTCCCCGCTTTTTCGAAAGTATCGGACTTGGTACCCGCTATCGATCCAGCCTATTTATTTGATCAGGAAACGACGCTATCCATACTCTGCGGATTCATGTACAACAGGCGCGTACTACTCCAGGGTCTGCATGGAACCGGGAAATCTACACACATTGAGCAGATTGCAGCCCGCCTTAACTGGCCCTGCATACGTATCAACCTAGACAGTCAAATCAGCCGTACCGATCTGATAGGACGGGATGCTATCGTCATCAAAGAAGGCAAGCAGGTCACCGAATTCCAGCTGGGGCTGCTTCCTTGGTCGCTACAGAACCCGGTCGCATTAGTGCTAGATGAATACGACGCCGGAAGACCCGACGTCATGTTTGTGATTCAACGCGTGCTGGAGGTTGATGGCCGCCTAACCCTGCTGGACCAAAACAAAGTCATCGAACCTGCGCCCAGCTTCAGACTATTTGCAACAGCCAATACTATAGGCATGGGCGACGCCTCAGGCCTCTACCACGGCACCCACCAGATCAACCAAGGGCAACTGGATCGCTGGCATATTGTGTCACGGCTCGACTATCAAAACCCAGAGCGCGAAGCAGATATTATCTCGTCACGGCTTGCGCACGCCAAATTAGAGTTGGACCGGCTCAATGTGGAACGCATGATTGCAGTCGCTAATATGACGCGCAACGCTTTCAAACAAGGCAACATCAACTCGCTCATGTCACCGCGTACTGTGTTGAGCTGGGCAGAAAACACGGTCATGCTCGGAAATTCCGGCTTTGCATTTCGCCTGAGTTTTCTAAACAAATGCGATGAAGCAGAGCAAGCGGCAATCAGCGAATTCTACCAACGCGCATTCGGCGAAGACGACCTACCTGAAGCTGCAACGCAACAGATGACGTGAGCGATGCAGATACAGCTGGGAAAAAGAGCAAACGCTCTCGATACTAAGGCGACATGAGCCAGAAACGTCAGCAATCAGAGCGGGGCGAAGACCAGTTGCGCGACGCCACTAGTATCACACTTCAGGCGCTGGCACAGAAAGACGAGCTGGAAGTGGTGTTCCGCAATGATCTCTCTGCATCTGCTATACAAGGTGACACCGTTATCCTACCGTCCGTGCCATCCCAAAAATCAGAAGTTGCGATCTTCCGAGGTAGGGCGGACCGACACGCTTTCTGGCTCCAATACCACGATATTGCACAACGCATCGAAGCACAAAAAGGCGGAGAGAATCTATTTACCTATCCAGAAGCACGCGCTCTATGGCATCAACTAGAACAGGCACGAGTCGAGCTTCTGGGCGGCCGTATCTTGGCTGGTTGCCACCAAAATATGAAAGCCTGCCTGGAATTGGATCTGGAGCAAGAGAGCCGCACTGAATATACCGGCCCACCACCAATCGCTGCTGGTGCGCTGCTACGTCAGGCACTCTCTGGAGCTCGCTTTGACCTGAGAACCTATCCCTCCAAATGGATCTCTAAACTCACGCCTCTGATTGACGAAGTAGCCGTTGCGATTGAAACCAAGCTTGACGATCAAAAAGCCTTTAATCAAGAAGTTATCAAGCTACTACATGCGCTTCAGCTCATACCCCCTGAACAGCCTCAAGAAAACCCAGAAGAATCTCCTGATCAAACGCCTGAAGCCAACGACCAAGACCAAGGCGGCAACGATCAGACGATGGAAGGAAGCGGGGACACTGCTACAGAGCAGGATCCTCAAGCCTCACCAGAAATCCTGAATGCCGCTTCAGAGGAAGATGCCCAACAAGAAGCTACCGAAGGCGATCAGAACCCCTCTTGGCTTGCACAAGAGCTCGCCCAAGCAGGCAGCGAATACATCGTTTTTTCCCGCCAATTCGACCAGACTGTTACCCCCGCTCAACTGCAAGAGCCGACCGAACTCAAAGCCTATCGATCGCAGCTGGATCAATTGGCGCAACCGTACAAGGCACTGATCAATAAGCTAGCACTCAAACTGAGCCGAATCATCGTAGCCCAACAAAATCGACGCTGGGATTACGATCTGGAAGAAGGGCTGCTCGACAACCGTAGACTGCACAAAGTGATCATCAATCCGTTGGCGATCCCTCCGCACAAAATGGAGCAATCACAAGAATTTCTCGATACCACTGTCAGCCTGCTCATTGATAACTCAGGCTCTCAGAGGGGCAAGGCCATTGCGCTTGCTGCCATCACAGCAGAAATCGTAGCGGCTACTCTGGAGCGTTGCAATGTCAAAACAGAGATTCTGGGATTTACTACCAGCGCTTGGCGCGGCGGTGAAAGCCGCAAGCTCTGGCTACAACAAAAGCGCCCCGCAAATCCAGGGCGCCTGAATGACTTGCTGCACATTGTCTACAAATCGGCAACGACTTCTTGGCGCAAGGCCCACGGCCAATTAGGGCTAATGCTGATGCCCGACCTTCTGAAAGAAAATATCGATGGCGAAGCGCTCATCTGGGCACACGATCGGCTGATGGCGCAACCAGAAGAACGCCGTATACTGATGGTGATATCAGACGGCGCCCCAGTTGATGACAGCACCCTCTCTGCCAACTCCCCCAACTATCTAGACACGCATCTGTTAGCCGTCGTCAAAACAATTGAGCAGAAAAGCCCGATCGAACTAGTAGCTATCGGCATTGGACACGATGTTAGCCGCTACTATAGCCACGCTCTGACACTCCATCGCGCCGAAGATCTGGGTATGGCAGTCATTCAGGAACTCGTCACCCTTTTTCTTAAGAAGCGCGCTAGGCACTGAACCAAACGCATTCGACCACATATATTGTGCCGAATCCGTTCAAAATGCTAATAAGGCCTTGCTTAAAAAAGATCGCATGACTGCTACACCTGATCCCTCCAATCAGCCTGTTCTTATCGGCAATATCCACAAGATTCAAGGGAACCAGATTGAAGTCTCAGCTGCGCCTGAATTAATGCAACAGATCCATGATGGACTTTCAGACCGACTCAAATTATTTGAGACAGGCTCAATCCTGACCATTCCTTATTCAGGGCATCAGTTGTACGCATTTGCCACAGGATCTGCGTATCAAAACACGCAATCTGGACATTTGCCATCCATACTGCTGTCGGCAACCCTCTTTGGCGAAAGCAGAGATGCTCAGACCAATACAGAAAGCGCATTTCACAGAGGCATCAGCACCTACCCTGTGCTCCAAACTCAGGCCTACAGCACCACAAAGGATAACCTGACTCGCATATACAGCACCGACCAGACCCAAGGCTTGGAGCTAGGAACCTATAAGGGGGTTACTGATATGCCCTGTACTCTAGATGTCAACGGTCTGTTATCTCAGGCATCCACCGTTATAGGATCTTCGGGTACCGGAAAATCTGCAACAACAGCTGCCATTCTCCATGCATTGTTAGAACTCGGGCCTGCTCAAAACTTGCCGCACTGGCAACCCCGCATCATCATTATCGACCCGCATGGAGAATACCACGGCTCCTTTCCAGATCACATCAGGCTGTGCTCAACTGACAGCACACTGACGCTACCCTATTGGCTATTGGATCTACAAGAACTGATCCATTTATTGATCGATCCGCAGTCGCGCACGGCACTATCCGAATCTGATATCCTCAGACGCGCCTTAATCAGAGTCCGGCAAGAAGCCGCGGACCATTACAACTACCAGGCCGCTCAGGTCACTGCAGATTCTCCCGTGCCTTTTATGCTGGGCAGCTCAGATTCATTCAATGAGTTAGGGCGCGAAAGTGGCAATTCTCTCTACATAGAAGGGCTGATCGGAAAAATAAATCTAGAACGCCCCAACACCTTAGACAAAGACAAACACGAGCTTTACAACCGTCTCATCTATAAGATTGAACTGCTCAAAGCCGATGCGCGTCTGGCGTTTATCATGCGCGAATCCACGATATACGAAAGCGAGGCGCCTTTACAAGATATCATTGGCCAATTGATTGATACTGCCGGCAAGCCAGTTATTATTGATCTCTCTGGATTGCCGCAGGAAATCGCATCCGTTCTATGCGGCGCCATTGCGCGTACCATTTTCAACTTAAAGATTTGGCAAAGCGAAACGGAACGCAAAAAATCTCCTGTGCTGCTCGTCTGTGAAGAAGCGCACCGCTATGCCGGTCAACACTTGGACTATCAATCTAGCAGCGCTCAGACCGCCATCCGCAGAATTGCGAAAGAAGGTAGAAAATACGGTTTGGGGCTGATGTTGGTATCGCAAAGACCCAGTGAACTCGACGAAACTGCACTGTCACAATGCACCACTTGGATCGTGCTACGTTTGAACAATGAAAAAGACTTGGCTCAAGTTGAGGCACTGCTGCCCGATACCTTCGCACCCTTAGCCGCTCTGTTGCCGGGGCTGCAAATGCGCGAAGCACTGTTAGTCGGAACAGCTACTAAAATGCCGGCAAACATCATGATCCGCAAACTACCTGCCGACAAGCTGCCAGCATCATCCAGTACAGACTTTGTCGCTGGGTGGCAACAAGGCCCTCTAAATCCTGAGCAGATCCATCAAGCAGTTATGCGCTGGGTGCATCACGAACGCTTAGAGCCCATGTAGCCACTTGCTGCGCAGCACAAGCCAGCTCTATCAGGAATAAATCGCTTTACCAGCGGCCTATCTATGTTGTTGATTAATCAACTCCAACACTTCCGAACCTGGGCATAGATTCTGGTGCTCTACTTCCGAAAGAGGCTGTTTAGTAGTATTGATTGCTTCATGCAGATCCCCGTCATCCGGACGTAGGCTTATCAGACCTGTAAGAATTTGGCCAGAGGCGCGCGCCTCCTGCAACTTCGTTAAGGTAGCTACCGTATCTGTGGGGTCATAGTCTGCAGTCAAATATTGGAATGTCTTGCTCGTGCCGTCATGCATTTTGACATCCACTGTCTGCCCCGGTTCGGCCTGCGCAGTAATTTCATTGCGTACAGGCACCAGATCAGTAGCAGAGACTGCTTGAGCATGTTCGCGCACATATTCATAGCTTTTCGTTGAAGCGGAATGGTTGTTGAATGTAACGCAAGGCGATACGATGTCAATAAATGCGAACCCTTCAAATTGCAACGCTGATTCCAGCAAAGGGACCAATTGCGCCCTATCACCTGAAAAACTACGCGCAACAAAACCTGCACCGAGCTGGACTGCCAGCGCGCAAAGGTCAAAGCTGTCAAACCCAGCCAAGTTTCCGCGCCTGCTAGGCGAACTGCGATCATTTGTAGCTGAAAACTGGCCTTTAGTCAAGCCATAAGTGCCGTTATTTTCAACAATATAGAGCATATTCAACCGACGACGAATCACATGACAGTATTGGCCCAGCCCGATAGAAGCGGTATCTCCATCGCCCGAAACACCGAGATACACGAGATCTCTGTTTGCCAATGCTGCACCTGTCGCCATAGAAGGCATGCGCCCATGTACTGAATTAAAACCATGCGCTTGTGGCAAGAAATAAGTAGGGGTCTTAGACGAACAACCAATACCAGAAAGCTTCGCAATCCGATGAGGCGGCAAATTGAGATTGAAACAGGCCTCGACTATGCAGGCACTGATCGCATCGTGCCCACAACCTGCACATAAAGTCGACAGGCTGCCTTCATAATGCCGTCGTGTGAAACCCAGCTCATTAACTGACAGGAGTGGGTGACTGGTTTTGGGTTTGGTGCCGTAGCTCATCCTGTAGCCTTTTTAGATCGCGCCATTTTGCTGGCCTCAAATTCAAACAGATGCAAATCCTGTATTCCCTTGCACAGGCTACTTGCTGTAACCGGCATGCCATCAAATAAACACACAGATTCGATCTTATCGGGATCTATACCGCCCTCAGCCACCAGCAATTTGGCCATTTGGCCATCCCGATTTTGTTCTGCAACTACAATCTTGGTATAGGCCTGCAATCTTTGCAGTAAAGCCTCTGAGAACGGAAAGGCGCGAATACGGATCAAATCTAATCCGCCCCCCTGATTGCCCAGTTGTGACATGGCTTCCGGCACTGCAACTGCTGTCGTGCCAAAATACAGCAAGGCAACAGCATTTTCGATCTCTGCAGGAGAATATTCAGGCTCAGGTAGATACTGGACAGTGCCTGCTATTTTCTTGTTAATCCGCTCTAGAACCCGAGCGTGCACATCGCCATCTTCGGTATACCGCCCATACTCATCATGCGATGTACCGCGCGACAGGTAGGCCCCTTTTTCAGGGTGTGTGCCGGGAAGGCTGCGCCAAGGAACACCATCGCCATCCATATCAAGATAGCGCCCCCAATCCGATTGCTGATCCAAAGCCTCGGCCGACATGATTTTGCCTCGATCCCAAACCCGATCATCCTGCCATTCAAAAGGATCGCAGACCCAGTCATTCATGCCCAAATCTAGATCACTCATCACAATAATTGGGGTTTGAAACCGATCGGCCAGATCAAAAGCCTGAGCCGACATCTCAAAACATTCTTTGGGATCGGCAGGGAATAAGAGCGGGTGCAAAGTGTCCCCGTGAGATGCATAAGCACAAGACAGAATATCAGATTGCTGTGTTCGGGTTGGCATGCCTGTCGAAGGCCCGCCTCTCTGGATATTAAACAGTACAAAAGGCACTTCCGCCATGTAGGCCAGCCCAATAAATTCCGACATCAAAGACACCCCGGGGCCGCTAGTGGCAGTAAAAGCGCGTGCGCCATTCCATCCTGCTCCTAGGACTATCCCAGCAGCCGCTAACTCATCTTCGGCCTGAATAATCGCCACTCGCAACTGGTCTTGGGCGTCTTTTCTATATCTGTCGCTATATTCTGTAAAGGCTTCCGCCAAAGACGTTGAAGGCGTGATGGGATACCAAGCGGCAACAGTTGCCCCTCCATAGACAGCCCCTAATCCGGCCGCGTCATTTCCTGAGATCAGAATGCGGTCGCCCAGCGCTTTGCTCTGCTTCACCCGTATCGGGAAACGGCTTCGATCTGCCGAAGTCATATGGGTATTGATCCAGTCGTAACCCAACTCTAATGCTTGCTTGTTCGGCTCGATCAGTCGGGATTTGCCTGCAAAGGTTTGTTGTATCACTTGCTCCATGACATCGGGGGGCACTTCCAAAAGCGCTCCCAACGCCCCGCAATAGGCGATATTTTTCAAAAGATGGCGCTGCTTGACATTTCCAAATACATCCAAGCAAAGCTGCATTAAAGGCACGCCTACTACTTGCACATCATCGCGGTCAAATTTGCGCGGAAAGCTACTGTCATAAAGAAACACACCGCCGCTGCGCAAGCAGGCCAGATCTTGAGCATAAGTCTGTGGATTCATCGCTACAGCGATATCCACCGATTCCGAACGAGCCAGAAAGTCGGCTTCGCTAATACGCACTTCAAACCAAGTCGGCGCTCCTTGGATATTAGAGGGAAAAATATTTTTCACGGAAATGGGCAAACCCATGCGAAACATGCTTTGCGCAAAGAGTTGGTTAGCACTCGCAGATCCTGATCCGTTTACATTCGCAAAACGAATCGAAAATTCATTCACTTTCTGGCCTGTATCAATCATTGATGGAACCTGTACAAACAGTGCTCAGGATGAAATCCGGCTGTCATCATCAGGGAATACGCGCACAGGTGCACTGATCTCCCCTTCGCTTCCGGCCTGAGCTTCGTCATAGATAAATTTGCGCATATCCCACGCACCGGTCGGGCACCGCTCTGCGCAGAGGCCACAATGCAAGCACATATCCTCATCTTTTGCCATAACCCGCTGGGTCTTCAAGCCTTCTGATACATAAAGATCCTGCTCTTTGTTCAAGGCAGGAATGCGCAAGGATTCCCGGAATGCTTGCTCGTCATCCAGATTGGGCACGAAGTTGATGCAATCTACTGGGCAAATATCAACACAAGCATCGCATTCGATACAGGTACTTGCATCGAAAACAGTCTGGACATCGCAGTTCAAACAGCGCATGGCTTCTTGGTACGCCAGCTTGCTATCAAATCCCGTTTCAACCTCTAAAGTAATGTCTTTGAGAGCGAGTTTAAGATCGGCATGGGGCACGTGTCGACGCTGTGCGTTTGTGATGCCATTGTGATAGCTCCACTCATGAATCCCCATCTTCTGACTGGACAGCGACACGCCAGGTGGGGGGCGATCCTTGTCCAGAGCCTGCCCTTTGCAAAACAGGTCGATCGAAATTGCAGCCTGATGCCCATGCGCTACAGCCCAAATGATATTTTCAGGGCCAAAAGCCGCATCTCCACCAAAAAACACGCGAGGATCTGTACTCTGGAAGGTGGTCCTGTCAACTTTTGGCATCTCCCATTGATCGAATTCGACACCGCAATCCCTTTCGATCCATGGAAAGCTGTTTTGCTGCCCTATCGCAACCAATACATCGTCACAAGCAACATCGACATCTGGCTGGCCCGTAGGCACTAATTTACGCTTGCCGTGCTCATCGTATTCTGGTCGAACGAGTTGAAAACGCATGCCAACCAGACGGTTATCTTCAACCAAATAGGCTTTGGGAACATGGTTTTCATGGATAGGAATGCCTTCCATTTCGGCCTCTTCAATCTCCCAATCTGAGGCTTTCATCTCTTGCTTTGGACTGCGCACAAAGACGTTGACTTCCTGCCCCCCTAGCCGCAGAGCGGATCTGCAACAATCCATTGCCGTATTTCCGCCACCCAGAACAATCACTTTTTTACCAATCTGCTCTTTATGTCCAAATGCCACGCTCATCAACCAATCAATGCCCACATGGACTGAATCTCCAGCCTGATCAGCGCCTGGCAAATCAAGCCAACGGCCTCTGGGAGCACCCGTTCCTACAAAAATAGCATCGAAATCACGCTCCATCAATTGGCTCATGCTCGTGATGTCGCTGTTGAAGTGTGTCCGGATGTCCATATCCAGAATACGCCCTACCTCTTCGTCTAATACAGATTCCGGCAATCTGAAATGAGGGATCTGGCTGCGCATCATGCCGCCCCCCATCGCATCCTTTTCGAAAATATGGCATTCATATCCCAAAGGAGCCAGATCCCGTGCAACCGTTAAAGATGCCGGGCCCGCACCTATCAAGGCTACTCGCTTGCCATTCTTTTCAGAAGGAATCGCGGGCATTAAATGACCTACATCTCCTTTGAGATCCGCAGCTACTCTTTTAAGGCGGCAAATAGCTACCGGTTTTTCATGGGTGCGGCTCCGTCGGCAAGCGGGCTCACAGGGGCGGTCGCACGTACGCCCGAGAATCCCAGGGAACACATTTGATACCCAGTTAATCATCCAGGCCTCAGTGTACTTTTCCTGGGCGATCAATCGGATATATTCAGGAACCGGGGTATGCGCCGGGCAAGCCCATTGACAATCCACAACTTTGTGAAAATACTGGGGTGAAGAAATATCTGTAGGTTGCATCTGATAAAAGTATTGAACGATGCGTGGCAATCACGGGCTGTGATTATCTCGCGCACTGGAGGCACATTTTACTATTTTTGCTATCTATGTAGGTGTCTAAACTTGGTAACTACAGCGCTGTTAAAAAATACCACGGGCTTTATGGTCTTTTTGACTGAACAGCGCCGCTAGCTAGAACAGCATGCCTATCTATATCTTCATTTTAATGAAGCTTTTCAAATGTATCAGGCTGTAAACTGGCGCAAACTGGCTAAGATACAGTCATTTTCTGGCCTCAGCCCGACCACGCAAATGTTATAATCTGCATGTCGTGCGGGGGCACATAAACGGGGGGCGTGTTTTTCTAAAACAGGCCGCTATCTCAACTGGATATGGGCCTGACTAGGGTATAGTACTGCTGATCAACGCATCAACAGAATCGGTGAAGACTCAGGTTGCTTTTTAAGTCCACCGGCGCTCCCACACCGAAATCATAAAGAATTAAGGAAATCTGGAGTAACTCCGATGCAAAAACTATCTTCTACTGGCGCATATATCCTGTCAGCTGCGGCAACTCTGGCATTGTTGCTAGTAGCCGTGCCCGCTAAAGCAGGGTTGTCATTTGATGGCTCCGTCAGCTACGTTTCAAACTACGTTTTCCGCGGCGTCTCCAATACCAACGAGAAAATAGCGGTACAAAGCGGCTTCAACCTCGACTCTGGCGGCTTGATTCAGGCCGGGTTCTGGGAATCAAATTCTGCCGTTGGCGATCTGGGTGCAGATGCAGGACTGGAACTGAATTTTTATCTTTCGTTCAGGCTGCAGCCCTCAAGAGGCGAAGGGCCGGAATTAGGCATTTTGGACTACATATTCGTACACGACGATTCCTTGAACTATGTCGAACTCTTCATTAAATCGGGCGAGATCTTTACAGGTTTTAACATTGACCTATATGTCAGCGATTCCTACGAAGCCTCAGAGTCGTTCGCCTCTGTCTTGGAGTTTGGCTACTCTGTGCCTCTGCGACTCGTTGGGGATGCCAATAGTAGTAAAAAGACTGACAGCAGCTTCACGTTTGATTTCACATACGGAATAACAAATGCCAGCGACAATATTTTTGCCGCTGACCAGTCTAGCTACACTTACTGGACGGCAGCCATAGCTTTCAAACTAGGGAAGGGAGAATTAAAAGCCGCCTACTCCGACAGTGACCGCACCTGCTTAAGCCAAAGTTTGTGTGAGAGACAGCAAAGCATTGCTTGGACCCACTATTTCTAAGCTGCCTGTTGACAACTCGTAATCGGTTGCCTGCCTCATCTATTCAGCGCAAGCCGTTACAGTAAAATCGACTAGTAACACGATGCATCGCTGTGGGGCACTAGCCCTACGAATTGGCGGCTTGCTCAGGATCTGGATGCCCTTTTAGATTGTCAAATGACCCACCAGTCTTTTATACCTCTTAGTACCCTATTCGTATTGCTAATCGGGCTGATCACGCCTCCGGCTGAAGCTGCATTCTGGAATTTCAGAGGCGACTTGGCCTATACCTCTAACTACGTAGAAAGAGGTATCTCGCGCAGCGAAGGAGAAGCTACCGTACAGGGCGGCTTCGCTATCGAAAGCCGTATTGGCATAAGAGGCGGCGTCTGGGGGTCAAATATCAAGATACCTTATCAAGGTATCGACTCACAGTTGGAGTTGAGCGTGTACGTCGCTCTAGGCATCAACCTACTGGAACTAGTCACAGCTGATGCGGGCAGCATCCGCTATGTGTACTCTTCCGACAGCAATTTGGAGTACACCGAAAACTTCGCGCGCGTATCTGTTATCGGCATATCTGCAACCTATGTGGAATCTGATAACTACAGGGCGCTGGGCGCGCCGGCTCAATGGGCTGAAATTGGCTATGATTTTCCTCTTTTAAGCCGCTTCATTACTTTGGGCGGGCGTTACGGAAAAGTTGAAGCAGAAGCTCCCGTCTTCCATGCGGTCTCAATAGATCAACAAGAGGATCTGACCATTTTGAATAGCTCAGCAGACTATTCCTATGTAGAAGTCTTTTTGGCCCTCAATTTTGCCAAGACCGAGCTGCGTATTTCACACAGCGATACGGATCGCGAAGGCTGCCTCGAAGCTTGTGCCGCACAAACTTCTGCATCTTGGACCATCTTTTTCAACCTGTAGACACGCTTACGACGCCTGCATCGGCATACCTGACGCGTCATCATGGCATGCAATCAACACAGATCGCCAAACAGACACAGGCTCAATTTGGCCATTTCCAACTATACTCTTAAACAACTTATGCAAAAGCGACTTTACCCTCAGCTTGCTAACCATTTACGACCATGATGCTACTTCATCGATCACTCCGTTTGATACATCTTTTTCTGAATAGCTGGAAGTTGGTGCTGTTTCCCGTTCTGATTGCCTTACTCAGTATTGCGCCAAGCCTTGAGCTCAAGGCTCAAGAAATTTCAGACGAATCATACAGTGATTTTGATGATCCTTTTGCGGACGATCCATTTATCGATGATCCCTTCGCAGACGATCCTTTCGCAAATGAAGAGTTGGCGGCTCCTGTTGAACCACAAGCCGCTAGTTCACCTCAACAGACCTCGAATAGATTGCCGCAAACTGCAACTTCACAATCTCAGGCTAGACGGCAGTCCGACCCCATCGACAGCGCTCTGATCGCAGAAAGTGTCGCAGAGCTAGACGACCGTGAGCGCCAGTTGCAAGAACGCGAAGAACGGCTGGAACGGAAAGAAGAAGACCAGAGATTACGAACAGAGGCCACCCTCAAACTGATCCGTGAATCTTCTGCAAAGATACAGCAAGCCATTAGCCTCAGAGCCGAGGCTCTGACCTTGGCTGAAAAAATAAAAACAGCCAACCAAAAAATTGCTCTTCTGGAACAAACCAAACGCCTTGAACAGCTGTCCCAACCGGATACGCCGATCAATCAATCTGTCGAATTTTCAGGCGTACGCTTCTTTCCCGTGAAACGCATCACTGGTCTACGCTTGGGCTCACGCCCCCGCGCCCGTATCAGGATCAATCGCACCGGCCAAGATGAAGAGATCACCGTCCGCGAAGGCACAGAAATTACCTACGAAAAAGGCTCGGATATAGGTTCTTGGAAAGTCATTTCCATCAGCCGTGAAGGAGTTCAATTCTCCCACTCCGACAGCACCGTAGAGCCAAGATATGTATTGAGAGACTGATGTAAGACGACATGCTGGTATTTCCACCGCACCTACTTACCATCTGAGGAGTTACAAACTGATGCAACCATCTGCCTATCTAAAAACGCCCTTATCCTTAGGAGCTCTACTGGGCGCATTACTTCTCATACCATCGGTTTCTATCGGTCAAGTCTCTATCTTTGATGAAGGCCTGAGCAACGACAACCCTTTCGATGAAGATTTTGATGATGAATACTCGGATGACTTCGAAGATGAATTTGATGATGAACTCGACGAATCCAATAACTCTGACTATGTCGAGCTAGAACCGCAACGGCAAAACCCTCCCTCTATTAGGAACCGTACTCTCCGGGCTTCTGAGCAACGGCAATCAACTTCTGCCAGGCGTAACCCACGTGCGGCAACCAGATCTAATCGACAAGATGCGAGCCTAGAGCCCGTATTTTTTGAAATCACCAAAGGAAGTCTGCGTGCCAATATCCGGCAGCTCGCCAACTCAGTGGGCTGGGAATTAGTAGGCTGGGATAGCACCATCCGACGGGGAAACGCAGTGCTAGACTGGTCAATTCTTTCCAGCTACACTCTGGAAGCCGACAGTCTCGACGATGCGCTGGAGCAGCTCATTGCCCCCTATGGCCTACATGCTAGATTGCATGAACCTGATCAAGTTGTGGCGATCTATCTAGCAGACAAAGTTCGATTCCAGATCCGGAAATAATTGAGTCGATGGCTCGCATGCCGCTGATTTCCACCTTTCAGCTCACAATTCCACTGCTCAAGGTATGATTATGACACTCTCTTTCTGCTACCGCCAATACAAACATCTGCTGGTATTTCTAGCTACGCTGACACTCTCTGCATGTGCCTCTCTGACAACTTTCGGAGGTAGCGATGTCAATCTAGATTCACAAATCCGAGAGGCGCAAAATGCTCTGGAAGACCTTGCGGTTCGCGCGCTGCCCATAGTAGAAAGGATCAGCACGCCTTTTGCGCTAACAGCCCCATACAATGCTGACTTCGGCTGGATGGAACGCCCGATAGAAGAGTTTCTCTATGCCTCAACCGCAAATCCTTCGGTACGCGGTTTGTTGAATGCACTGGCTGAGGAGATACCAGATATCAGTTTTTCTGTATTCCTCAAACGCCAAACGCCCGTTACTGCTGACGTGGACTTCACAGGCGGAACGGTCGGGGATTTAATCCGACATATCAGCTCGCGTTTCAGCCTCGATTTTCAACCAGGACCTCAGCAAATTATCTGGCGCGATGAATTGGTACGCGTATTCGATGTCGCGCATTTATCCGGATCTCGCACTTTTATGCTGGGGCGAACTGGCGGCGGTGGCGGCGGAGGCGGCTCTGGTGGTAGCAGCGGTGGCGGCTCTGGCGGAGGCGGCTCTGGGGGGGTCGACTCGCAATTTGCCAACAGCGAGTCAAAGGGTGATTTCTGGGAAGACATCCAAACGCAACTGCAGGCGATTATCGGCGCTTCTGGAGGCAACGTAGCAGTTTCCAACACCTCCACTCTTGTCACTGTAAGAGCGCCGGTACCTGAAATGAGACAGGTTGAAGACTTCTTCAATGCTCTCAACCGTCAGCTCTCTATCCAAGTCTCGATTGATGTCAGGCTGATCCAGATCAACCTGTTTGACGAGTTCAGATTTGGCATTGATTGGTCTGTGATTCAAGATGCCTCTTCTGACGACATAGGATGCGTCACCAATGCGGACGGAATTCTGCCGGTAGACGCCGATTGCTTGAGTGCCGGCACTGCAAACAACCTTTTTACCTTTCTTAATGGCGGTAGTGCTGGCAGTACAGATTCATTTTCAGCACAGCTGGTTTCCCACTCTGGAGATTCCGTCTCTACGCTGCTAGACCTGTTGCAACAACAAGGGGCAACCAAGTTGCTGACCAACCCTCGGGCTGTAACCTTGAACAATCAAGCAACGCAAATATCCATCTCTACCCAAACAAACTATGTCTCGGGAACCAGTATAGGCGTCACTTCCGATGGCGATGCCGCCAACGCCATCCAAGTGGAAACCAGCACCTTAGAAACAGGATTTTCTCTAATCTGTCTACCAAAAGTGACTCTGGAAGGGGATATCATTCTGGATGTATCAACCCGTATCGCCTCAATAGACAATGTGGTGACCTTTGACTCTGGAAATTCCAGCGTGCAACTGCCAACCCTCAGCGAAAGCCGCTTCTTCCACCGCGCCCGCGTCCGATCAGGCGAGACGTTAGTTTTGGGCGGCATTCGTGAAATTGCCACTGACAACGATAGCGGCGCATTACCTGTAAGGAAACACACCCGCCGCGAACGCCGCGAACGTATCCTGCTCATTACGCCGCGTCTGCTCTAAGCACCGATTCCATGGCTCTAAAACTGTCTCTTGCAGAGGCTCAAACTCCTGCAAATCAATTTACAGCGTGCCATTTTATCCCGATGGAAAAAGGGCTCGGTACGCGCGATTTGCTCCAACGCTTCAAGCTTGAAGCCAATTTGGAAACGCAGGCCCGGAAATCCGCCCCCTATTTTTGCATTGATAAAAATAAATTTGCCTACGGGCTATACGTTGCAGACAGTAAAAAAGCCCCTTTAGGGGTCAGTATACGCAAGCATTTCCACAATCATGCTGACTTTATCTGGATAGAGAAATCTTCACCGCCCAACAGCCCCACAGAAAAATGGGCAGCTGTCGTTGTCATTGAAAATCTGGCCATTGAAGAGGCATTGCATGCCAGCAAAGAAGAGGTGCGCGCGCTGGTCAAAGGATTGACGCAATCTGTAGATATCATAGTCACTGAACGCGAATCTGTAGAGCCCTGGATCAAAAGTGCCTTCAGCGACAGCATCGATCTCAATTGGATCTCCCTGGGAGTCACAGCATTGCGGGGAGCCTACGGCAAAGCAATCACAGAATCCCTCGATGTCGCGTTGATTACTGCCAAACTCAAATGGCAAATACGACCATCCATACTGATTGGATTTATAGTCACGGTGATGGCATCTCTGGCTAGCTATCTGTTCTTCGACAATGCAGGAACGCGAGTAACCCCCATCCAACAAATCACCCAAGGAGCCACGCAAACACGAGAGAACTTATGGCTTGATAATGCCGCCTCTAACGTGCAAACGCAGGTCGCCCTGACTCAAATCTATGACCTATTACTGGATGCTTGGGCATTAAATCTAGACGTCACTGAGATCGAGCTGAGCGAGCGTAATCTGACGATCCATTTAAAAGAAACTCCGAGGACTCGCGGCGAAGAAACCCTCCTTACCACTTGGGCCGAATACCGCAACCTCAAATTGCGCAACAATAAATTACTCGGCAAGCTCCAGAAAGGAGACTTTATTGCCATATCACCAGAAACAATCCAGAAGCTACATAGAGGCGAAGCCGATTTTTTTGCCACGGAAGAGATCCAGATTCTGGATGCAAATTACGATCTGACCAATCTAGGGAAGTTTGTCCAAAAATCGGCCGCACTCAACAAACTCACTCTGCATGAAATCCAATTTCAATTGAAAACATTTGACCAAATGATCGGGCTGCAAGTACTCGCGCAAGATCCGATCCTCCAAAAAACCTATCTTAAGAAGCTGGATTTTCCCGTCAACAGCAAGAATTTCACAATAAGTGCTGCCTTTAACATGCAAATTGGTGGCTGGAAAGCGCTATAGCCATGCCGGAAGAAGCCAGCTGGGACATGACGCCCCAATCACTCCCTCAAGGGTTGGATCCGATACACCCGGCCATTATTGAGCGCATACCCAAGCCCATGCTCAAAATTCCTCACATTGCCTTGGCGATGGGAAACGGGCAAATTGTCGTGCTGTATGCCGAAAACAACCAGCGTGACGGGCAACGGATGCACCGAATCTGCACATCACTGTTCGGCACCAGCGTCGAACAGCGCGATGCTTCGATGGAAGAAATACAGGAGATCCGGACTAAAACATACGAATCCACACCCAATGCTTTCGAATCCGAGCCAGAAACCGACGAACAGGAGCAGCAAGAGCAACCGCGCGCTGAACCCGTTGGGGAAGAAAACTCCAACCGCCGATTACTCGAGCAACCAGAATACAACAAAATCCCCGCCAGCCTCCGCGAATTTGAAAATGCAGTCTTGGTACGCGAAAACGAATGGGATCTGATCATCCTGTATTCGCCCAATGGCAAACACGAAGCCCGACGTCTGGCACAGGCCTGTCGAGCCTATCTGGATTTAGCGGCCCAACAGGTTCCAGCTGAAGGACTGATCATCCGCAGCTTCCGGCAAGCCTACTACCTCAAGTCCAATCCGGAAGAGGAACAAACAACCAACAATGAACTGGCAGACAGCGCGGGAAAAACCGACATCGGACGTACCGTCAAGGATCTGATCGAACATGCAGCAGTAGTCAACGCCACCGATATTCATATCGAATCCCGCTCGCAACAAGATGGCAGCGAAACCGTTGTCATTCGCTATCGAGTAGCGGGCGATCTAGTCGAAGGGCCGATGTATCTCTCTGGTTCTAGAGGGGCGCAAGTGGCAAACTGGCTTTTTTCACAAGGCAGACGCAATAACCCTCAGTGGGTACGCCATGCTTTACTGGACGGAGTAGCAGATGTTACCATCCTAGACCCTGAAGGCGGTGGCATGCGGCAGATCCAGCTCCGTCTAGCCAACTTGCCCGAGATCCGTGGTTGGGACCTGATCATTCGGATCCTCAACAGCACTCAAAAACCTCTTTCACTCTCTCAACTGGGCTATACCGACCTACAGCAGGAATTACTAGCCGAAGCATTTGCGCGCCCCTACGGTATCATCGTCTTCTCTGGCCCCACCGGATCGGGAAAAAGTACTTCCATGATGGCGGCTCTGGAAACACTGCCCAGCCACCTAAAAATTGTCTCGCTAGAGCAGCCTGTTGAGCGCGCACTACACAATACATCTCACGTGACAACAAAAGATGAAGCAGCTCTGGCACGTGCCATACCAGCTGTAAACCGGTGGGACGGTAACATCACGGTGCTCGGAGAGTTGCGAGATGCGCCTAGCGCGCGAGCCTTGAAAGATTTCACCACCTCTGGAAAACTGACGGTTGTCACCCTACACGCATCCAATGCATTAGCTGTTCCTTCCCGCATGGCCGAGTTATCTGTTGAGTGGTCCATGCTCTCTGATCCTAATTTTCTGGTCGCGCTCGTCAACCAGAGGCTAGTTGGAAAAATCTGTCAGGCCTGCCGATTGCCCCTAAACGAAAACTGGGATGCCGTACCTAGCTACCGACTCGGTGATTTTGAATATCTTTTTACTAAAGAAGCGCCGGGAATCTACCTAAGAGGTCCAGGCTGCACGCAGCCTAACTGTCGGAAAGGCGTATCCGGCAGATTGCTCTGCGCCGAAATCATCCTGATGGACGACAATGATCGGCGCTTTATCGAAGAGCGCAACATGCAAGAATGGCGAAGCGACTTGTCGCGCCGCGGCTGGAATCCGATCGCTGAGCATGCTCTTAAGCGCGTGCGTGAAGGCGAAATTGATCCTATCCTGACCGAAAATGCGGTAGGTTCTCTCAGCGGCACGCTGGAATCAGTAATAGACTACGCTGCACGCGAAGCAAAATTACTTCAGGCTCGCAACTGAAATAGGATGCGCGCCTACGCCTTGCCTACTTGCAAAAACGCCGTCGAAGCATTTAAAACGAGCCACTGAATCAGAGTTTTAGAATGAGTATTCTCGAAGGTATCAATACTGCTATCATGAAGCAGACCATCAACGCCGACCGGCAAGCGCGTTTTTTAGAAATATGGTGTAACTGGCTGGCAAGAGGCTACTCTGCCGCACAGGCAGCCGAAGGACTGATGGAAGTCTATGGCAAGCAACCCGAAGGTGCCATCGCGCGCTCTACCTACCAGGCGCTCTCTGAAGGGCTACCGGTTTCCGAAGGCCTGAAAGGCTGGTTTCCTCCCGCCCTCGTCCACGCCATCTCACTCTATGAATCGTCTGGGCATCTTGTCGAACGCCGCGCCGAGCTGGTGGCTCGTATCAGATCGGGCAGTAGCGCCATGTCTACCTTCTTGAGCAAAGTCGGATACGGGCTCGTTCTTCTAGGCATTGTCGTCATCATGTACATCGCCATCGTACACAATTCACTGGTCCCCGCTATCCGCAGTATTGTGCCTGAAGAAAAGTGGGGCGATGACATTAAGCTCTTAGCCAACATCTCCTCCTTTCTGGCCTATTACTGGTGGAGCATCCTGCTTGGAACTGGAGCCACGATCCTGTTTTTTGCCACCATTCTTCCAAGATGGACAGGCAATCTACGCATACTCGCCGACAAGCTGCCAGCCATGCATTGGTACTGCACCCGCAAAGGCTGCCAGCTCCTGCAGAGTATCAGCCTGCTGGTACAGGCCGGCGACAGTTGGCGGGCTGCTGCGCAACGCTCGATAGAGGCCGATACCCCCTACGGCCGCTTCTACACATCCCGCTTCCTCAACCAACTGAGTACAGGTGCTGCCGTAGGCGAAGCACTTGCGAGCATGGGCTGTCTGGATAAAAGCATTTCTTATCAACTGCAGCTGCTCCAGGACGAGTTGGATCTACCCGTTATGGCAGAACAGATCAGCAAAGAATTTGAAGAAGACAGCCTGAAAACACTCGGCTTAACAGCACAGAGTATTCAGATGTTTCTCTTTGCTGTCACCGGTGCCAGCATTATCATGGTATTTTCTGGCAGTTACGGCATTCTTAATTCAGTTTCCAGCGGTCTGTAACCCCCTTCCTACTACAGCCGGTTTTTTTCTACTATAATTACCCTTGCTCAGTTTTCTGAGTAAGCGCATGCCTAGGCTATAACTAGGCAATAGTACCCCATTTTCTTACAGGATGGACAGGAGAAAACCTCATGGACCTCAGATATCAAAAACACCAGAAAGGCTTTACGCTGGTAGAAATTATCGTAGTGCTTGGCATTATTATCGGCCTGTCTACTGTCGTATTCGGCTATATCCAGTCTGCCCAGCAATCCACTCAAGCTGCCGGAATGTACCGAGATATCGACTTCCTGCGTACTGCAGTACTGAGCTGGAGACAGTCCAACGGCGGAGACTTTACCGGCCTATCTACACAGGAACTGGCTGATGC
>JBPCXB010000209.1:0-1156 GCA_051008935.1 Gammaproteobacteria bacterium | reverse complement strand
CTCATGATGTAAAGCAATGGCGAGCAGGAAAACACCCGACCCTCAACCAGTTATTGAAGACAGCGAAGTCTGCATACATCCCCTTTGACTATTTGCTCGGTGATACACCGCCCCCGCCGGCAAAGGTACCGCTGCCAGACTTGCGAGATCTCAAGAGCAAAACCGTTGCGCAACCAAGTTTGGAGTTGTTGGCCACCATCCATCAATGTCAGTGGCGGCAAGAGTGGTATAAGGAATACTGGCAGCGGCATTCCAGCATGGACTGTGCATTCGTAGGGTCTGCCAGTGTGTCTGATGCTGCGCCGGCTGTCGCAGAATCTATGAGAGCGACCCTAGCAGTCCCACTCATCCCCCTCAAAGGCACATGGGAGAATAGAGTGACCACCCTGATGGATGCAGCCGAGGCTGTAGGCATACTCACTATGCGAAACTCCATGGTCAATAGCAACACCGATAGACCTCTCAACCCAACAGAATTTCGCAGCTTTTCTCTGGTGGATAAGCAGGCCCCCTTGGTCTTCATTAATGGTGCCGATAGTCCAAGTGCACAGGCCTTCACGTTGGCACATGCATTGGCCCACCTGTGGCTAGGAAACACCGCCCTGTCTGGCAGTAAGCGTTTAGGAGAACAAACACACAAAGTTGAGCAGTGGTGCACTGAAGTGGCAGCCGAATTCTTGGTGCCTCAATCTAGATTTGAAGGCGAGATTCACAATCTGGCTAATCTCGATAGTGAAGTCAGCCGGCTCAGCAAACTGTTCAAGGTCAGCTCGTTGGTGATTCTCATTCGCTTGAAAGCATCCCATCTGATTTCACAGGCACGCTTCAGACAAAGCTACGATAGGGCTGCAAACAATAGCCAAGATCCTCACAGCAACACCAAAGTTCAACTCAACAATGAGACACAGGTATCCAGACAAGTCAGAAAAGCCAGCAGGCTACTAGTGCAAGCAGTCGTTCCAAGCGTCCAAGCTGGCGAAGTCACATTCACCGAAGCCTACGATCTATTGGGTGTTCGCAGCGTTAAATCACTCAAGCAGATGGGCGAGTTGGTAGGCGTAGCACTTTAGGATACCTTTGGACTGTGCCTGGGTAGCGCCTAGCGACCCATGAATGGCTTAGATTTTTGTTCTGGCTATTGGGGTCAGATGGCATG
>JBPCXB010000208.1:0-2320 GCA_051008935.1 Gammaproteobacteria bacterium | reverse complement strand
GGGTCAGCGCCATCAACCACACCTTGCAAGAAGCCAGCGAAGGTGTCGTCAGAGTCATCGCCTGGAGTGCCGGCATCATCGACTGACACTTGAGTCTGGCTATTGATGTCTGCGAGCCCAGGATGGTCGGGGAACACCAGTTGTACTGCACCGAACAGAGCTTGGGGCGGATAAGAAGGTGAGGTCTTCCAGTCGGGTACATCACCATCGGCAGCCAATACATCTACATGCAATTTGCTAGTGTCGCTAAAGCTGTGATTGAGCTCAGCAAAGAATTGACTGTGCGATTCGTCTTCTATCAGGTTATCGAACGCTGCGAAACGGAAACGGCATAAGTTGAGACCGGCACCAGTAAAACGCGCATCTTCAACTGCGTAGAGTGGGTTGATGCTGGGGTCTACACAGCCAGGGTCGCTGGGTAAAACAGGGCTTGGGCCTGCTGGGTTTAGCAAAGAGGCAGCAGTGAAGGTATAGAACAACCCGGGGTTAGGAATGCCCGAAGTGCCGATGGCAGGGGTGTTTGTTCCTGTGCCGCCGGTCGCTGGTCCGCTGGCGGCCCAGTCGCGTTCTACAGTTGGTAATTCGCTGCGTTCGTACAGCCCGAATGAGATCATTATGTTTGAGTCAGGGCTGTATTCGTTACCCCAGATCAATCCCAACTGGGTGTCGCCATCGCTACCGTCAATCATGTTTAGATTGGCAGAGATTTCAAATCCAGAGAATTTGCTGCGAGTAATGACGTTTGCTACACCAGCCACTGCATCTGAACCATAGGTCGCAGCTGCACCCTCTTTTAGCACTTCCAGTCGTTGTAGTGCAATAGCAGGGATAGCGTTTAGGTTAGAGAAGTTGGCAAAGCCATAGCCAACATAGGGCAATCTTCGGCCGTTTAGCAACAGCAGTGTTCGCTCATTGCCCAAACCGCGAATATTTACGGAAGCCACACCTTCGGCTCCATTGGCCTGAAACTGGTTGGTCTCACCCAAGTTACCACTGGCAATCCCTAGATTACGCACAATGTCGATAACGCTGGGGGTTCCTTGAACTTCTAGCTCAGAGCGGTCAATCACAGTCACTGAGTTGGCACCATCTATGGGTGTGCCTCGAATCAGTGTTCCTGTAACGACTAATTCTTCAATGCCCTCTTCCAGATCAGACATTGAGTCTGCCTGTTGAGAGTCGGCGGATTGTGCTTGCACAGTGGCACTGAATACCAATGCTCCAGCTACGAAAGTACAGGTTACAGACAGCCGAATTGCTATCCATAGTTTTTGAAAATTGTCTGTCAACTGAGTGATGATAGTCATGGTTAGGATCCTCTCTTTACTTGCTTAGGGATGGGCGAGGCTTTTAGCAATATTGCTGCGAGCAACTCCCACAAAGGCAGCGAATTTTTAACAGCTTTTCGACTGGATGTCAATAGCAGAAGGGTCTGCTTCCTTAGGTGAAACAAGCGTGTTGAAAAGAAGGCTTAAAGCCTCATTATAAAGGCCTTGTTCAGTTGTTTGGGGATGCCTGCGGATGTGGCAGTTGCAAGGTGATTATCGTGTTGAAGCTGTTTTGTTTTTGACAAAAACGAACCATTAATTTTTGACAGGAGGTTTCGATAATATGCTCTGGATTAATTGCCAGAGTTGCCGTTTTAATTCTGGAGATGGCGCAATTTTTTCAAGAGAGTGAGGGAAATATAGGACCTGTGCGCCTGTCGATTGCAACTTTTCTGATTGGCAGGTTTTTGCAAGCTGGGAGCCTAAAACTAGTAACAACTTGTGCGCAACTTTTGGCTGGTCTGGCTTTTTTTCTGCTTGTTGCGGAGATGCCCCTTTTTTGTTAGTGGGTGTTTGGGCAATTAAACCCTGAAGGTATTGGCTGATGGCATCTTGCAATGCGTGGGTGTTGCTAGAGTGGTTGCCGGACAGCGTCATACTTGAAGCCGTCACCTGAGACCTCTCGCTGAGAGATTCTGGGGGATTTTGGCACTGCCTGACTGCTATTGCGATGCTCTTGAGCATCAGCTGCAGATTGCGTTTGTTTTTTGCGTGCTGCTTAGGGCCTTCTGCTACAACCAGACAGCGTGCGCTGCGCAAGGTCAGCAGATGGCATTGTGACGGAGGTTGCTTGCTTGCTACCTGTGTAGGGGGTTCCTGTGGGCGTATCGGTGGTGATACGGGCACTAGCGTATCAGAAGGATGTGCAAGGCCTTCAGTTTTGGGTGAATCTGTAGGGTGTTGTTCAGCCGGATGCTCCTCTTCGTTAGCAAAGGGGCGGAGAATCCAGAGTTGGATGCCCATATCTGCCAGATAATCTGAGGTCTGTTTGC
>JBPCXB010000207.1:0-10019 GCA_051008935.1 Gammaproteobacteria bacterium | reverse complement strand
TTACCCCTGCAGTTTCCAGCTACCTTGAATGTGAAGACGAAGCCGAGTTGGAGCGGTTATTTTCGCAACTATCGGCACAAGGCCACGTGACAATGCCGTTGGACAACTACGGTTTCAGCCAAAAATTCGGCTGGGTCATCGACCAATTTGGCGTTTCTTGGCAACTCAATTTAGATAATAGCTAACATCTAGCACGATTGGCTGTTAGGTGGCAGAACAGGCAATAAGATGTGTCTAGAGGCGCTGAAGCTCTGCCCAGCTTTGTGTGTGGCTTCCTGATGTGCCTTGCTATGCAACTGCTTGCATAAACTTATGAACTTCTTTAATATTAGAGTTACTGGGGCTGTAAACCCACTCTTTATCAAAAATTGTTTGTAATTTTTCGTTCATAAAATGTTCGCCGATACATAGCGAATAAAATTTATTTTTACTCTCTTTAGCCGCAACAATTTTTGCATATAAATCTTCGGGGATGTTGCCCATTACAAAATCTGAAATAGTCAAGATGTCTGCTTGTTTATAATCTCCATGCTTAAGAGTTGCTAAAGCATGCTCAAGAGCAGGAGCAACATCCGTACCGCCACGAAAGGAGCGTTGCAAAAAACTGATCGTTTCTTTCAGTCCCATTTTGTGGGATAAATCAAGAGTTTCTATGGCGGTGGAAAAATTTATCAAATAGCAATTTCTATTTTGTGATGCTGCCCGAGTTGCCATGTATAGTGTCACCGCTTTGGCAATTGTTTCGGGCGAACCTTGCATTGAACCGCTGGTATCAACACAAATAATGATGGGGCCCATCTTTTCATCATCAACCACCTCAGCTTTTTTTTCAGCATCAGTTTCCATGTCTACTTCTTGTAATCCCTGAGTATCAAAACACATCAGGCGGTTTTCAATAAACTTTAAATCAAATAATAAAGCGCTGTCATCGTCAGCCAGTAAGGCAAGTTCCTCTGGGATTGTGTTTTCTAGGTCCTTTCCTAAGGTGATCCCGATTATTTCTTCTACTGAGTTAGTATTAGGGATTTCAATCTTAATATTTTCCGTATACTTGATCAATTCTTCTTTGCCGCTTTGTTCAGCCTGTCGCAACCTACCCAGCATATCGCAAAGCGCTTTGGCGCCCTTGTTTTGGGAGATATATGTCATCCATCTTTTTAAGATTTCTATATCTGTGGCGGTTAGGCTCCCATCCGATAAGTCAAACAGCAGCCCGGGTTCAAGGGATAGTTGACTGAAAAATGAGAATAGCTCTTGCAGCAAATCCAACCACGAAGTCAACTGCTCCAATATCTTTTGTCTATAGTCATTAATTTGTTGAAGTTCCCACTCTGCATAGGCAGTCTCCGCCTCCTTCCGCCATTGTTTTTGCAAAGAACCACGTAATCCAGCTTGTTCATTCAGCTGTTTTTGTTTTTGCTCTTTTGCTTTAGCAATTTTTGTATCTTTGCGATTTTTTTCAGGTAAAAGTGAATGAGACTTTCTTAGGTTAGCTAATTTGTCATTCCAAAAGTCATCAAAAACTGAGTCAGTTTTCTGTATAAGATTTTTGTAATTGGATATATCCTCTTCTATTGCTTGTACTGAAGCATTGCCTTTATGAAAATCTTCCTCGGATTTTTCTAAATGGCTAAAATCATCCCAATACGGGTTCTCTATTTCGAGAGTCCTTGAGATTTTTGATTCCCACTCGTCAAGCCTGTCTTGAATTTGTTCGGCTACATCCTTGTCTTCAATAACTGAATATTGCTTTTTGAGCGCCCTCCATAAATCTTTTTCTGTTGATGCTAGCAATGTAGAGGTTTTCATAAAGATTTATTGTGATTTTTCAGCTTTGTTAATCTTAGATAAAAAATTTTCGCAATCAGTTTTTGCGATATTTATGCGTTCTATTTGTTCTGTTACGCTTGTTATGGCAAGATCACGTAGAAATTTGAGTACAAAAGGGGAATGTATTTCTTGTTCTAATTTTTCCTTTTTTTGATCTATTTCATCGCGAATTTTCTGTAATTGGCTTATCAACCCCTCTGCCGATTTTGTTAGTGAAGAAAACAGGCGAGTATTAATGTCACGCCGGACATCACCTTTATTAAACTGAATTTGTGGTTTTATTAAAAGAGATTCATCTATTCGTTTATAGATATCACCGTTATCTTTTTTAATATAAAGATTATTGCGTTGTACTGTAACATTGAAGCTATCTTGCTTGTTAAAAATGCAAGTTATATGTTTTAATTCATTGCCTAGTTTGTCTACTGGATGAGTTGTGACATTTGTTCCCAGCAAGTTTTCTTTGATGTAAAAAATTTCATGCACCAATTCGCTAGATGCTAAGGTTCTGTAGTGGTGATATGCTGGAGACCGCTGATAAGAAACTTTGTATTTCAAATAGCCTGTCGTATTACCCTGAATCTTAGCTGATGTTTCGTAGATCTTTTCCAAATAATATAGTTTATTTTGTATTTCCTGATCTAGTTTGTTTTTATTCTTTTCTAATGTACTAAAGCTAATAGCACTATTCAAGCCATTTTCTTGCACCGCGTCTTCAACAATTTTCTGCAAAGGTTCTCTATCTGAATCGGTACTCCACAAGCAGTGCCGCAATAGTAATGTATCGACTAGATTAGTAATTTTTCGATCACAAAAATATGCACCTGCTTTGAGTAAGCGCGCTGCTCTCTGCCATCGTCTATCGGATACGTATATTTTCTGCTCTCTATCTTTATTACTTAGTTCTATCTGAACACGCACTGCTTGGATAACATTTAGTGTTTCAGGTGACAATTTGACTTTGTCAATCTTTACTTGCCAAGATTCAAATTCTTTATTGGTGATTCTGTCACCTTCTTTAATATCCACCTCGGATTTTGCTGGGGCCTGTTGGATGACCTCCTCAAAAGAATTTTTTTCCTGAACGGGGGATAACAAAAGCCGAACCAGAAACCGATCGTAAAGTGCCTCTAGCCCCTGATTTGCAGGTGGCGTCTCATTAGAGGCAGAAATAAGTGCTTTGAGTGGCACTGTCTTAATGTCAGTGCCGTTACGGAATTTTTTTTCATTGATAATCGTCAGCAACGTGTTTAACACTGCTGGACTTGATTTCCATATCTCATCTAGAAACGCAAAATCCGCTACCGGGAGATAGCCCTCTACTTTCCTAATGTAGTTGTCTTTTTTTAGCTCAGCTAGCGATATAGGCCCAAAGACCTCTTCTGGAGTGCTAAAACGTTGCATCAAGTATTCAAAATACGCACTCGTTTCAAATACCGAAGCTAAACGCCTGGCGATTAGGCTTTTTGCAGTCCCAGGCGGGCCGAGCAAAAATACATTTTGTCCTGCCAAAGCGGCCAATAGAGAAACAGCGATAGCTTCCTCTTTTTCCAACACACCAGTGTTGAGTGCTTCACAAATTTTTTGTATTTTCTGCATCTATTGATTTTTCCCTAATTGATACCAATAAATTAGAGTACTACTATATCCGAATTGTTTGTAATTCCATGTGCAAACAGGTAGGGCCATAGATGTCAACAAATAAGGTGAAAAAGAAAATGATAGCCCCCTCCTATTGCACAGCCGGTGGCGGATTTTCTTTTGAAGCGCGTGTTCAAGCGTCTTTTGTTGTATTGATGCTCACCGGCGGATACGCACCGGGTCTTCGCCGTTGGCCCATTGTAGAAATCGAATTGCAGGGTAAGATCAATGATTTTGAAACTGACGACATCATTGTTTATGTAGAAAACGCACAAACCAAAGAAAGGCGCAAATTGCTTGGGCAGATCAAAAGCTCTATTGATATCACTCCAGGCAATAAGCGATTTGGGGATGTGATGGCTGCGGCTTGGCGGGATTACAACCACCCTGCAAAGTTCACGAGGGGTAAAGATAGTATCGCGCTTCTCACAGGTCCGCTCAGTAAAACCGATTCACAGACTATGCCATGGTTGTTGAATCATGCTAGGCATACTCCAAACGTTGATAAGTTTCTTCTACATGTCAAGACGGAAAAGTTCAGCGCAGCCGAGAAAGTTGAAAAACTAGAAGTCATCCAACATCACCTGAAGGTAGCAAATGCTGGTAACGATGTTTCAGGGGAGGAGCTTTATGTTTTTTTGAACCACTTTCATCTACTCGGCTACGATTTTGATAATGAATCTAGTGTCGTGGCGTCGCTGCTGCATTCTCACATCTCTCAATTTGATCAGCAGCGTCCGCAGTCGATCTGGTCACGGGTTGTCGATATTGTACAGACATGGAGTAAGGATGCCGGCACCCTCACGCGTGACAGTATCCCAGAGGATATTAAGGAGGTCTTTGAACAAAAAAGTGTGGTGCAGATGCCCGCAGAGCTCAAGATGGCACAGGAAGAACCTACAACCGATTGGACTCAGCACCCAGACGCCAGCTATTTGACTTTAGCAATTTTGATGGGGGGTTGGGATGGCAGCAATGCATACGACCGTGGAGCAATAGCCCAATGGTTAGATATCGATTATGACGAGTGGCTAAAGAAAGCGAAGGAAATATCCCACTATCCTGACAGCCCGTTGGCTGTGCAAAACGGCATCTGGAGCGTTGTAAATCGAGCCGAGCTGTTGAATCAGCTAGGGAAGCGCTTTTTTGATGATGACCTAGATAGGTTTAGATCCCTTGCTGTTTCCATATTGCAAGAGCGAGACCCAGTATTTGAACTGCCCCCTGAAGAGCGCTATGCGGCAAGGGGTCATGGTAAGGTGCTGAAACACTCACAGGCGTTGCGGGCAGGTATTGCTGAGGGTTTGGCCATCCTGGGCAGCCAGCCGGAGGCGTGTTCTAAGTGCACGCTATTGAAAGCACGGGATACCAGTGTATTGGCAATAAGAGAGCTGTTGCGCAATGCTGACTGGGTTATGTGGGGCAGCCTGAGCAACCTGCTGCCCAGTCTGGCCGAAGCCGCACCTAACGTATTTCTTAAGGCGGTCGAGCAGGCGATGCGTATGACGCCTTGTCCTTATGACGAGCTTTTTGCTCCAGCGGGCACGGACATCCTCGTTGGCGATGATTATTTAACCGGCCTGCTGTGGGCGTTGGAAGTATTAGCTTGGGATCAACAATATCTGGTTCGTGTCTGTGTTGCGCTGGGCAAACTTGCCAGTCATGACTCCAGTAGCCAGTGGGACAATCGGCCAATCAATTCGCTGGTCACTATTTTGTTGCCTTGGCTGCCGCAAACACTGGCACCTATTAGCAAGCGCCAGGTGGCGGTGCAAACGGTATTACAGGAAAGGCCGGATATAGCTTGGACTCTGCTTATTCAGCTTCTGCCCGATCCGCAAAAGTCTTCTGCTGGATCGCGCAAACCGAGTTGGCGCAAAATCATTTCAGATGGTTGGGAAAACAGTGTTACGCCCGCTGACTACGGAGAGCAGATTTCTAATTATGCGAAGCTGGCGGTGGATGCAGCTGGCCAAGATACCGCACGGCTTTCCGTCTTGATTGATCATTTTGGACATCTGTCTGAACCTGCTAGAGATCAATTTCTTCAGGTTCTTGCCTCTAAACCCATCTCAGAACTGGTCGAAGAGCAACGGCTTTCGATTTGGGAACATCTTACTCAATTTGCAAAGAAACACCGGCGATTCACCAATGGGGCATTGCCCGACGAACTGATTACGCGCATTGAACAGGTTGCTGAGCAACTTGCGCCCACCAATCCGATCAATTTATATCAGCACCTGTTCACAGGTAATGAGTTTGATCTCTTCGAAAAGAACGGCAATTGGGAGGAACAGCAAAGGTTGCTCGACGCTCGACGCGAAACAGCCATTTTAGAAATCTTCAACCAAGTGGGTGTCGATGGTGTTATACGGTTTGCTGAAACAGCCTCTTCAGGGCGTCAGGTGGGGGATGCATTAGCAGCTATTACCGACACAGTCATTGAGCGCGCGCTATTGCCTTCCCTTCTGAATTCAGTGGACAGTAAACACAAAGCCTTAGTGAGCAGATTTATCTGGGTGCGTTACCATCATAAAGGCTGGGAGTGGTGCGATGAACTCGATAAATCGGATTGGACGCACGAACAAGTAGGGCAGTTTTTGGCGTATTTGCCGTTTGTCAAAGAAGCATGGGATCGTGCTTCTGGATGGCTTCAGGGGTACGAGGGTATGTATTGGACACGCACCAATGCGAATGCCTATTATGCCGAGGTTGATTTAAATTTTACTCATGCGATTGAAAAACTGATTGAATACGGCAGGCCGCACGCAACAATCCTCTGCTTGCACAGGATGCTTCGCGACAAGCTGCCCATCGACCGTGGCCTGTGTCTTCAAGCTTTGAGGCTTGCAGCTCAGTCCTACGCTGCCGGGGACGAATACCATATTGTCGAGCTAATCAAATTTCTTCAGGCAGATCCTTCGGTAAATCAAGACGTTCTCTTTGAAGTGGAGTGGGCCTATATTGCCTTACTTAATAGTCCTAATTACAGTGATGCCGCGCCGCAGCTCCTTGAAAGCAGGTTGGCCAGTGACCCGGAGTTCTTTTGTGAGGTCATTCGATTGTTGTACCGATCTACGAAAGACGATCAGCAGACGCAAGCAGCTACCGAGGAATCACGTGCAATCGCCACAAATGCATGGCGGTTAATGCAGGCGTGGCAGATGCCCCCGGGTACACAAAAAGATGGAGCATTCAGCGAAGAACTCTTGACTATATGGCTCAACCAAGTAAAGGACATCTGTACGCAATCTGGCCATTTGGAAGTTGCCCTGGAGCATATTGGCAAAGTGTTGATTCACACTCCACCCGATCCAGACGGTTTATGGATACACCGCGCTGCCGCAGCGGCTTTGAATGACCAACAAGCTGATGCTATGCGCAGTGGTTTTAGCGTAGGGAAATACAACTCTCGCGGCGCCCATTGGGTTGACCCAACTGGACAACAGGAGAGAGATCTCGCGGACCAGATCCGAAACGCCGCCGTGGCAGTAGAAAACGCTGGTTTTGTTCGATTTGCCACTGCATTGCGTGATTTAGCAGACGAACATACCCGAGATGAGGCTTTCGTAATTGACCGCTACCAAGACCGGCATGACAGCTAAGCGCCAAGATAGGTGTTCTGAGAGTGGTTACTGAAGACTCAGGTGTCTAATTCGGGGATATGGCGGAGAAAGTGTCCGCCGGACGGCACTGTAAATCGTTGTTTTTAATATTTGAGCGTTTTCCTGGCTCTAAATTCACAATTCGTAGCCATCCTTTACATTACTATTATTATCAATAATGTATGTATGACTCAGAGGAAACGCCCAATATCTTTTTCAATTCTTGTTCCGCTTCATATCTTATACAATCATCCTTGCCGTTATGACATGAAAAATTTGATAATCGATATGCGTCATTGAAGAAAAGAAAAGCTTCCATCCGTTTTCCATCAGCCAGCGCTAATTTACCTAAGTTTAAGTAAGCTTGGTTGCGTATTTTTTTAAACTTAGAGTCTAGTTCTGTATATTCTTTCACCACAGGCGCAGCTTTGACCTTATTGGTTACAAATTCAAACATGCTATTTTGTCTCAGATAATCTTCGTACCCATCAGTTAACTTTGAAACTAGATTTGCAAATGTATTTGCATCTTTAGCAAGGTTTTTCAGAATTGCTAAGTCTTGCTTAAGCACAGGCTTTGAAAAGGTTTCAGCGGCTACTCTGCTAATTCTGTCAGGGTCAGGGATGCTTACTCCCACTTCTTTCAGTTGTTTAGCCCTTTCATCTTCTATTGAGGTTTGGCTTTGTGCATTTCCAACAAAAGTCATGCAGCAGCCAATTATAGAAAGTAGAAGCAAGTATAATTTTGGCATTTTAATGATCATATTTTGAAGCCCTCCGTTTGACTAACATTAGCGTAATTACTAAAAGAATGTCCTTGTTCCGCGTCAGTCACTAGGCTGACGCGCCCACATAAATCAAGAATGCCACTCATCGGGTACTCTCTTCGCCATTGATTTTTTCAATGGGCTTTGGTTGCCTCCTTAACGATGACAGGCTGCAAGCAATCTATCCTTACTCAATCAGCGTGATGCGCATATTGTCACGCGCAATGGTTAGCTTTCCGTCAAAAAGCGCATCCATGCCATCAGCAAACACACCCTCGGCGAAATTGCTCGCCGGCACAGGTGGGATGAGATGCGTCACAACCAAATGTTTGGCCTCGGCTTTTTGTGCCAGACGCGCCACATCATGGGTCGGCGTATGAACGGCTGCGATGCGTTGCATGCGATCGGGGTTAATCGGCGAGCCGGTCTCGGCCAAAATATTCGCCGCCATATCCATCATTGCCAAATTAACCGCCTCATGAATGAGCACATCGGCGCCTTTCGAATGGCGTAAAACGGCTTCCGAGTAAGCCGTATCACCGCTGACAACAATCAGCTTGCCACCAAAAGAAATACGATAGCCATAGGCATATGGCCAATCAGGGTGGTCGACGCGGAAAGCCTCAATCAACACGCCGTCTTGGTTGTAAACCGGCACGGCCTCCCCATTGTCGATTTGCACATCACGGGCCGCGCCCATGCCAGATTGTGTATCGAGATACTCAGCCCCAACAACGCGTTGCCGCTCAGCAATATCGTCTTCATAGGCTTGTTGAAAACCCGCCAGCATATGCTTTGTGCCGGGCGGGCCAACCACTTGCACCAATTCTTGGCGGCCATAAAGCCAACCATTATGCAGCGTCTCGCCAAGCCCCGACATATGGTCAGAATGCAAATGCGTTAGAAATATCGTGTCGAGTTTGCTTACAGGAGCAAGAAACTGGTTCAGCCGTCCGGCAGTGCCTTGGCCGCTATCGATTAAGAAAAACTTGCCGCCGGCAATGACACCAAGGCAAGGTTGGCCGCGGTCTGGATGGTGTTGCGGCGTGCCAGTGCCACAAAACAATACCTCAAATCGGCTAGGCGAAATGCTTTGCGCCTGCTGCGAGGCGATAATCTGATTGCGCGCAATGCTGGCAATCAACGCCAATGGATTGCTCAATACCACAGTAACCGCAACGGCGATAATCACGCCGAAAGCGACGCCAATGCCGATCAATGGTTTTTTATATTTTTGCAGTGCGCTCTTCATCAATAAAGCCTCCCTCAATAAGAAACCAATCATCCTCAATACGAACGCGGATTGCAACCTTGGCTTTTACCCCGCCACCAAGCTGTTTGATCCAGACCCATTCCATCTGGCCTGTCGGTGAAAACGCGGTTAGTGTTTTGCCAATTATATCGATGTATTCTGGGGTCTTATACCGCCTCGGATTTATTCGGAACCTATATTTTGTCCGGCCCGGGGAGCCACCTTTAACCCATATAGATGACCGCTTGTTATCACAAAGTCCAGCCCCGAATTTGGGGAGGTGATGGCAGCGACCTGGCAGGATTTCAATAAGCCCGCGATCTTCTTCTATGAGAAAGAGAGTATTGCGTTGATTACAGGCTCTCTCAGTTCATCCGATGTACGCAATGTGTCATGGCTGCTGGACCATGCACGAGATGCTCAACATGCTTGGTGGTTGGTGCTGGGCGCTCTAGGTGCGGCCAGCATAAGCACAGCAGGGCTTATCTCAACCTCACAAAGGGTTATTAGTGCCCAGCTTAGAATTCAATGCCGTCTAGGTTATGCTCACCGGCTATATCATCGAACTTGCTGAATATCCATGCTTGACCCTTTTCATGGCAATCGTCTTTGGTCCGGATCACTAGTTTTTTGGCAGTTTTGAGCGACATCACTAGGGCATTGACCGTGTCCGCTGAGCCGTCTCTCAGAAACGCTGCTTTCTTGTCCGTTGAGGGAGTGCCTCGCAGCGACATAACCTTTCCACCGTCAACCCGCACCTGTAGGTTTCCCCATCCACTGTGCTCCATCCAATCACCAGTGTCGCCGCAGGTTGTCCATATGTCACTGGGAAATGCCCAATAAATTTCGTAATTCGCCGGGGTGCTCTCGTGGTAACGCACTACGATAGAGCCTTGTTTTGTGGCACTGATGACAGCAACAAAGG
>JBPCXB010000206.1:0-2806 GCA_051008935.1 Gammaproteobacteria bacterium | reverse complement strand
GATAGGTTATAGGCGTAATTGCCCGGGGGGCGGGTGATGCCCTGTTTCGATCCGGTATTAATGATGGCGCCTGGTTGGCCGTGTTCTAGCATAGAGGGGATGAAGGCATGGCAGCCATTGATGACGCCAAACAGGTTGATGTTTAGGATGCGGTGTAATCCCTCCATGCCTTCCCATGGGGGTGCACCCGGGGCAATAATGCCGGCGTTGTTCATCAGGCAATGTACCGGTCCAAAGCGTTGGTCTACTTTTTGCTGTAGGCTCTGTAACTGCTCCAGCGATGTGACATCGCATTTGTGGGCCATGATGCGGTTGGCATCGCCTGCTATGCTCTGTAATTCGTCTTGAGCTTGCGTTAGGTTGTCTTTGACATCTGCAATGACTATATTCATGCCAGCTGCGGCAAACCGGCATGCTGTTTCCAGCCCAATTCCGCCTGCTGCACCGGTGATTACGGCGGTATGTTGTTTTTGCATCCATGGAGGGGTCATTGGTAGGATCCTGCGTCTGTTTTTGGGGTCTCATTGATTATATAGAGTGGGTATAGCCAAGTGCTAACGCACTCTGAGAAAGGGTGCAGCTTTACAGAAGCGTAACTTGAGTAAAGGTTTACTGGATTCTGCGACTCCGCTTCACTCCGCGCAGAATGACGCCGGTTGGGGATGCGCGAAGTCGCAGCATCCAGAAAAGTATAGAGCTGCTGTGATGCCAGATGGCAAAGCAAGCGTTCGTGTGGCTGTTGGCAAATCAAAAGAACCGATACGCGTTATACATACGCAACCTGCAAGAAGGTTTACTGGATTCTGCGACTCCGTTTCACTATGCGCAGAATGACGCCGGAGGGGGAGCGTCAATCCACTAGCAAAAGAGTAACAGTCAAAAAAGAGTAAAAATAAAGCGCACTTTATTTTTACTCTTTGATACCATGTCTATTCCCAATGATCCGCCCCTGTTTCAGGGCCTCAAAGTCATAGACTGTGCCAGTTGGATCGCCGCGCCTTCTGCGGCCACGATTTTGGGCGATATGGGGGCGGAGGTCATCAAGGTAGAGCCTACGGGTTGGGGTGATGCTTATCGCATTTTCCCGCGCTTAGTCAATTCGCCAAAGGGGGACTCCAATTACAGCTGGCAGCTGACCAACCATAGCAAAAAATCTCTGTCACTGAATCTCAAGTCTGAGGCAGGTCAGCAGGTGTTGCATCAGCTGATTAGCGGGGCGGATATCTTTATTACCAATTTGCCCGTGCGCAACCGGCAGGGGCTGAGTATGAGTTACGAGCAGGTGCATCAGAGTAATCAGCAGATTATCTATGCTTCGCTAACGGCTATGGGTGAGAGCGGCCCCAAGCGCCACGATGATGGTTTTGATCAGGTGTCGTATTGGGCGCACACTGGGCTTTTGGGGTTGATGGGGCGTCCAGGCCAGCCGCCATCGCGCGCTCTGGCCGGGTCGGGAGATCACCCCAGTGCTGTAGCTCTGTTTGCAGCGATTGCTTGTGCGCTGTACAAGAAAGAGCGCACAGGGCAGGGCAGCTTGGTACACACTTCGCTGTTAGCCAACGGTTATTGGGCGGGCGCTATCTTTGCTACTGCTGCTCTAGCTGGGGCTGATTTTCAGCATTTTGAGCAGAATACGGCATGGCTGATGGAACCTTATCGCACTCAGGATGACCGCTGGCTGGCCATCAATATGATGCGCTTTGAAGAGCAGCAGCAGCTGTTTTTGCGCTTGATTGGTTTGGAGCATCTGCTGAAGCAAGAGATTTTTGCCGATCTGGTAGCGCGTAATAAGGCCGGTAGCCAGATGCACAATCTGGTGCAAGAGCAGCTGGCACAGCGCACCTTGGATGAATGGCTGCAACTGTTTGAGCCGCATCAATTTCCGATCACGGTGTTGGGGCGTTCGGATCAGCTGTGCACCGATGAACAGGCGCAGGCTGTGGGAGTGGTGCAGCAGCCGCCCGAGGGTTCGGACCTGCCGCACGCTTATGTGGCGCATCCTATTGGCATGCAGGGGCAGAAGCCGGTGCCACCCAGCGCAGCCCCAAAGGTGGGCCAGCATACTGATCAGGTGCTGGCTGAGTTGGGCTATTCGTCTGAACAGATTGCCCAGATGCGTGAAGATAAAGTAGTCCAGTAAGGGTCGCTCAGCCGGAGCCGATTTACTATAATCAAAGCAAGGCGCAGAGGTCAGGTATTTGTGTAAATGGCGGGCACTAAAAGTACAACTTGTTTTGGTAAAACGTCGGGTAGTAAGCCTCTGACAGAATACGCCAGTGCCGCTGAGGCCCGCGACGCTGCAGAATATGCCAGCAAAACCTACGGTAAAGATCTGACGGCGTATCGTTGCAAGACCTGTCGCAAATGGCATTTGTCGCCTGCTGACCGTCAAACGCCTTCTACTCCCTGTACTGAATGCGGCAAAGATTTGTACAAAACCCAAAAGGCTGCCAAGCTGCGCGGGGAAATTTTGCTCAAAGAGATGAAGGTCAAACTCAGGGTCTATAAATGCCCTCAGGGCAAGGGCTGGCATCTGACCAAGAATATGGATTCGTATTGACAGAGCGTATGGCTAGCGCAGTAGGCTGATTGTTGGGTTGACGTGTCTGTTACGGGTCTGTTGTCTCTTTCGCCCCGCCCGCTTCGGGTGTTGAGTCTGTATCTGGCGTCGGTACAGGTGGTGGATTTCTGAGCGTGAATACCGCCGGGATCAGTGCCAGACACAGCAGTATCACCATGAGTGTAAAGCTGGATTGAAAGCCCAGTACCTGAGCCTGCATGCTGGCTTCTATGGCGGCCCGTTCTA
>JBPCXB010000205.1:0-5562 GCA_051008935.1 Gammaproteobacteria bacterium | reverse complement strand
TGCGACCACGAAAACGCAGCACCCAGATTCCAGCTCGAAGTGCCCATCTGACAGTGCATGACCTCCGCATCCAAGCACCAAATGCCCTTGACGCCTACATAGTCCATCTGACTTTTAAAGTCCCCATAAGGCGAATTGAAACTGCTGAGCCCCTGCCAACTGTGCGGCTCATTCAACATGCCCACATCGGCCGACCAAGAAAAACGATTGGAAGCAGACTGATACTGCACTACCAATAGCTCATGGGAGCCCAACAGCGCATTGGCTTGTTGGAATTGCGCAAAAGGCAGCTGGCCCGAGTGGGCGCTATCATCCGGATTGACGAACCAAGCAGCCGACAACAGCCCCGAACCCAAGCGGACACCGACACCCAACCCGAATACCTGCTGGGCAGCCAGCTGGTGTTCAGGCCCTGCCAGATGGCGCGAGCATTGCGACATAGGACACAGGCTCAGAAGCAATTCCGGAGCCATGCCAAAGCTGATAAAGTAGCCCGACTGCAGATTTCTAAGGCCATTGCCGCTGTGACTCTTTCTGCTGTGATTTTTTCTGCTATCTAAGGCATAACCCCATTCATAGCCCCCTCGCAGGGTCGAGCGGGACGAACGCAGTTGCGTAAAAGGCGAACCCTCTGCAACACCCGAAATCACCGACACCTGACCGGTCTGCTGCACCAGTTCGTGGCTGAGCCGAGCAGGGGTCGATAACTGAGCGGGGCGGGCGCCAGGCAGCGCACCGAACTGCTTCCAGAACGGAGCTCCCAATGCATCGGTCAGCATCACTTCAGTATCGGATACTGCTTGATAGAGCCCATAGAGAAAATCCGATCCGCTACCTACAGGCGACCGAATAGCAGAAAACGAAATCGGCCCAGGCGCAGATTCAGGAGTCAGCACCACAGACCCTACCGGAGTGATAGCACGCTCTACATCTAAAAGGCCCTGGCCATAAATAGCGGTATCGGCATACACACCGGATTTATTAGCCGTAGCAAAAAGACGGCTGGCCAGAGCCGTCGAACCCAATTGCCCTCGGAACTGTTCTTCCATCAGCGCCAAGGCACCAGCCACTATAGGGGCCGCAAAAGACGTGCCATTTAAAGACGTATAAGCAGTATCAACAAAATTGTCTTCCACATCCAGAACAGGAATAGGAGAAACAATGCCTTCGCCAGGTGCAGCCAGACAGAAGGCTGCAGCCAAACCGCAACGGTTAGAAAAGTGCGTTAGCAAACCATCTTCCCCAACGGCAGCAACTGCAATCCAATGGCCTAACAACTCTTCAATACGCACAGGCAAGGCAGATAAAAGGCCGGGCGAACTGGGTACAGCACCCATGGCCAATGCCTCGGTATTATTTTCATTTCCAGCTGCCCAGACAAACAGCACGCGGTCATCGGGATGCACGTCGCTCTGGGCCCATACATCAATCACATTGCCAAGCAGTGCGCGCAATCTATTTTCAGAATAAGAATTGCCATGTGAATCGACTGATTCAAGAGACGTATCACCAATCCCCCAACTCATGTTATAGATTTTGCTGTCCGTCAGGCTCATCACATGAGTAAAAAAATCGGTCAGATCAGCATCCGTGATATAAAGGGCATCAATGCTAAAGGCATGAACAGTCGCATTGAAAGCGACACCGTGGCTGCCTACACCGTTTTTTGCGCCGGCTACATTACCAGCTACTGCAGTACCATGGTCTGAGCTCAGAACCTTGTACTGATTACCTTCCTTGTCATAAACGAAACCCGAAACAGTATCGCTATAGTCCTCATCTGGGGCAAATACACGCTCCCTAGGCAAATCAATGTGTGCCGAACTACTGAGCCCGGTATCCAGCACTGCTACCGAAACACAGTTACCGCTGAGGCCAATATCGTAGGCCATGCCGACATTGATCATAGATTTCGAATAATCAGCGTGGGTTTCATCAGGATCTTGCGCGGGGTTCTGAGAACCCAGGCAAGCCGGATCAGATGCGTCTGCAACAGCAAAACTGGCGGTACCAGTAGCCAGACCGGGCTGAAAAGCAACTGCAGGAAAAGGAACAGGTTCTAATAGATATGCTGGGCCAACATCAGGGAAGCCTTGTGCAGGCGGCGGAGCGCTGACCACGGGGCTTGATTGGCAACCGGCCAGAATCAAGGCCGCCGCCAAAGCAATCCATACAGTGCATCTGATGTGACTAGTGTTGCTAATTTTTCTAACAGCGCAGTTATCTTCAAGCGTCATAAATACTCTCGCCATACCCTAATCAATTTAGCTTAGTTGGCGGATGCTTGTTACTTTCTAGTCAATACGGAGCCTCAAGTCTTTACTTTGACAATTCTGACAAGCGATTCCAGAACCGCCTGAGCTGCCCGAGTTACCAATGACCTAAACAAATCAGAAACGGCTGTCTAAGCGGATGCCCAGTGCGTGGTCTACCTCTGCCAGAGCATTGAAGCCACCCGCCTGTAACAGCGGTTGACCCACATAAAACGCCAACACGGTCTGACGCGGATTGCGAGCCGAGCTAGGCGAAGTAGACGATGTACCTAAGGGCAAATGGTAACTGCCCTGCACCCTAGTCTGCACCTGATCCGCAAATGCATGGGTCACCGAGCTGTACTGAATCTCCCCCCGATAGAGGTGCGTGGGTAACACCCAAAAACTCTCGCCCAAGGTCATCTGCCAACCCACACTCAGCTGCAACCAGTCTTGCGCATGCCAGAGCGATTGACCCATCAATGACAGCTTCAACTGGTACTCTTCTAGCCCCTGAATATCCTGTAACAGCACCGACTGTTTCTGGTCTAAATCCAGTTGCGACCACGAAAACGCAGCACCCAGATTCCAACTCGAAGCGCCGGTTTGACAGTGCAGAACCGCCGCATCCAGACACCAGATGCCCTTGACCCCTACATAGTCCATCTGGCTTTGAAAATCCCCATAAGGCGAATTGAAACTGCTGAGCCCCTGCCAACTGTGCGGCTCATTCAACATACCCACATCAGCCGACCAAGAAAAACGATTGGCAGCAGACTGATACTGCACCACCAAAAGCTCATGGGAGCCGAACAGCTCATTGGATTGATGGGATTGGGCAATGTGCAACGGATTCGAACTGGCGCCGTCATCCGGATTGACGAACCAAGCAGCCGACAACAGACCCGAACCCAAGCGGGCACCAACACCCAACCCGAATACCTGCTGGGCCGCCAGCTGGTGTTCAGGCCCTGCCAGATGGCGCGAACACTGCGACATAGGACACAGGCTCAGAAGCAGTTCCGGAGCCATGCCAAAGCTGATAAAGTAGCCCGACTGCAGATTCGACAGACCATTGCCGCTGTGACTCTTTCTGCTATGACTTTTTCTACTATCTAAGGCATAACCCCATTCATAGCCCCCTTGCAGGGTTGAGCGGGACGAACGCAGTTGCGTAAAAGGCGAACCCAGTGCAACACCCGGAATCACCGACACCTGACCGGTCTGCTGCACCAGTTCATGGCTGAGCCGCGCTGGGGTCGATAACTGAGCGGGACGGGCGCCAGGCAACGCACCGAACTGCTTCCAGAACGGAGCTCCCAGTGCATCGGTCAGCATCACTTCAGTGTCGGATACTGCTTGATAGAGCCCGTAGAGAAAATCCGATCCGCTACCTACAGGCGACCGAATAGCAGAGAACGAAATCGACCCAGATGCAGATGCAGACGCAGATTCAGGAGTGAGCACCACAGATCCTACCGGAGTGATGGCACGCTCTACATCTAACAGACCCTGACCATAAATAGTGGTATCGGCATACACACCGGATTTATTAGCCGTTGCAAAGAGGCGGCTGGCCAGAGCCGTCGAACCCAACTGCCCTCGGAACTGCTCTTCCATCAGCGCCAAGGCGCCAGCCACTATGGGGGCGGCAAAAGACGTACCAGTTGCAGGCAAAAAACCACTGTCATAAAAATTGTCCTCCGCATCCAGAACAGGAATAGGAGAAATAATTTCTTGCCCGGGTGCAGCCAGACAGAAGGCAGCGGCCAAACCGCAACGGTTAGAGAAGCCTGTTAGCAACCCGTCTGGCCCGACGGCAACAACGGTAATCCAATGGCCTAACAACTCTTCAATATGCACAGGTAAGGCAGATAAAAGGCCGGGCGAACTAGGTACAGCGCCGTAGGTTAGTGCACCGCGATTGTTTTGATTTCCGGCTGCCCAGACAAGCAACGTGCGATCATCGGGATGCACGTCGCTCTGAGCCCATAGATCAATGACAGTGCCAAACAGCTCACGCAAATTGTTTTCATTAAAAGGCATGCCATCTTGATACACTGATTCAAGAGATACATCTGTATACCCCCAACTCATGTTATAGATTTTGCTGTCTGTCAGGCTCATCACATGAGTAAAATAATCGGTCAGATGACCATCCGAGAGAGGCAGATCACCACGGTCAAAAGCATGAATGGTCGCATTGAAAGCGACACCGTGGCTGCCTACACCGTTTTTGGCGCCGGCTACAGCGCTAGCTACTGCAGTACCATGGTCTGAACCCAAAACCTTGAACTGATTACCGTTTGGATCAACAGTGATGCCAACAACAACATCGTTATAGTCCCCATCTGGTGCAAACACACGCTCCCGAGGCAAATCAATGTGTGCCGAACTACTGAGCCCGGTATCCAGCACTGCTACCGTAACGCAGTTACCGCTGAGGCCAATATCGTAGGCCAAGCCGATATTGATCAAAGATTTCGAATAATCCGCATGGGTTTCCTCAGGGTCTTGCGCGGGGTTCTGAGAACCCAGACAAGCCGGATCAGATGCGTCGGAAACAGCAAAACTGGCGGCACCAGTAGACAGGCCAGTCTGAAAGGCAACTGCAGGAAAAGGGTCAGGATCTATTCGATATACTGGGCCAGCATCAGGGAAGTTTTGAGCAGGCGGCGGAGCGCTGACCACAGGGCTTGATTGGCAACCGGCCAGAATCAAGGCACCCGCCAAAGCAGTCCATACAGTGCATCTCACGTTGCTAGTGTTGCTATTTATTCTAAAAGCGCAGTTCTCTTCAAGCATCATAAATACTCTCGCCATACCCTGATCATTTATTTTATGGGCGGATTCCGGTCATTTGCAGCGAAAACAGCGATCCCAGAACCCTTTGGGTGTTTAAATCACAGCCCCTATCAGAAACGGCTGTCTAAACGGATGCCCAACGCGTGGTCTACCTCTGCCAGCGCATTAAAGCCGCCTGCTTGTAACAGCGGTTGACCGACATAAAACGCCAACACGGTCTGACGCGGATTGTGGGGTGATGTAGACGAAGTGGACGTTGTACCTAGCGGCAAATGGTAACTGCCCTGCACTCTGGTCTGCACCTGATCCGAAAACGCATGGGTCACCGAACTGTACTGAATCTCCCCCCGATAGAGGTGTGTGGGTAACACCCAAAAGCTCTCGCCCAAGGTCATCTGCCAACCCACACTCAACTGCAACCAGTCTTGCGCATGCCAGAGCGATTGACCCATCAGCGACAGCTTCACTTGGTACTCTTCCAGACCCTGAATGTCCTGTAACAGCA
>JBPCXB010000204.1:0-1407 GCA_051008935.1 Gammaproteobacteria bacterium | reverse complement strand
AGCTTGAACGGGATCAACAGATAGAGCGGGTGCGCCTGCAAGGGATATCCGCATTGAAAGACCTGCTCATCAGCAAACTGGTACCTAGGTATTTAGTTCCAGGCGACACCTTTGCATTGTCTGAGTTTGATCGCATTGTAGACATGGGCCTTTCTGTGGGGTGTGACGCATTTATCCGCCAGAATCAGGCATTGCGCGATCGACCGGACAGTACTGATACACTGGCCAGCATCAGTGTGCCGACTCTGGTTCTGTGCGGCGAGTACGATCAACTATGCACGGTTGCCGTGCATCGTACCATGGCAGATGCCATACCGCAAGCCCATTTGACGGTGTTGGAAGGCTGTGGTCACCTGTCGTCTATGCAGTGCCCAGATCAGGTCACGCAAGCTTTGAAAGACTGGTTGGTCCGCTGCCAATGATTGGGCGCGCTTGTCCTGCCTGTAGCCTGAGTAGTTGCTATGCATAACGCTGCTGATTTCCGCCGTCGTTTGTTGGCGCGCGAGTTGCTCATTGGTACCTACTTGAAAACGCCGTCGCCGGTTATAGCAGAGGTAATGGGCTTGAGTGGGCTAGATGTCGTGTGCTTGGATGCCGAGCATGCTCCTTTCGACCGAGTGAGCCTAGATGCCTGTGTACACGCATTGCGCAGCGCCAATACGCCAGTGGTGATCCGGATGGAAGACAATACCCCTGTGCAGGTGATGCAAGCGCTCGACTATGGAGCTTACGGGGTCATCGCCGCTCATGTCAATACCGTTGAAGCAGCTCAGAAACTGGTGCATTCGGCTTACTTTGGCCCAGGCGGGCGCGGCTATGCTGGCTCTACACGGGCCGCAGGCTATACCACCGTGCCTATCTCTGAGCATGTGGCCCGCAGCCAGGCTAGTACCTCGGTGATTGCCCAGATAGAAGATTTGAGTGCCTTGGATGTTCTGGACGGTATTGCCGCCGTTGAGGGTCTGGATTGCCTTTTTGTCGGTCGAGTGGATTTGACTGTCGACAGCGGCGCTACTCAGGTGCAAGATGCGCGTGTGATGGAAGCAGTAGCTCAGATATGCCGCGCTGGCCAACGAGCAGGAAAGGCAGTGGGCATGTTTTTGCCCCGTATGGAGGAACTGCCGCACTGGATTGAATTGGGTGCTAGTTTTTTTCTCATGGAATCAGATCACAGCCTCATGCTGAAAGGAGCCAACAAGTTGCGTGCGGATTTTGCTAAAGCGGCCTCCCCAGTCACAAAAGTAGTAACAAAATCAGGTGCGCCTCCTAAAACAGGTGGTGATACAACCTGATTACACCGATTCAATCTATTTTTTTCATACCATGCCTGATCCAACACTTATCACCGAAGTACGTTATACCGAACTGGGGCACATGCTACACCCAGAGGGAAGCCGCCGCCAACCC
>JBPCXB010000203.1:0-4345 GCA_051008935.1 Gammaproteobacteria bacterium | reverse complement strand
ATACCAGCCCTTTAGCTATGCCGTATTCGCCCTGGCTGGCTATGGCTGCGTTGATGCAGTCATCCTGAGGGGTATCCTGCTGCAGGTTTTTGACCGTGTCTAGCGCGGCGTTGGCGGCTGAAAAAGCTGAAGATGCGCCGCGTGCATCGATCACTGCTTTGCCGCGTTGACCGACCTGTGCAATAAAGGTCGATTGGATCCAGTCTGCATCGCCGATGGCATCGGCCGCAGAGGCGCCATTGATCTGGGCGTTGAAGGCATCCGGGTACATGGTAGGGCTGTGGTTGCCCCAAATGGCCAGATTCTTGATATCTGCAACGGAACAGTTCGCTTTTTGAGCGAGCAGGCTTCGGGCTCGGTTGGCATCCAATTGCGTCATGGCCATCCAGATTTGTTGGTTGCCTCCCGCTTTGTGTGCGTAGTGCTGTCCAATCAGGCAGTTGGTGTTGGCTGGATTGCCGACAACCAGTACGCGGCAGTTTGAGGCAGCCCGCTTACCCAGAGCAGTACCTTGGGAGACGAATATCTGGCCGTTGATGGCTAAAAGATCGCTGCGTTCTTCCAGTTTTTTGCCGTTATAGATGATGCCGCGCGGTACGCTCCCCAC
Source organism: Gammaproteobacteria bacterium (assembly GCA_051008935.1). Classification (GTDB taxonomy): domain Bacteria; phylum Pseudomonadota; class Gammaproteobacteria; order JBPCXB01; family JBPCXB01; genus JBPCXB01. The sequence continues at coordinate 3,738 of JBPCXB010000203.1, read as the reverse complement.
CAATAGTGCCCAGTCTGCTTGATGGGCTGCTTCTTCAATATCGCTACCGCACGAGATGTCGCCCAGTTGTGGATAGCTGCAATCCTGCAGTTCCATACGCACCCCTTCCAGAGCTTTGACTGCTGCTGGTATTTCGACTAGGCGTAGATTGACGCGTGTATCGGCGCCGAACACTTCGCCACTTGCAAGCCTTGGCAGCATAGCATAGCCAATTTGGCCTGCGGCTCCAGTGATTAGAACAGTTACAGATTTTTGCATAGCGTCAGCTCTTTCTCTATTGATTGTCTGGGCTGTAAATCACAGCTATTGGGGTGGCGTATTGGTTGCGCATTATAGATTTGCACTGAATAGATTTTTATCGTCGTTCCGGTGCACTTGGCCTTTGCGGCCCAGCCATTCTTCTGTGACCATCGATTGCAATAATGCAGATTGTTGCGGTTCTACCTGCGCTAAGGTGCGTATGCCTTGCTTGTTGCGGCCGATGACGATGCCTTTTCGCTCGCCATCGCGCCCATGGTGCACGGTATAGGTCTCGACAGTGACCTCGCCCTCTAGTGCATCGGCGGTCTGAGGCGCTGGAGTGGCATCGACTTTGCGTTGGGTTTGTTGGTAATCGGGAGCTTGCCAAGCACCCAAGGTAGGGCGAGCCGAGTAGATACCAGCGGCGTGTTTTGTTAGGTAGCCGCCATTGGCGGTAACTAAAGCATAGGCTTCGCGGTTCTTGCGGAGCTTGTGAACGGCTTCGTGCAGGGCATGTAAACAATAATTGTTGCCGGGGCCGCCGAAGTAAGGCAAGCCGCCTGCCAAAGACAGTGGGGGCAGATGGGGCTGGCTATTGCGGTTTTTGTGCATGATGCCGATTTCGTCGCAGGCAATTTGCACGGCACTGGGGAAGCAGGAGTAGATATCCATGCAATCAATATCCTGCGGTGTGATGCCTGCCATATCGAAACTTTGCGCGCTGAGGTGCCGAATAGCAGGTGAACTGCTGTAATCAGGGCGTTGGAGTATCGATAGGCTGTCATGGGCATGCGAGCAGCCATGGAGAAAGATGCGTTTTTCGAGTTCGATACCCAGTCGGTCTGCTTCTTGCCAGGTACACATAAAGACAGCAGCACTCATGTTGACACGCATCACGGAGTTGAGGTATTTGGGGTAGGGAAACCCGACCCAGCGGTTGTCATTGTCGATTTTTTGGAGTTTTTCGACGCTGTGCTCAACCGGAAACCAAGACAGCGGATTGGCGGCGGCCGTTGCGGACAGAGGGTGGAAGAGTTCGGCGCAAGCCTGTAAGTGTTCAGAGACAGTCTGTTGGTATTTTTGGCGCAGACCATTGGCAAATAGCGGGTAACTGGCAACTGGCAAGTTCAGCCCGTATGCTGCTTCTTGAGGGGTCAGCATGGGGTGGAAATCGCCGATGTACTCCGGCTCACCGGCATCGGGGTTGTTGTCGGGCCAGCCCGATTTGCCGGCAACGTGGCGCATATGTTGTGTTGCAAGGGCTTCGCCACCTGCGATCAGGGCTGATTTGAATTCGCCTTGCGCAAGACGCTCGGCGATCAGGTTAATACTGGTTTGCGGGCTGGCACCGCCGCCTTCGTTGTAAAAAAAATGGCGGCTTTTGAGCCCCAGATGCTGTGCCAGTGCGGCAGGAGGGTTGGCATATTGCGTCAGCCGGCTCTGTGCTGTTTTTGCATCTTTGAACTGCGCTGGGGTGTCGAATACTAGCCGCACTGCGACTGTAGCTTCGGGATGGATTGTTGCTTGAGCCGCTGCATCTTCAAGTGCTCGTTGTGCAGCGGATGCAATCAATGCAATGGGGGTTTGGTCGGAGTTTTTCCGGTTGCGGTCTATGTCCTGACCGACGCCAGCAATAATGGGAGTATTCGGGTGTACATCGGCGAATTGCTCGGGTATCACTGGAGAAATACAACTGGGGTATGCGGCATTCCCTATAATTCTATAGATTAACAGCGCTCTGGTTGTGAAGAGCCAGAGGCAAGTCAATTACGGATTCAGAGTTCACGCGATTGAAGGCGCACAGTTACGATTTTGATCGGCCGATAGATCGGCGCCCCCACTGGTCGCAAAAATGGAACAAATACCGCCATTTAGAGCAGGATATTTTGCCGATGTGGTTGGGGGACACTGACTTTGAGCCTCCTGAAGAGGTGCTATCTGCGCTGAAAAAACGTCTGGAGCACCCGGTTTTAGGCTATACAGAGGCTCCAGATAGTCTTGTAGAGGTCATTATCGAGCGCTTGTCGCGTCTGTACCAATGGCAGATTCAAGCAGAGTGGTTGGTGTTTTTGCCGGGGTTGGTGCCCGCATTGAATCTGGCTGTGCGTAACCTCTCGGCCCCTCAAAGGTCTGTTCTGTTACCTGAAGTCATCTATGGGCCCTTTTCAAAAGCCGTTGAGCAGAACGGCAGACGTTCTTTGCGTATTCCTCAGAGTGCAAGCAGCATATGCCCTGTATATACGCCAGATGCGATTCGGGCAACCATTCAAACCGATACGGATCTGTTGCTGTTCTGTAATCCGCAGAATCCGGGTGGATCTGTCTATAGTGTGGCTGATTTAGAGCAAATCGGGCAGATCTGTCTGGACCGAAATGTCGTCATTTGCAGTGACGATGTGCACTGTGATCTGGTCTACGATGGCCAGTATCGCCCGATTGCTTCTCTGTCGCCGGAGCTGGCCCGTCAAACTGTCACGTTGCTGGCGCCTAGTAAGGCCTTTAATGTGGCGGGTTTGTCGCTGGGTTTTGCCGTTGTGCCAGACCCTGAGATCAGGATGCGCTTTTTGCAGGGGCATGGTATGTCTGGTGCCGTGAGTCTTCTCAGCTACACTGCAGCTGAGGCCGCGTACCGGCATGGCAGCGGCTGGCTGGAGCAAATGAAAGGCTATCTTAAATCCAACCGCGACTGGCTGTTTGATGCTATGAGCCAATTGCCTGGAGTGCAGCCGGTATTATCTGAATCCACATTTTTTATGTGGATTAATCTGCAGCAGCTGAATATAGATCATTTGGGCAGTTATTTTGAACGCTTTGGCTTGGGGCTGTCTGATGGCGCTGAATTTGGTGCCCCACAGTGCGTGCGCATCAATTTCGGCACAAGAAGAGCATTGGTGGAAGAGGGCTTTGCTCGTTTTAAACAGGGGGTTATGAGTGCGCAACAACGCAGTAACACCCTTTAATGGAAGAGATGAAAGAGGAAGAATATCATGAGTATTAGATTTGATGGGCAGGTCGCAATAGTTACAGGCGCAGGTGGGGGGCTAGGGCGTGAGCATGCGCTGGAACTGGGTCGGCGCGGTGCCCGTGTTGTGGTCAATGATTTTGGAGGCAGTGTAGATGGTACTGGCGGCTCTGCTACTGCTGCCGGAAAAGTCGTGGAGGAGATCCAGGCACTAGGCGGGGAAGCCATGGCCAGCAATGGTAGCGTGACAGACGAAGCATCCGTGGCCCGGATGGTTGAAGAAGTGTTGGCAGCTTGGGGGCGTATCGATATTCTGATCAACAACGCTGGAATTCTTCGGGATAAAACTTTTGCCAAGATGCAGATTGAGGATTTCCGAGCCGTAGTTGAAGTGCATTTGATGGGGTCAGTAATTTGTACGAAAGCCATCTGGGAACAGATGCGCGCGCAGAATTATGGACGTATCGTTATGACGACCTCTTCTACAGGTCTGTATGGTAATTTCGGCCAATCCAACTACGGTGCGGCGAAATTAG
>JBPCXB010000202.1:0-3728 GCA_051008935.1 Gammaproteobacteria bacterium | reverse complement strand
CAAGAAAGCATATCACCGGTTATTACGACACCTCTGAAATTGGCAAATTTCCAGAGCGCATGAAACCTATATCTCACCGCTGTAGGCTTACAGACAGAACAGATGTGCCGGAATTGAACGATATTGTAGAAACCCTCACCTCGCTCAATCTAGCCGTGTATGCGCCATTAAATTATGTCTTTGCCAGCCGCCGCAAGAAGTATGACGCACTCTACGACACCGAGCTAGGTAGCGGAAAAAGTATCTTCCGGCATGCAGACCGCGAGAAGAATCTGCAAGCACTGATGACAACCAATCTTCTGAAGCGGTTAGAAAGTTCTGTTGAGGCATTCCGCATAACGCTTACCAAGCTTCAGAGCAGTATCAGCAATACGCTGGATGCCATTGCGCGCTTCGAAGATAGCAAAGCAGAAGACGCACTTTCCAAAATCGACATGGGAGGTTACGGCGATGAGGACGATGAACTCAGCGGTATGGAAAGTTTTGCAACCGGATCGAAAACCAACATCAGCCTCGGCGATATGAATCTCACCTCTTGGAAGCAAGACCTCGAGAGTGATGCCAAGGTTATCAACTCCTTGCTATCCGAGATGCACAAAATCAAACCTGCCGACGATGCAAAATTGCAGCTTCTGATCGCAAACATCCGCCAAAAAGTGGCAAACCCACTCAACGCCAATAACAAGAAGGTGCTGGTCTTTACCGCTTTTGCAGACACCGCCAATTATCTGTATGAACACATCAAGGCCCACCTGCATGACCAAGACGGCTTAAGCCTTGGGCGCGTATCTGGGTCAGACACACCCAAATCCACCTTTAAAAAAACTTATGACTTTCCATCACTCTTGATGCTATTTGCCCCAAAAGCAAAAGAACGCGACTTGATTATGAGTGACTGCACAGATGACTTAGATATTCTGATCGGCACGGATTGCATTTCCGAGGGTCAAAACCTACAGGACTGCGATTATTTGATCAATTATGACATTCACTGGAACCCCGTGCGCATCATTCAGCGTTTTGGGCGCATCGACCGGCTTGGCTCCCCTAATCAGAAAATCCAACTGGTTAATTACTGGCCCAATATATCCTTGGACGACTATATCAACCTCAAAGAACGGGTCGAAAACCGCATGGTGATAGCCGATGTGACCGCCACAGGTGATGATAACCCGCTAACAGCTAAAGCCAATGATGTTGCCTATCGCCGAGATCAGCTGCAGCAATTGCAAGATGAGGTCATCGAGCTGGAAGATGTAAAAACCGGTGTCAGCATTACCGATTTAGGGCTCAATGATTTCCGTATGGACTTACTGAATTACGTCAAAGAACAGGGTGAAATCCGCAATGCTGCCAAAGGCATGCATGCAGTCGTACCTGCCGGAACAACCAAGGCGCTGAAGCCTGGCATTATCTTTGCGCTGCGAAATATCCACGACGACGTCAACATCAACCAACAGAACCGCTTACACCCCTATTATCTGGTTTATATCGGCAATGACGGCGAGATACTGGCCAAGCATACGGAGGTCAAGCATGTGCTGGATTTGGTACGCACAGCCTGCCGTGGGCGCAATCAGCCAGCCGCCCAAGTGTATCGGCTCTTCAACAAGCTTACTGATGACGGCCGCAAGATGAAAGCACAGTCTGAGCTGCTGACCAGCGTTATTGCCTCAATCATCGAGGTCAAAGAAGAAAAAGACCTCGATAGCCTATTTACCGGCGGTGCTACCTCGGCACTGGTTCATGAAGTTAAAGGCTTGGACGACTTTGAGTTGGTCGCATTCTTGGTGGTACAGGCCGCCGGTAGCCAATAAGACGGATAGACTGGGCATGGCATTTTTCGACTACCCCGCCGGTACTCAATTTGGGCGCATTATCCCCAAAAGCAAAATTCTTCAGGATACCAAGCCCACTGCAACAGTGCGTAAACAATTTACCAGCCACATTGACCGCATCATTTGGGCTTATAAGCTTGCACCGACAACCCTAAAGGCCATGGCCGGTGGGCCCGATATTGAAATACAAGTTTTGACCCTGGCCTTAAAAACGGGCCATCTAGATGATGCAGTGTTGCGCACCATCGATAAGGCCATACCGCATGCCACTATTTTTGAGCTCACTTATGGCGAACAAAGATGCGTACGAGCAGCCTATAAGCGGCCAAGCGAGGCAGGTGGTGATAAATGGGTTGTTGTTAATAAAGCCTATTTCGGCACCGAATGGCAAAGCAGCATGCCAGAACGCCAAAAACTGCCCACTGCCATCGATATGGATCAGCTCTATCAGGCCCTGCTGAAATCGCTGCTGCCCATTGCAGCACGTACCCGCGAGACGCTGGAGCAACATATCGCGCGCTGTGCTGAAATTAAGGCGCTGCAAAAGCAAATAACCAGGCTACAGGGTGCAAGAAGAAGCGAACTTCAATACAAAAAACAGATGGCGATGAACACAGAATTAAAGGAAGCAAAATTGCAGATGCAGGTATTAACCGCAGGGGACGCATCATGAAAAAATTGAACGCTGAAACAACAGATTTGGCACAAGGGCACATTGAGAAGATGCGCGCGCTATTCCCCGAATGTGTGACAGAATCCGAAGACGGGCTGGCGGTCGATTTTGATGCGCTCAGGCAGGAACTGTCTTCACACCTGGTTGAAGGCCCGCAAGAGCGTTATCGGATAGACTGGCCGGGTAAGCGCCATGCTACCGCTATGGCCTATCAGCCGACTAGCAATACCCTGCGCCCCATAGAAGATGAAAGCGTTGCTTTTGACAGCACGCAAAACCTGTTTATTGAGGGCGACAATCTGGAGGCGCTGAAACTCATCCAAGAAACCTATTTGGGAAAGGTGAAGATGATCTACATCGACCCGCCTTATAACACCGGCAATGACTTTATCTATCGCGATGACTTCAAGCAAAACAGGGCTGAATATGAAGAAGCCAGCGGCCAGCGCGATGCTAACGGCAACCGCCTTGTTGCTAACCCAAAAAGCGAAGGCCGTTTTCACTCCGACTGGCTGAGTATGATCTATCCACGCCTGAAACTGGCCCGAAACCTGCTGGCCGATGACGGTGTCATTTTCATTTCAATTGATGATGGAGAGGTCGCCAACCTACGCCGCCTTTGTGATGAGGTGTATGGTGCAGGAAATTTTTTAGGGCAATTTGTTTGGGAAACAAAAAGAGCCGCTAGAGGTGTACCTCCCGTTACCATGGTTATGCATAACCACGAATACGTTGTTGCATACTTTAAAAACACATTCATTGGGTTTGGGGAGGAGCGAAACGAAGAAGATTTTGGCAATCCGGATAACGACCGACGAGGTTTATGGAGAAGTGAAAGCATTAGGGCGACTGGCAATCAAAATAACTCTTTCAAAATTACCGACCCCGATAATGGAAATGAGTTTCATGGGAACTGGGCGTTCTCTGAAGAGGCTATTGCTCGGATGATGGCGGATGCATTGATAATATTTCCAAGCTCCCCAGATGGCACACCCAGACAAAAGAAACTAATTGGTAGTTATCGGAATGAAAGAAAGGCGATAGTCACTCAGCGGGGTTGGTTTTCTACTGAGAACTCAACAAAAAAACTTATGAACATCTTTAATGGAAAAAAGATATTCGATTTTCCAAAACCTTTGGAACTTCTTCAATTTCTAATTAAGCAAGCTGCTAGAGAAACAGATTATGTTTTGGATTTCTTCGCAGGATCAGCACCC
>JBPCXB010000201.1:0-2552 GCA_051008935.1 Gammaproteobacteria bacterium | reverse complement strand
AATACCACGGAGTGGACAGCACCGATGCGCGCGCAAGCCAGCATGGCAATAGCGGCTTCTGGGATCATGGGCATGTAAATGCAGACTCTGTCGCCTTTTTTGATCTGGCGTTTTTTCAGCACATTGGCAAATTTGCACACAGCTTGATGCAGTTCCGAGAAACTAATGTCGCTGGTTTGTCCAGGCTCGTCGCCTTCCCAGACTATGGCTGTTTCATTAGCCATGGTAGGCAGATGGCGATCCAGGCAATTGAAACAGGCATTGAGCTGCCCGTCTTCAAACCAGCGCACAGCGCCTTGTGCAAAGTTGCCGCTGTACACTTTGGAAAATGGGCGTATCCAGTCTAGATAATTGCGCGCTTGCTCCCGATAGAAGGTTTCAGGCTGCTCGATGGACAGTTGGTAGAGCCTGCGGTATTCCTCAGAGTCGATGTAATTGTGGCTTTGAGCCTCCTCAGGCGGCGGGTAAAAGGCTGGCTGGTTCATATCCGTGCTCTCTGGTTTCAGGTAGATCAGGCCCGTGCATGTGCATCAGGTGTGCCAGTGGTGCAGTGTCTTTGCAGCAGCAGTGCCCTGAACAGAATACCAGTATTTTCTTCGTGATCTGGATCAGTGCAAGTGTTAGAGGCGCCGGTTGCGCTTTTGACCCTTGACAGGCCAGATTGACAGGCTCGGCTGTCAGGGTTTGGTGCGCCTGCCTCTAGGTTTGCGTCTATTGTGGGTGCGTACCTGGCTGTTTGCAGATTTCCATTTGGCGTGATCCAGCTTTGCCATGCTGGCATCGCCTGCTCTTTTGCGCATCAGGGCAGTCCAGAGGGCTTGAGAAAAGTGGTTGGAACGGAGCAGGTTTGGGGGCACACGATCGCGCTCAAGGCTGGCCTGAATGCGCCATATTTGCGCAATAGATGCCCGCTGCTGTTTGGTGCTTTGCAGAAAAGGCTGCTTGAGCACAATAGCGTCAGTCCAGTTCAGCCAAAGGTCGGGGTCGCTGGGTATTTTGGTATGCAGGCTCTTGAGTTGGCAGGCTGGCCACAGCAGTGCAGCTAGCAGCCCACTCCATTGAACATTGAGGCTGCGTTGAGAGGCGGTGCCATATTTTCTTTCCGAGTGGCGATCCGTGCTAGACAGTATCTGCTGCCAGAGCCGCCCAACATCGTATCCCAGTTTCGCAGACAAGGCTTTCTCGCCGGGCATATATTGCATAGGCAGCAGTTTGAATTCGCGTAGCAGCTGTATGCTGGTCTGACTGTAGCCTCTGAGCAGTAATTTTTCCATTTCCAGCAGCCAGCGGGCAGCGGGAAGTTTGCGCACCAAAGCGGCCTTCTTTTTGGCAGTCTTGAGCAGTTGTTCCGGTACTTTCAGCTGGTATTTGGCCTGCATTCTCAACAAACGCAAAATGCGGGCAGGGTCTTCGGCCAGCCGCAGCTCAGGGTCGCCAATCATGTGAATTTGGCCCTGGCGAATGTGTTCGATACCCCCAGTGAAATCCTGTACCGTTCCCTGCACTGGGTCCATATAGAGCGCATTGAGGGTAAAGTCACGCCGTTTAACATCATCTGTGATGCTATCCGACCAGTTATTGTCGTCGATTATGATCCCTTCGTGGCTGATAGCCTTTGGGGATTTTCGCAAAGTGGCAATTTCCAGATGTTGCCCTCGCCCTAAGGGCAGCAGTACCAAGATAAAGCGGCGTCCGACTTGCTGGGCCCGAGGGAAAAGTTTGACAATTTGCTGGGGGCGGGCGCAGGTAACCAGATCGAAATCTTTGGGCGTAATCCCTAGTAGTAGATCCCGAACGCCACCTCCTACTAGCCAAGTAGGGAAGCCGGCCTTGCTGAGTCTACTGGCTACATCAACAGCTTCTGTGCTGATCAATGCCGGATCAATGCCCAGACTCTTGGCTGGATAGCTGGCCTGATTAAGTGCGATAGCTGGTCTAGAAAAAAATTGGAGGCGAGCTCTGAAGTAGGCGGCAACCGGCGGCAGCCGCACAGCTAGTAATTGTAACGGCGCCGTGCAATTTTGCGCTAGTCTCGGGGCTCTCTCATTTCTTCGAAGCTTTTACAGTCAAAGCACATTTCTGCAGTAGGGCGTGCATCAAGCCTTTGCAGACCGATTTCGCTACCGCATTCTTCGCACCAGCCAAATTCATCATTTTTGATCCGGAGCAACGATTCGTTGATTTTTTCCAGCATTTTGCGGTCTCGGTTCCGAGTGCGCATGCGGATCGCAAATAGTTCTTCCTGACTGGCGCGGTCGCTTTCATCGGGCAAAAGTCCTTGATCTTCTGCCAGCTCCTCTAGCGTTTTATTAATATCTTGCGTGATCTTCAAGCGGTGGGCCTGAAGTTTTTCGATGAAATGTGCTTTCTGCTGCCTGCTCATGAACTGCTCCCCAGATTCAGGCGCATAATCAGGGATATCTTCGATGTTGCGCAGGGTAGAGGCGAGAGGGGCGGGATGCAGCGGCATTTCTATGTCGCTCAGGTTGCTTTTGAGGGCTTGCTTGGTATTGTTCATGTGATTTTCTCAAGAACTGGGTGTGGGAGGGATG